>JBBION010000040.1:0-15037 GCA_037443345.1 Rubrivivax sp. | reverse complement strand
CTCGACCGCGAACGGGTGCGGCTGCGCGGCGGCCACCTGCGCGTCCTGCGCAGACGCCGGCGCGAGCCGTGCGACCTGGTAGCCGAGCGTGGCGCCCGCGGCGAGCAGCACCACGGCAGCGGCGGCGCCGGCCGCCGCGACGCGCCGGGCCGACAGCGTGCGCACGCGCGAGCCCTGGCGGGCACTGGCAGTGATCAACACGAGCGACACGGATCGCCCTCCCAACGTGGCGTGATCGGATCGCGCGGCGGCGTGCCGCGCGTCGGTGCGGAGGTCGGGCCAGCCCGCCGTCCGTGCCGTCATCGTCATCCTAGGGGGATGTCGCGCTGCAAGCCGTTACCGGTGGCAACGACGTGTAGGGCGCGGCGCGCCGGCGCGTGCCGGATCGCACGCGCCGGCGCCGTGAGCGGCTCAGACCAGCCCGTCGAACGGGATCACGTCGACGAGGTCGCCGGCGGCGACGTCGCCCTGCGCGTGGTGCAGCACGACCAGCCCGTTGGCCACGCTCATGCTGCGCAGGATGCCGCTGCCCTGGCTGCCAGTGATCGCGACCTGCCAGCCGCCGTCGGCGGCGCGTGTCACGACGCCGCGCTGGTACTCGGTGCGCCCGGGCTTCTTGCGCAGCGCCGTGGTGCTCGCCGCGCGCAGCAGCGGCAGCGGCTGCGGCGCGGCGCCCATCATCTGCAGCAGCGCGTCGCGCACGAAGGCGTAGAACGTGACCATCACCGCCACCGGGTTGCCCGGCAGGCCGAACAGGATCGCCGCCCGGTCGCCGTCGCCGATGCGACCGATCGCCATCGGCCGCCCCGGGCGTATCGCGATGCGCCAGAACAGCACGTCCCCGAGCTGCTTCATGATGCGCTTCGTGTGGTCGGCCTCGCCGACGCTGACGCCGCCCGACGTGATCACCGCGTCGGCGCTCGCCGCCGCGGTGCGGAACGCCGCCTCGAGCGCGGCCGGCTCGTCGCGCACGACGCCCATGTCGATCACGTCGACGCCCAGGCGCTGCAGCATGCCCCAGATCGTGTAGCGGTTGCTGTCGTAGACGCAGCCGGGCTCGAGCGGCTCGCCGATCGAGCGCAGTTCGTCGCCGGTCGAGAAGAACGCGACGCGCAGCCGCCGCCACACCGGCACCTCGGCGCGGCCGAGCGAGGCGAGCAGGCCGAGGTCGGCCGGCGTGAGCCGCCGCCCGGCCGCCAGCGCCGCCTTGCCGCGCGCGAGATCCTCGCCCTTCAGGCGGCGGTTGTCGCCGGCGCGCACGACGCCCGGCGGGATCGTGACGCGGTCGCCGTCGCCCGTCGTGAACTCCTGCGGCACGACGGTGTCGAGTCCGTCGGGCATCACGGCGCCGGTCATGATGCGCACGCAGTGGCCCGGCGGCACGTCGCCCGCGAACTGCGCGCCGGCCAGCCCGGTGCCGGCCACCGCGAGCGTCGTCGGCGCGCCGGCGGCCAGCTCGGCTCCCCGCAGCGCGTAGCCGTCCATCGCCGAGTTGTCGTGCGCCGGCACGTCGATCGGCGACACGACGTCGTGCGCGAGCACGCGTCCGAGCGCGCTTCGGAGCGCGACGCTCTCGAAGGCCTCGACGCGCGGCACCAGCCGCGCGATGAACTCCTGCGCCTGCGCCACCGGCAGCGCGTTCGGGTCGTAGCCGGCGACGCACGAGGCGATCTGCTCGAGGCTCGGGGCGGTGCCCATCGTCGGGTCAGCGCGCCTGCAGCTGCTGCAGCTCGGCCAGCGTGTTGGCGTTGAAGAAGGCGGCCGCGTCGTCGAACGGCACCTCGACGCTGCGGTGCTGCGCGGTCCAGGCGTCGATCTTGCGCCCACCCTCGTGCGTGAAGCGCGCCAGGCTTTCGAGCAGCGCGGTGCGCAGCAGGCAGAACACGGGCTGCGTGCGCCAGCGGCCGTCGGCCTCGCACACCGTGGGCATCGCGATCTCGGCGTCGGAGTGCAGTGCAGCCGCACCGAGCCGCGCGACGAGGTCGGCGGGAAAGTGCGGCGTGTCGCACGGCACCGTGACGAGCCACGGCGACTCGCAGTGCTCGAGCCCGGCGAGAAAGCCCGCCAGCGGCCCGGCGAAGTCGGGCAGCGCGTCGGGCCACACCGGCACGCCGAACGACTCGTAGGCCCCGAGGTTGCGGTTGGCGTTGATCATGATCTGCCCGACCTGCGGCTGCAGCCGCCACAGCGCGTGCAGCGCCAGCGGCATGCCGCGGTGGTTCTGCAGCCCCTTGTCGACACCGCCCATGCGGCTGCCGCGGCCGCCGGCGAGGATCAGGCCGGTGACCTCGGCGGGGTCGAGCGCGGGTTCAGTCATCGCGCAGCGCCTCGCCGCTGGCGTCGGGGAAGCGGTCGCCGTCGTGGCGCGGGCCGCGCATCACGCCGTGGATCCACGCGCCGAGCGCATAGGTGACGACCATCGTCAGCGAGAACACGATGGCGCCGATCACGACGTAGTCGATGAGCAGCTGGCTGCGCACCGGGTCGCCGTGCAGGCCGGCCTGGTAGAACGTCTTCGCGAACTCGCCGACGGCCCAGGGCAGCGCGAAGCTCGCGACCGTCAGCGCGAGCAGGCGCCAGCGCACGCGCCGGGTGAGCCAGGTGTCCCAGGCCGACGGCGTGGTCATCGCGTCTGCCTCCCTTCCGTGTCCCTGCCCGGCGCGAGGACGCGCCGGGCGTTCGCAAGGCACGAAGCCTTGCGCAGGCAGGCCTTCGTGTCCATGCTCACCCCCCGATGTAGTGCATCTCGACCTTGCGCTCGCCGCCCGAGGCCGGCGCGACGCCGGCGCTGCGCAGCTCGGAGTAGCGGTCGTCGCGCTCGCTCCACACCAGGCCGATCGCGGCGGCGATCTCGTCGTCGCTCGCACCGCCGCGCAGCAGCGCGCGCAGGTCGTGGCCGCGGGTGGCGAACAGGCACAGGTACAGCCTGCCCTCGGTCGACAGCCGCGCGCGGTTGCAGTCGCGGCAGAAGGCCTGCGTGACGCTGCTGATGAGGCCGATCTCGCCGCCGCCGTCGCGGTAGCGCCAGCGCTCGGCGGTCTCGCCGGTGTAGTGGGGCTCGACGGGCTCGAGCGGGAACACGCGGTCGATGCGCTCGAGCACCTGCGCCGACGGCAGCACGTGGTCCATGCGCCAGCCGTTGGTGTTGCCGACGTCCATGAACTCGATGAAGCGCAGCACGATCCGCCCGCCGTGGTGGTCGCGGAAGAAGCGCGCCATCGGCACGATCTCGTGGTCGTTGGTGCCGCGCTTGACGACCATGTTGACCTTGATCGGGCCCAGCCCGGCGCGCACCGCGGCGGCTATGCCCTCGAGCACGCCGGCGACCGGGAAGTCGACGTCGTTCATCGCGCGGAACACCGTGTCGTCGAGCGCGTCGAGGCTCACCGTGACGCGCTGCAGCCCGGCGGCCTTCAGCGCCTGCGCCTTCTTCGCCAGCAGCGTCGCGTTGGTCGTCAGCGTCAGGTCCAGCGGCTCGCCGTCGGGCGTGCGCAGCGCGGCGAGCATCCCGACCAGCGTCTCGACGTGCTTGCGCAGCAGCGGCTCGCCACCGGTCAGGCGGATCTTGCGCACGCCGTGCGCGACGAACAGGCGCGCCAGCCGCGTGATCTCCTCGAACGTCAGCAGCGACGCGTGCGGCAGGAAGGTGTAGCTGCCGTCGAAGATCTCCTTGGGCATGCAGTAGCTGCAGCGGAAGTTGCAGCGGTCGGTCACCGAGATGCGCAGGTCGCGCAGCGGGCGGCCCAGGCGGTCGGCGACGAGTCCGGTCGGCGCGTGCAGCACCGGCGGCACGCGCGGCACCGCGGCGGCGTAGCGCTGGTCGGCGATCGGGATCGTGCGTTCGGCCATGCGCCGGATTGTGCCGCCGCGGCCGCGGGCAGCTGCGGTACCGCGGCTCAGGGCCTGTCGGCGGCAGGGGCGGGCGCGGGCTCGGCGCGCACGAGGCGCTCGCCGCCGCCGAGCACGGCGCGGCGAGCACCGTCGAAGCGGCGCGCCCAGTAGTCGACGCGCAGATCCTCGATGCGCACCTGCGCGCCGACGCGCGGCGCGTGAATGAAGCGGTGCTCGCCGACGTAGACGCCGACGTGCGAGAACGGCCGCTGCAGCGTGTTGAAGAACACCAGGTCGCCGGGCCGCAGCGCGTCGCGTGGCACGCCGACCAGCCCGCTCGCGTGCGCCTGGTCGTGCGCACGCCGCGGCAGCTGCACGCCGGCAGCGACATCGAACACGTGGCGCGTGAAGCCGCTGCAGTCGAAGCCGGTCTCGCCGTTGCCGGCACGCACGTAGGGGCGGTCGAGGAAGCTCATCGCCGTCAGCACGACTTCGGGCTGGCCGGGATCCGCCGCAGCGGCGTCGGTCGCGGCCACCGCCGGCGGCCGCGGTGCGGACGCGCAGCCAACGAGCACCAGCGCGGCACCCAGCATGAGAGCGGTCCAGGACTTCGCCATCGCGGCAGAATAGCAGCACCCGCGTGCAGGCGCCACCGCAATGTGGCGACGAATCAACGACTTGCGCGCACTTCTGAAAGCCCGCTGATCCGCCGGAGGAGACCGCATGTTCAAGGCCCTGCTGCTCGACAAGACCGAAGCCGGCGTCACCGCGGCGCTGACCGAACTCGACGAGGCGCGCCTGCCGGCCGGCGACGTGCTGCTCGGCGTCGAGTACTCGACGCTGAACTACAAGGACGGGCTGGCGATCACGAACCGCGCGCCGGTCGTGCGGCAGTGGCCGATGGTGCCCGGCATCGACGGCGCCGGCACCGTGCTCGAGAGCACGCACCCCGACTGGAAGCCGGGCGACCGCGCCGTGCTCAACGGCTGGGGCGTGGGCGAGACGCACTGGGGGTGCCTGGCGCAGCGCGCGCGCCTGAAGGGCGACTGGCTGGTGCCGCTGCCGGCGGCGTTCACGCCGCGGCAGGCGATGGCCATCGGCACCGCGGGCTACACGGCGATGCTGTGCGTGCTGGCGCTCGAGCGCCATGGCGTGCAGCCGGGCGACGGCGACGTGCTCGTCACCGGCGCCACCGGCGGCGTCGGGAGCGTCGCCGTGGCGCTGCTGGCGCGGCTCGGCCACCGCGTGACGGCGGCCACTGGCAAGGCGGCCGAGGGCGACTACCTGAAGCAGCTCGGCGCCGCTGCGGTGATCGACCGCGCCGAACTCGCCGCGCCGGGCAAGCCGCTGCAGAAGGAGCGCTGGGCCGCCGTCGTCGACGCCGTGGGCTCGCACACGCTCGTCAACGCGCTGGCGCAGACGCGCTACGGCGGCGTCGTCGCCGCGTGCGGGCTGGCGCAGGGCATGGACCTACCGGGCACGGTGGCGCCGTTCATCCTGCGCGGCGTCACGCTGGCGGGCGTCGACAGCGTGATGGTGCCGATGCCGCGCCGCCGCGAGGCCTGGCAGCGGCTCGCGCGCGACCTCGAACCTGCCCTGCTCGAGTCGATGACGAGCGAGATCGGCCTCGCCGACGCCGTCGACGCGGCGAAGCGGCTGATGGACGGCAAGGTGCGCGGGCGCGTCGTCGTGCGCGTCGGCTGATCGCTGCGCGTCCGTCGCTGCGCTCGGACGGTCGACTCAGCGTTCGGCGGTCGGCACCGCGCCGCCGGCGTCCCCGCCCACCAGCATCGCCGCCAGCGCCAGCATCACGACGCCGATCAGCGCATCGAGCCCCTGCCATGCACGCGGCTTCGCGAACAGCGGCGCGAGCAGCCGCGCGCCGAAGCCCAGCGACACGAACCACACGCAGCTCGCCGCCCCGGCGCCGGCGGCGAACCACCAGCGCATCTCGCCCAGCCGTGCGCCGAGGCTGCCCACCAGAAGCACGGTGTCGAGGTACACGTGCGGGTTCAGCAGCGTGAAGGCCGCGCACTGCGCGATCGCGGCGGCCAGCGTGACGCGGTGTCCGTCGTCCGCCACCTGCAACGCGCCGGGCCGCAGCGCGCGCCACAGCGCCCGCAGTCCGTAGACCCCCAGGAAGGCCGCGCCGCCGATGGTGAGCGCGCGCGCGAGCTCGGGCCGGTGGCCGAGCACCGTGGCCAGACCGGCCACGCCCGCGAGCATCAGCAGCGCGTCGGCGACGATGCAGAACACGACGATCGGCAGCACGTGCTCGCGCCGCAGTCCCTGGCGCAGCACGAAGGCGTTCTGGGCACCGATCGCGACGATCAGCGAGCCCCCGAGTGCGAAGCCCTGGGTGGCGGCGGCAAGGGCGGGGACGGTGGTGGACATCGGCGCGCAGCATGCCCGCACCGCGCCGCGGCGGCCACTTAGACTTGCTCAACCCGCTGAAGCGCCGCTGAACCCCGATGCTCGACTACGCGTTGCTCGAAGCCCTGGCCGCGGTCGTGCGCGAGGGCAGCTTCGAGCGCGCGGCGCAGGCGCTGCACCTGACGCCGTCGGCGGTGTCGCAGCGCGTCAAGCTGCTCGAGCAGCGCATCGGGCAGGTGCTCGTCGTGCGCGGCGCGCCGTGCACCGCGACCGAGGTCGGACTGCAGCTGCTGCGCCACGTCGAGCAGGTGGCGCTGCTCGAGCGCGACCTGCGCACCGCACTGCCCGCGCTCGCCGAGGCCGGCGTGGGCACGCCGACGCTGCGCGTCGCGGTCAACGCCGACAGCCTGGCGGCGTGGTTCGTGCCGGCGATGGCCGCCTTCTGCACCGGCGGCGACGCGCTGCTCGACCTGAGCCTCGACGACGAGGCGCACACCGCCGAGCGCCTGAAGCGTGGCGACGTGCTCGCCGCGGTGACGACGCTGGCCGCCCCGGTGCAGGGCTGCCGCAGCGTCGCGCTCGGGCGGCTGCGCTACGTGGCCTGCGCGAGCCCGGACTTCGTCGCCCGCCGCTTCGCCGCAGGCGTCGACGCGGCCGCGCTCGCGCACGCGCCGTGCCTGACCTTCAACCACAAGGACCGGCTGCAGGACCAGTGGATGGAGATGCTGCACCTGGGCCGGCCCGTGGCCCCGCCGCGGCACTGGGTGCCGTCGACGCATGCCTTCGTCGACGCGTGCGTCGCGGGTCTCGGCTGGGGCTTGCACCCCGCCGTGCTCGTGCAGCCACGGCTGGCGCGCGGCGAACTCGTCGCGCTGCGCGCCGGGCTCGACCTGAGCGTGCCGCTGCACTGGCAGCACCCGCGCCTCGCGTCGCCGCTGCTGCAGCGGCTGACCGACGCCGTCGTCGCCGCCGCCACGCTTGTGCTCGAGATCTGAGCGCCCCCAGGGCCGGGCTGCGCCCAGCCCGCCCCCCGCGGGGGTTCAAGGTGCCCGGCAAAGCCGGATCACCTTGAGAGTGCGCCGGCGCCTCAGGCGCCGGGCGGCTGCCAGTCGGCGAGCCACTCGATGGCCTGCGTGCGCGCGTGGCGCCGCACCTCGGTGGGCGTGCCGATCGAGACGAAGCACACCGGCCGCTCGTCGTCGGCGAGGCCGAGGCCGCGCGCGAAGCGCTCGCTGCGCAGCGCGCGCCCCGAGGTCAGCATCGCGCCGAAGCCCATCGCGTGTGCCGACAGCAGCAGCGCCATCAGCGCGGCGCCGAGCGTGACGTAGCGCTCCGGCTCGGTGACGTCGTCGTGCGGCGGCGACAGGCGCGCGACGGCCAGCAGCAATTCGGGCGCGCGGTGCGCCTTCGCGCGCGCGTCGGCGCGCTCGGTGGCGCCCGCGGCGGCGTCGCGCTCGAGCAGCGCAGTCTCGAACAGGTCGGCCAGCGCATCGCGCTGCTGCGGCGCGATGCGCAGCAGCCGCCACGGGCGCAGCTCGCGGTGGTCGGGGGCTGTCGCGGCCGCGTCGACCATGCGCCGCAGCTGGTCGGCGTCGGGGCCGGGCGGGCGCAGGCGCTTCGGCGAGACCGAGAAGCGGCTGCCGATCAGTGCCGCGACGAACTCGCCGAGGTCGGCGAGTTCGTCGTCGCGCGGCGGCACGTCGCTCATCGCGCGTCGGCCGGGCGGGCGGCGGCGCGGCGCGTCGAGACGACGATGCCGCCGACGATGAGCGCGAACGCCAGCGCGTGGTACGCGCTCGGCGGCTCGCGCAGCAGCGCGGCCTGCATCAGCGCGGCGAACAGCGGCGACAGGTTGCCGAAGAAGGCGGCCACCGCCGGGCCGACACGCGCGACGCCGTGGCCCCAGCAGTAGTAGGCGATGATCGACGGCCCGACGGCGACGTAGACCACCGCGAGGATCACGGGCACCGTCCACGAGATCGGCGCCGGGTCGGTCCACGCCAGCTCGCCGGCGGCGAACGCGGCGCTCCACGCGACGCCGAACAGTGTCTGCACGAGCAGGAACTCGGCCCAGTTCCACGCCGGGCGCGACTCGGCGCGCATCAGCGGGCCCGGGCGCGCGAGGCGCCACGTGTAGAACGCCCACGTGAAGACGGCCAGCAGCATCCACAGGTCGCCGGGCACGAACTGCACCTGCACGAGCCGCGCAGGATCGCCGCGCGACAGCACCGCGGCGACGCCGGCCAGCGACAGCAGCGCGCCGACGAGCGCGCGCCGCGTGACCGGCTCGCGGTAGACGACGGCGCCGACCGCGAGCATCCACACCGGCGAGCTGGCGGCGATCAGCGTCACGTTCAGCGGCGTCGACGTCGTCAGCGCGGTGTACTGCAGCGTGTTGAAGCAGCCCATGCCGAGCAGCCCGAGCCACGCGAGGTCGCGCCAGCGCTGCGCCACCGTCCGGCGCGCGTCGGCGGTGGCCAGTGCGCGCCAGCCCAGCGGCAGCAGCAGCACCGCGACGAGGACCCAGCGCAGCGCGTTGAGCGTGACCGGCGGCACCTGGCCGACCATCAGGCGGCCGACGATCGCGTTGGCCGCCCACAGCAGCGGCGGCAGCGTCAGCAGCACGACGAGGCGGGGCGACAGGCGCATGGGCGGAAGACGAACGACGGCGATTCAGCGCGGTATCGCCGCGCCGCAGTTCCAGCACTGCTCGAACGCGCCCTCGACGCGCTCGCCGCACTGGCGGCACACCCAGTCGCGCTGCGGTGCGCGCTCGAGGGCGCGCAGCAGCTCGCGCGCGGCGTCGAGCTGACCGTCGTCGTCGACCCAGACCTCGGGCCAGGCCTGGTCGGGCGGGATCTCGCCGGCAATGCCGCTGGCCCACTGGCGCTGCACCGTCGCCGCGATGCCGGCCTGCGCGAGCACGTCGGCCCACAGCGTGGCCACGGCGAGGTTGGGCGCGGAGGTCACGCGCCGCATCGCGCGTGGGAACATCGACTCATGATCGCGGGCATTCTCGCCGACGCCGTGCTCGTGCTGCACGCGCTGTTCATCGCCTGGGTCACGCTCGGCGCGGTCGCGGTCGCCTACCGGCCGTGGCTCGCGTGGCTGCACCTGCCGGCACTGGCATGGGGCCTGTGGATCGAGGCGAGCGGCGGGCTGTGCCCGCTGACGCCGCTCGAAGTCGCGCTGCGCCGCGCCGCCGGCGAGCAGGGCTATGCCGGGGGCTTCGTCGAGCACTACCTGGGTGCGCTCGTCTACCCGGCGGGGCTCACGCGCGAGGCGCAGTGGGTGCTGGCCGGGTTGCTCGCGGCGCTCAACACGGGGCTGTATGCATGGGTCGTGCGGCGCCACACCCGTCGCGCCGCGGGGCCACGGCGGATGCGCTAACCTGCGCCGCCGCGCGGCTTGGCCGTGCACCCCGACAACCCTTCCACCGGAGCGAGCGATGGCCGAGACCTTGAGCAAGACTGTGATGATCGAGCAGTTCGGCGGGCCCGACGAGATGCGCCTCGTCGACGTCGTCGTCGGCGACCCGGGGCCGGGCGAGATCCGCATCCGCCACCACGCGTGCGGGCTGAACTTCATCGACGTGTACCAGCGCACCGGCCTGTACCCCAACGCGCTGCCGCTGGCGCTGGGCATGGAAGGCGCCGGCATCGTCGAGGCGGTCGGCGAGGGCGTCACGCACCTGAAGCCCGGCGACCGCGCCGCGTACGCGAGCATGCCGCCCGGCGCCTACAGCGAGCGCCGCGTGATGCCGGCCAAGTGCGTCGTCAGGCTGCCCGACGGCATCGACTTCGACACCGGCGCGGCGATGATGCTCAAGGGCCTGACGGTGCAGTACCTGCTGAAGAAGACGCTGCCGCAAGGCGGCCTGCAGCCGGGCGACCCGATCGTGTTCCACGCCGCGGCCGGCGGGGTGGGCCTGATCGCGTGCCAGTGGGCCCGCGCGCTGGGGCTGCAGCTGATCGCCACCGCCGGCAGCGACGCCAAGTGCCAGCTCGCGCTCGAGCACGGCGCTGCGCACGCGATCAACTACAACAAGCAGGACTTCGTCGCCCGCGTGCGCGAGATCACCGGCGGGCGCGGCGTGAAGGTGGTCTACGACTCGGTCGGCAAGGACACGTTCGAGCGATCGCTCGACTGCCTGGCACCGTTCGGGCTGCTGGCCAGCTTCGGCAACGCGTCGGGGCCGGTGCCGCCGTTCGCGCCTGGCATCCTCGGCGCGAAGGGCTCGCTGTACGTCACGCGCCAGACGCTGTTCACGCACATCGCCACGCGCGAGAGCACGCAGGCGATGGCCGACGACCTGTTCGCCGTCGTGCTGTCGGGGCAGGTCAAGATCCGCATCGACCAGCGCTACCCGCTGGCCGACGTCGCGCTCGCGCACCGCGACCTCGAGGCGCGGCGCACCACGGGCAGCAGCGTGCTGCTGCCCTGACAGGGTGCCAGCAGCAGCGTGCTGCTGCCCTCAGATCGGTCCCGTAGCCACGTGCAGCTGGCCCAAGATCAGGCCGGCAGCCGCGTGCGGCTGCCCGAAGCCAGCGCCCCGGGTCATCCCTGGGGAACGTCGCCGCCCTGGCGTCGTCGTACCGAGAGGGCGGGCCGTACGCCCGCCGCGGGAGCTGCCGATGAAGCCCGCCGTGATCTGGGGTCCGCCCGTCGCCATCGTGGCGCTGGCGGCCGCGTGGTGGTGGTGGTCGCAGCCCGAGCTGGCGCCGCCGCCCGAGCCGGTGTCGGCCGTCGCGCCCTCACCCGCGCCCGCCCCGGCACCCGCGGCCTCGGTGCCCGAGGTGCAGTACCCGATCGAGGCGGTCGCGCAGTCGCTGGGCGTCGACGCGCCCGAAGCGCGCGCGCCGACCCTCGACGAGCGCCTTGCCGACCTGGTCGGCCGCGACGCGCTGCGTGCGTTTGTCGTGACCGACCAGTTCGCGCGCCGCGTGGCCGCCACCGTCGACAACCTCGGCCGCGCCCATGCGTCGCCGGCCTGGTGGCCGGTGCACCCGACCCCCGGGCGCTTCGAGGCGGTGCCGACCGACGGCGCGCTGGCCGCGAGTGCGGCCAACGCCCGTCGCTACGACGCCTTCGTGCGGTTCGCCACCGGCATCGAGCCGGCGCGCGCCGCCGCGCTGTACGTGCGGCTGTACCCGCAGCTGCAGGCCGCGTACGAGGCGCTCGGCTTTCCCGGGCGCTCGTTCAACGACCGCGTCGTCGAGGTCATCGACCTGCTGCTGGCGACGCCGTCGGTCGCCGGTGCCCCGGCGCTGCACCTCACCGAGGTCAAGGGCCCGATCCCGTCGACGCAGCCGTGGGTGCGCTACGAGTTCGTCGACCCGGCGCTCGAGTCGCTGAGTGCCGGGCAGAAGGTGCTGCTGCGCGTCGGCCCGGCGCACGCGGCGGCGCTCAAGGACTGGCTCGCTCAGGTGCGTGCGCTGCTGGCCGTGCGCGCGCCACGGCGCTGAGCGCGAACGCTCAGGGGCCGTCGGCCACCGCGGCGCGGTACGCGTGCCAGGTCGCGTGGCCGATCACGGGTCCGACGACGACGAGCCCGACGAACCACGGCAGCATCGCGAGCACGACGAGCGCCGTGATCACGGCGCCCCAGAAGATCATCACCAGCGGCTGCGTCAGCACGAGCCGCAGGCTGGTCAGGCCGGCCGTGATCGCGTCGGTCTGGCGGTGCAGGATCATCGGCATCGCGACGACGCTGACGGCGAAGATCAGCCCGGCGAAGATCCCGCCCACCGCGAGGTAGGCGACGATGAACTGCAGGTTGTCGGGGTCGAGCAGTGCGCGGATCGAGCCCTTGAAGTCGGGCATGCCGTCGAAGCTGACCGCGAACACGACGAGCGCCGCGCGGCCCCACAGCATCTCGAGCACGAGCAGCACGAAGCCGAAGATGGCCAGCGTGCCGGTGCGCGTCTGCCACGCGAGCAGCGAGTCGCCGAAGTCGGGCTTCTCGCCGCGCTCCAGCCGCAGGCTGGTCTGGTACAGGCCCAGGCACAGGAACGGGCCCATCAGCAGGAAGCCGGCGGACAGCGCCAGCGTGTACGCCGGCGCGTGCTCGAACACGCGCAGCAGCGCCCAGCCCATCACCATGAAGCACGCGCCGTAGAACAGGCCGACGAACGGCGCGCGCGCGAAGTCGCGCGTACCCAGTGCGAGCCAGCGCAGCGGCGCCGACAGCGGCAACGCGTTCAGCCGGATCGAGAAGGGCGACGACGATCCGGCCGGCGTCTCGGCCGCGGGCGGCTCGGGCGACGGCGCCGCGGCCGGCGCTACGGGCTGGGACACCGGCGCGGGCGGCGGCGACGGCGAGGGGGCGGTGGGCATGCCGGGCAGGGTAGGGGCGCGGCCGCGGGCCGTCCATCGGGCTGACCCGCACCCGCCGGCGGCGCACGATCAGGGCTTCGGCCGCCCGACGGTCTGCGACAGCAGCACCTGCTGGTCGTGGTCGAGGCCGAGCGAGTCGGCGATCGCGGTGCGGTCGATCCATGCGCGGATCACGGTCGCCAGGCCGGCGCTGGCGGCGAAGAGGTACACGTTCTGCGCGATCGCGCCGGCGGCGGCGGCCGCGTACAGGCTGCGCTGCTCGGCCGGCACCAGGCGCATGCGGCGGTGGTCGGCGACGTAGACGAGGTCGAGCGGCGCGTCGTCGACGAAGTCCTGGTAGCCCGTGACGCGACGCAGGTCGGTGCCGGCGACGAGCTCGAGCGTGTTCGCCGCGGCGTCGTAGCGGTAGGCGCCTTGCGGCAGCGCGACGTAGACGTCGATCTCCTGCGCGTCGAGCGCCGACGGTGCCGTGCGCCCGCCGCTGGCCGCGCGGTTGACACCGTAGGCGGCCCACAGCAGGTCGGCGAGCATCTGGGGCGCGAGCGGCGTCGGCGCGAACTCGCGCGACGAGCGGCGGTGCGCGAGCGCGGCCATCAGCGGCATGCCGCCGTGGCGCTGCGGGCGCGGCAGGCGGACCCGTGCGGCGGCGTCGCCGGTGGCAGGCCGGGGCCGCAACTGGCCCATCAGGCCGAGGGCGAGCTTCGTCAAGGTCGTCATCGCGGGACTCCCGGGTTGGGCTCGTAGACGAGCAGCAGGTTGTTGGCCGGCATCGCGACGCGCTCGCGCCGGCGCAGGCCCGCGCGGCACGCCTGCGCATCGACGTCGTCGAGCGCACGCAAGCCCCACGCCGGGTCGCGCGCGCGCAAGTCGGCGTCGAACGCGAGGTTGCTCGGCGCGGTGGGCAGGTCGGCCTCTACGAACGGGCCGTAGACCACGAGCCGCCCGCCGCGACGCAGGTGGCGCGCGGCGCCGGCCATCAGCGCGGCGCACGCGCTCCACGGCGCGATGTGCAGCAGGTTGGCGACGTACATCGCGTCGACGGCGTCGGGCACGCCGTGCCAAGCGGCGTCGTGCACATCCAGCCGTCGTGGTGGCCTCACGTTCGGCAGTCCGGCGCACCACGCGGCGATCGAAGCCAGCGCCTCTGGCGCGGGGTCGGTGGGCAGCCAGGTCCAGCCCGGCAGCGCGGCGGCGAAGTGCGCGGCGTGCTGACCGGTGCCGGCCGCGATCTCCAGCGCCGTGCCGCCGGCCGGCAGCAGGCGCCGCCACTGCACGAGGATCGGCTCGCGGTTGCGCTCCGCCGCCGCACTGTGGCGGCGGTCGTCGGTCGGGGAAGGCGCGGCCATCGCGCAAGCATAGGGCCGCGCCGCCGCTGCCGCGACAATGCCGGCTTCGACGTCTCGCCGCCCTGCCCATGGCCGCTGCCAGCCTGCTTGCCTTGCTCGACGACATCGCCAGCGTCCTCGACGACGTGGCGACGATGACCAAGGTCGCGACAAAGAAGACTTCCGGCGTGCTCGGTGACGACCTCGCGCTCAATGCGCAGCAGGTCAGGCGTGCGCGCCGACCGCGAGCTGCCGGTGGTGTGGGCGGTGGCGCGCGGATCGCTCGTCAACAAGGCGATCCTGGTGCCGGCGGCACTGGCGATCAGCGCGCTCGCGCCGTGGGCCGTGACGCCGCTGCTGATGGTCGGCGGCGCCTTCCTGTGCTACGAGGGCGCGGAGAAGCTCTGGCATGCGTGGCACCACCGCGACGCCGGCGAGGCGGCATGGCACGCCGAGCACCTGCAGGCGCTCGGCGACCCGCAGATCGACCTCGTGGCGCTCGAACGCGACAAGATCAAGGGCGCCGTGCGCACCGACCTGATCCTGTCGGCCGAGATCATCGCGATCACGCTCGGCGCGGTTGCCGCGTCGCCGCTGGCGACGCAGGTGGCCGTGCTGGTCGCGATTGCGCTGCTGATGACGGTGGGCGTCTACGGCTTCGTCGCCGGCGTGGTCAAGCTCGACGACCTCGGCTTGTACCTCAGCCGGCTGGAAGGCGATGCCGCCGCCGGGCGGCGCGCGCTCGGGCGCGGCATCCTGCGCGCCGCACCGTGGCTGATGAAGGCGCTGTCGGTGGTGGGCACGATCGCGATGTTCCTCGTCGGCGGCGGCATCCTGGTGCACGGCGTGCCGGCACTGCACCATGCCGTGGCCTCGATCGTCGCGGCGCCGTCGGGCATGGCCGCAACATGGCTGGCGGCAGTGCTGCCGACGCTGGTCGACGCGCTCACCGGGCTGGTCGTCGGGGCCGTCGTGCTGCTCGTCGTCGCGCTCGCGCAGCGGATGCGACGCCCACCGGCGACCCCGGCCTGAGGACGCTCAACGCGACGCGCAGCGCTCGAACCGCGCGCCGCGCAGCGGCGCCCAGCGGCCCGACGCCACCTCGACCGTCAGCGCGTCGGCGACCGCCGCGGGGCCCGCGGCGCGCAGCACGAGCGCGCCGTCGGCACGGG
>JBBION010000039.1:0-15299 GCA_037443345.1 Rubrivivax sp. | reverse complement strand
GTCGGAGCTGGTGCGCGTCGAGACGGGCGTGATCGACAAGCCGCTGTACACCAAGGACCTGCAGCACGTGAGCTACGTGTTCGGCGACGTCGGCGCCGGCGGCCACACGGCCGACTCGCCGCTGTACGGCCTGTTCGGCATCCGCAGCCGGCTCGCCGAGGCGGCGCTGCCCGGCACGACGCTGGGCGAGTACTGGATCCGCCAGCCCAGCGACCCGTTCCGCGAGTACGCGATCAAGTGGGACGGCGAGTGGCAGGTGACCTACGAGACGTTCCGCGACATGGGCGCGGCCTACGCCGTGGGGCTGATCCTGATCTACCTGCTGGTGGTGGCGCAGTTCCGCAGCTACGGCGTTCCGCTGGTCATCATGGCGCCGATCCCGCTGACGATCATCGGCGTGATGCCCGGCCACGCGCTGCTGGGCGCCAACTTCACCGCCACGTCGATGATCGGCATGATCGCGCTGGCCGGCATCATCGTGCGCAACTCGATCCTGCTCGTCGACTTCATCGACCTGCAGGTGCGCGACGGCGTGCCGTTCAAGCAGGCTGTCGTCAACTCGGCCGCGGTGCGCGCGCAGCCGATCGCGCTGACGGCGCTGGCCGCGATGATCGGCGCCTTCTTCATCCTCGACGACCCGATCTTCAACGGGCTGGCGATCTCGCTGATCTTCGGCATCCTGGTGTCGACGCTGCTGACGCTGGTCGTGATCCCGGTCCTGTACTACGCGGCGTACCGGCGCCGCTTCGAATCCCCGGTGCTTTCCTGACCCCGACGCAACCCCCGAGGAGTGAACCCATGACCGTCGAACGCTACATCCGCATCTTCGCGGGCCTGTTCATCATGCTGTCGCTGGCGCTGGGCGTCGAAGGCTCGCCGCTGTTTGTCAGCAAGTGGTGGCTGGCCTTCACCGCCTTCGTCGGCTTCAACCTGTTCCAGTTCGGCTTCACCAACTTCTGCCCGCTGGGCCTGATCCTGAGGAAGCTGGGGGTGCCGGAATCGAAGGCCGGAGCCGCCTGCGCCAGCTGAGGCCGTGGAGCGCGACAATGGGCGCCTCGACGGACCATCCTGACGACCGGGGTTGCGCCATGTCCATGCTGACCGACGAAAAGAGCCGTACCGACCTGCTCAACCGCCTGAAGCGCGCCGAAGGCCAGTTGCGCGGTATCCAGCGCATGATCGACGAGGGCCAGCCCTGCCTCGACATCGCCAGCCAGATGGCCGCGGTGCGCAAGGCGCTCGACGCCACCTACGTGCGCATGACGGTGTGCTTCATGGAGCAGGAACTGGCCACGCGCGTCGGCGACGGCCGCCGTGGCGAGCTGCACGCCGTGCTCGACGACGTGCAGACGCTGCTCGGCAAGGTGCGCTGACGGCGGCTGGCCCGCGATGAGCGAGAAGGACGTCACCGTGCGCCTGACGCAGGCGCGCGACTACCAGTTCGACGTGCACTTCGGCGGCGAGGTGCCGCCGCTGCGCAGCGACGAGCCGCCGCCGCTCGGCCAAGGCGCCGGCCCGTCGCCGATGCAGCTGCTCGCCGCCGCCGTGGGCAACTGCCTGTCGGACTCGCTGCTGTTCGCGCTGCGCAAGTTCAAGCAGCAACCCGAGCCGATCACGACCGAGGTCACCGCCGAGGTCGGTCGCAACGCCGAGGGCCGGCTGCGCGTGCTCGGCATGCGCGCCGTGCTGACGCTGGGCGTGCCGGCCGACGCGCTCGAGCACCTCGACCGCGCGCTCGCCCAGTTCGAAGCCTTCTGCACCGTCACGCAAAGCGTCGGCCAGGGCATCCCGGTCACGGTGCAGGTGTTCGACGCCCACGGGCTGCAGCTCAAGTAGCCGCGCCGGCAGCGCCCGGCCTCGTCGCTGCGCCGCGGCGGCGCGCTTCGGCCGCCGCGGCGCAGGCCGCATCCCCCTGGATGCATCGCGGCCTTGCGATGCATCAAAAGACCCTTCGATTCCTGCCGGTCTTCCCGCGGCGACGGGTGGGTTGTGCGCTGCGTCAAGCCGGCGCCGATCCGCCGTCATTCAAATGCGTCCACGGTCTGGATCGAGTCCAAACCGGCGCCCGGCGGGCCGTCGTCCGCACCGTCGGGCCGCTCGCGAAGGACGACCGAGGAGGAATCATGCGTATGCGTTTGGCACCGGTGGCGCTGGCCGTCGCGGCCTCGCTGGTGGCCGCGGGCGTCGTAGTGGCGCAAAGCCAGGAGCCCATCCAGCCGATCGTGCCGGCCCAGCAGGTCAACCTGGGGCTGGTCGAGCTGGGCAAGAAGCTGTACTTTGACCCGCGTCTGTCCCGTTCGGGCTTCATCTCGTGCAACTCGTGCCACAACCTGTCGATGGGCGGCACCGACAACCTCCGCACGTCGATTGGCGACAAGTGGCAGCAGGGGCCGATCAACGCGCCCACCGTGCTGAACTCGAGCCTGAACGTGGCCCAGTTCTGGGACGGCCGCGCCGCCGACCTGAAGGCACAGGCCGGCGGCCCGATCGCGAATCCGGGCGAGATGGCGTTCAGCCACACGCTGGCGATCGACGTGCTCGAGTCGATCCCGGCCTACCAGCGCGAGTTCAAGCAGGTCTTCGGCAAGGAAAGGATCGACATCGACCAGGTCACTGCCGCGATCGCCGAGTTCGAGAAGACGCTGGTGACCCCCAACTCGCGCTTCGACCAGTGGCTGCTGGGCAAGAAGAACGCGCTGACGAAGGACGAGCTCGAGGGCTACCAGTTGTTCAAGACCAGCGGCTGCGTGGCGTGCCACAACGGCCCGGCCGCGGGCGGCACGTCGTTCCAGAAGATGGGCATCGTCGAGCCGTACAAGTCGACCAGCAACGTCGAGGGCCGCAGCGCGGTGACCGGCAAGGACGCCGACCGTTTCAACTTCAAGGTGCCGACGCTGCGCAACGTCGAGCTGACCTACCCGTACTTCCACGACGGCGCGGCCAACACGCTGGCCGAGGCGGTGGACGTGATGGGCCGGCTGCAGCTGGGCAAGAAGTTCACGCCCAGCGAGAACGAGAAGATCGTCGCGTTCCTGAAGACGCTGACCGGGGACCAGCCGAGCTTCACGCTGCCGATCCTGCCGCCGTCAAGCGACAAGACGCTGCGGCCCGACCCCTGGGCCAAGTAGCCGCAGAGAAGCGGCCCCGTCGCGCGCGGCGGGGCCGCCCGGAGGAGACGACCATGCCGAACACCTGGGCATCGACGACCGCGCAGCGGCGACTGCGCGAGGCCGACATCGTGCCGACGCTGCAGCGGCTCGTCGTCGCCGCCGTGATGCTGCAGCGGCCGGTGCACATGACGGCCGAGCAGGCGCTGCGCGCGGCGCGTGAGCGCATGCCGGAGATCTCGCGCGCGACCGTCTACGGCACGCTGCGGCTGTTCGTGGAGCATGGGCTGCTCAAGGAGCTTGTCGTCGACGGCGCGGCCACGGTGTACGACTCCAACCTCGAGCCGCACCACCACCTGTACGACCTCGACAGCGGTGAAGTCAGCGACCTCGACGGCGCGCAGCTGCGCGTGCTCGGCCTGCCCGCGCTGGGCCCCGACCTCGAGGTGGCGGAGGTCGACGTCATCGTGCGGGTGCGCCGGCGCCCGGCGGTGCCCGCGCCGGCCTAGCCGCCGGAGCGGCGGATTCGTCCGCTCCGACCCGCCTTCTCGACCGATTGCCGTCACACGGCCGCGCTATGGTCGGCGCACCCCCCGCTCGGGTGGCACGGGCACCGGCCGTGTCAACCGCTGGCGCGCCCCGTGCGTGGTGGGTGTGTGCAGCCACTTCGGGGGTGTGCGTGGAGCAGGGCGTGTTCGGGCAGCGGCGGCTCAGTTGCGGCATCGTGATCGTCAACGAGGCTGCCGAACTGCTGCTGTGCCACGTCACCGGCCAGGACCACTGGGACCTGCCCAAGGGCGGCGCGCACGCCGACGAGACGCCGCGCGAGGCGGCGCTGCGCGAGACGCGCGAGGAAACAGGGCTGGCACTGGCCGACGCGCGGCTGCTCGACCTGGGCCGCTTCGCCTACACCGCGCGCACGGACCTGCACCTGTTCGCGGCACTGCAGCCGCGGCTCGACCCGCGCTGCCTGCAGTGCGAGAGCCGATTCACCTGCGCCAGCAGCGGGCGCAAGCTGCCCGAGATGGACGCCTTCGGCTGGTTCGCGTTCGAGGCGGTCGCGGTGCAGTGCCGGCCCAAGCTGGCGTCGGTGCTGGTCAGCCGCGTCGACCTGCCGCGCGTGCTCGAGCGGCTGCGCCGCCACGCGGCGGTGGCGGCCTGAGCGCGCAGCGCTACTTGGTGCCGAACAGCCGGTCGCCGGCGTCGCCGAGGCCGGGCACGATGTAGCCGTGCCCGTCGAGCCGCTCGTCGACGGCGGCGGTGTAGACCGGCACGTCGGGATGGTGGGCGTGGAAGTGCGCCAGCCCCTCGGGCGCCGCGAGCAGGCACACGAAGCGGATCGAGCGCGGGCGCGTCTCCTGCAGCCGGTCGACGGCGGCCACCGCCGAGTTGCCGGTGGCCAGCATCGGGTCGAGCACGATGACGTCGCGCTCGTGCATCTCGTGCGGCATCTTGAAGTAGTACTCGACGGCCACCAGCGTCTTCGGGTCGCGGTACAGGCCGACGTGGCCGACGCGCGCGCCGGGCACGACCTCGAGCATGCCGTCGAGCAGGCCGGCGCCGGCGCGCATGATCGACACGAACACCGTCTTCTTGCCGTCGATCACGGGCGCGCGCATCGGCGCCAGCGGCGTCTCGATGTCGATCATCTGCACCGGCATGTCGCGCGTGACCTCGTAGGCCATCAGCATGCTGATCTCGTGCAGCAGGCGGCGGAAGCTGTTCGTCGATCGGTCCTTCTGCCGCATCAGCGTCAGCTTGTGCTGCACCAGCGGGTGGTCGACGACGTGGACGGCGGGGGTGGACATGGGCAGGCTCCTCCGGGCAGCGCCAGCATAATCAAAGCGCACCGTCAGGCCGGCTGACCCCGCGAGGAAGCGCGCACGGAAGCGCTGCAGCCGTGGAGCGCCGGCCTCGTCGGCGCCGCCGCGACGCCGACCGCCTTCGCGGCGCGGGCCGCGGGCGTGTGGCACCTGGGCGACTTCCGGGTTGCCTCGCTGCTGCAGGCAGGCATCGCGACGATGGTGCCGGGCGTGCTGGCCGCCATGGCCGCGCACGTCGAGCGGCGCTGAGCCTCGAGCCGGCTGTCGACCGCTCGCCTCCGCGGGCAAGGGTGTGTCGGCGCTGGAGTCTTCGGCCACGACCGCCGCCACCATGCGGGTGAAGGCGCTGCGCGCCCGCGCGCTCGACGTCGCAAGTCATCGCCGCATCATCGCGACAGCGGCGGCATCCCGGTCAGAGTCCGGACGCTTGCTGCAGGGCCTGCCGCAATTCGTCCCGGGTCTGCGGGGCGTGAAGCACCGCCACGCGCTGGCCGCGGGCGTCGAACAGCACCACGGTGCCGTCGCCGACCTGATGCTGACGGGCAAAAGCCTGACCGTCGGGTAACGCCAGCGATGCGACCAGGAATTGCACCGAATCGGCGAACTCGCGCCGCAGGTCGTGGAGCAGGTGCATCACCGACGCCCCGGCGAGGTAGTTGCTGTCCATCGCCAGCACGAGCGTGGCCTGCCCTTGGCCGATGCGCGACAAGTCGGTGGGATAGCTGCCCTTGGGCAGGCGGCTCCAGATGAAGCTGCCGGCACCGACGACGAATCCGGCGATGATCAGGCGACGTCGCCACCCCGACGACGCGAGGCGGGAGGAGCTGGCGGTCTCGTTCATGGCCGGCGGAGCATAGCAAGGCGACCGCCCGCCCCACGCCGTAGGGCCTGTTCGCCGACGGTACGCGCCACGGCCGGCGCTATCGCCCTGGATCGGCCGTCGGGCGCGAGCGCCGTCCGGGTCAGCCCCCGGCGCCGCCCGGGCCCTTCTGCAGGGTCGGCAGCACGTGGGCCACGCGCCGGCTCATCTCGTCGCCCAGCGCCGCGAGGCCGCTCATCGGCCTGACCATGACCTCGAAGTCTACGATCAGGCCGTTCTCGTCGAAGCGGATCAGGTCGATGCCCTTGAGCTGCTTGCCGTTCACCTCGGCGCTGAACTCGAGCACCACGTTCAGGCCGTCGTCGCCGGAGAGTTCGCGGTGGTAGGTGAACCGCTCGAACACGCCGAACACCGTGCGCAGGATGAAGACGACCGCCTCGCGCCCCGGGTACGGCTTGTGCGCCATCGGCGAGCGGAACACGGCGTCGTCGGTCACGAGCGCGGGCAGCGCGTCCAGGTCGCCGCTGGCGATCATCGCGCGCCAGCGCGCCAGCGTGGCGGCCACGGCGGGGTCGGGTCGGGCGCTCATCGTCGGCTCCTTGCCGGGTGGTCAGAACACGGTGCCGTCGCTGTCGACCGCCACCGGCGGCGTGCCGCCGGTGCGGCGCTCGGCGGCGATCGCGCGGCCCGCGGCCCAGGTGCCGCCTTCGAGCACGCAGGCCAGCGGCATCTCGGCCGCGCTGCGCCCGAGCCGTTCGCGCACCCGCGGCGCGAGCTGGTCGAGCAGCGTCACCGTCAGTGCGCGCCACTCGATCACCCAGGCGTCGGCGGGAGTGTACGTGCGCGCCGCGAAGCCCGCGTCGCGCGGCACGACGACGCCGGCGTCGAGCAGCAGTCCGCCGTTGCGGTACTCGGGCAGCCCGGTCAGCGCGTCGAGCCCGTCGACCGGCACGCCGGCCCATCGGAAGGGTTCGAGCAGCGAGTAGGCCAGCCACTGGCTGAGCTTGTGGAACGGCACCCAGCCGGCGCTCGGGCCCTCGCCGCCGGCCGCCGGGTGCGGCCACGCGTCGCCGACCGGTGTTCCGGCGAACACCTTTCCGCTCGGCCAGATGCCGCTGAAGGCGTCGAGCAGCGCGCGCAGCACGTCGCCGGCGTGCACGCGGCCGGCGGCGGCCAGCGCGTCGAACAGGCGTCCCGGGCGCGCGTCGGCACCGAAGGTGCCCGGCCACGCGCGCAGCGCCGCGGCGAGCCGATGCAGCAGCGCGACGCGGCCCTCCAGCCCGACCAGCGGGTTGCCGTCGTGCACCTGGAAGCGCGCCGCGAGCGTGCTGGCGTCGAGCGCGGCGAGCGCGTCGGCATCGACACGCCACGGCTCGCGCGGGTTCGACGAGAACGCGCCGCTCATGAAGGCGCGAAAGCTCGCGACGGCGAGCCCCTCGGAGCGCGCGAACCGCGCGCCGCGGGCTTCGACGTACGACCACGCCGGCCCGGCGCCGGCGTCGAGCAGCACGCTGACCAGCGCCAGGTCGATGCGCGCGCGCGCGATCTCGGCCTCGTCGCGCCCGGCCAGCGCCGCGTCGAGCTCGGCCCTGCGGTCGACGCCGCCGGCCTCGAAGTGGCGCCAGCGGCTGTGGGACGGGATCGGCCCGTCGCCGAAGCGCTGCCGCGTCAGCGCGGCGACGCGGTCGGCGACCGCATCGAGCCGCGCACGGTCGAGCGTGAAGTGCGCCGAGGCGCCAGCGGCGACCGCGGCGGTGACGTTCGCGCAGCGCTGGCGGATCGTCGCCGGGTCGCGCAGCGTCGCGACGCCCGGCGGCGGCGGCGCCGCGTTCACTCGGCCAGCCCGCGGCCCTTGACGGCGGCGAGCGTCGCCTCGTCGGGCACGGCGCCGTCGGTGAAGTAGCCGGCGGCGATCTTGGCCTCGATCTCGACCTTGGCGTCGGCGGGCACCAGCGCGTCGGGGATCTTCACGCGCTCGCCGACCTCGATGCCGCTGCCGGTGATCGCGTCGTACTTGTCGTTGCTCATGCTCACCAGCCGGTGGATCTTGCGGATGCCCAGCCAGTGCAGCACGTCGGGCATCAGTTCCTGGAAGCGCATGTCCTGCACGCCGGCGACGCACTCGGTGCGCAGGAAGTAGGTGGCCGCCGAGTCACCGCCCTGCTGGCGCTTGCGCGCGTTGTAGACGAGGAACTTCGTCACCTCGCCGAGCGCGCGCCCTTCCTTGCGGCTGTAGGCGATCAGGCCCACGCCGCCTCGCTGCGCGCCCTGGATGCACTCCTCGATGGCGTGCGTCAGGTACGGCCGGCAGGTGCAGATGTCGCTGCCGAACACGTCGGAGCCGTTGCACTCGTCGTGCACGCGCGCGGTGAGCGTCACCGCCGGGTCGGCGAGGTCGCGCACGTCGCCGAACACGTACAGCGTCTGGCCGCCGATCGGCGGCAGGAACACCTCGAGGTCGCTGCGCGTCACCAGCTCGGGGTACATGCCGCCCGTTTCCTCGAACAGCGCGCGGCGCAGGTCGGCCTCCGAGACGCCGAAGCGCCGGGCGACGCCGGGCAGCCACCACACCGGCTCGACGGCGATCTTGGTCACCACCGCCGACGCATCGTCGAGCAGGACGCGCCCGTCGACCTGCAGCCGCTGGAACGCCAGCGCCTGCTTCACCTCGGGCAGGTGGATGTGTGCCTTGGTCACCGCGATCGTCGGGCGGATGTCGTAGCCCTGCTCGAGGTACTCGGCGTACGCGTGCTGCACGCTCGCGCCCCAGGGGTCGAGCGAGACGATCTTGTCGGCCTCGCCCCACTGCGGGTACGGGCCGATCGGGTCGGTGGGCGCCGTGTTCGTCAGGTCGGCGCGGTGGCCGCGCGGCAGGTTGCCCGCCGCCACCGCCAGCGCGCGGTACACGCCGTAGCTGCCGCTGTGCGTGCCGATCACGTTGCGCTGGCTGCGGTTCGTCGTCGTGCCGACGACGGGGCCGCGCTCGAGCGCATCGGGCGCGCCCCAGTGGATCGTCGGCGCGCCGATCGCGTCCTGGCCCGGGTGCGAGGTCAGGCGGATGTGGCGCGGGGCGGCGGGGGTCGAAGCAGCCATCGGCAACGCTCGGGGCGGCGAAGTCGCCGAGGATACGCCCGCGGCGCCGGCCCGGCGTTCGACGTCGACCGGAAGGTCGTTGAGATCGTCTCGTGCGGCATTGGGTGCGTCGGCGCTCGCCGGCTTGAGGCAGCGCAAAGAACGCCCCTCCGGCCCGTGGAGAGATGCCACTACCGGCGCGACGCGGGCGGCCCCTAAGATGACTGCGTCCGGGCACCGCACCGGGGCGCGAGGAGACGGCGTCTTGTACGACTACATCATCGTCGGCGGCGGGTCCGCCGGCTGCGTGCTGGCCGGGCGGCTGAGCGAAGACGCCGACGTCAGCGTGTGCCTGCTCGAAGCCGGGCCGAGCGACCGCAGCGTGCTGATCCACTGCCCGGCCGGACTGGCCGTGATGGCGCAGACCGGCCACGCCAACTGGGCGTTCGAGACCGTGCCGCAGGCCGGGCTGAACGGGCGCCGCGGCTACCAGCCGCGCGGCAAGGTGCTCGGCGGTTCGAGCTCGATCAACGCGATGATCTACCTGCGCGGCCAGCGCGAGGACTACGACGCCTGGGCCGCCGCCGGCAACCCCGGCTGGGGCTGGGCCGACGTGCTGCCGTACTTCCTGAAGTCGGAGCACAACGAGCGCGGTGCCGATGCCTTCCACGCCACCGGCGGGCCGCTCAACGTCGCGGACCTGCGCAGCCCGAATCCGTTCACCGCACGCCTCGTCGAGGCCGCGCGTCAGGCCGGGTACCCGGTCAACCCCGACTTCAACGGCGCGGCGCAGGAGGGCTTCGGCGCCTACCAGGTCACGCACCGCGACGGCGAACGCCTCAGCGCCGCCAAGGCTTACGTGACGCCGCACCTGCGCCGGCCGAACCTGCACGTGCTGACCGACGCGCAATGCCTGCGCGTCGTGATCGAGGGTCGGCGCGCCGTCGGCGTCGAGGTCCGCGTGGGCGGCCAGGTGCGCACGCTGCGCGCGCGGCGCGAGGTGCTGCTCAGCGCCGGCGCGCTGCAGTCGCCGCAGTTGCTGATGTTGTCGGGCATCGGCCCGGGCGCCGAGCTGCAGCGCCACGGCATCGCTGTCGTGCACGACCTGCCCGGCGTGGGCGCCCACCTGCACGACCACCCCGACGTCGTGCTCGGGTACGACGCCCCGCACCTGACCGAGCTGTTCGGCATTTCGTTCGCCGGCGCGGTCAACGCCGTCAAGGGCATCGTCGAGTGGCGACGCCGGCGCACCGGCATGCTGACGACCAACTACGCGGAAGCCGGCGGCTTCCTGCGCAGCCGCCCCGACGTGGCCACGCCCGACCTGCAGCTGCACTTCGTGATCGGCAAGCTCGTCGACCACGGGCGCAAGACGGTGCTCGGCCACGGCTACTCGTGCCACGTGTGCGTGCTGCGCCCGGCCAGCCGCGGCCGCGTGACGCTCGCGAGCGCCGACCCGCTGGCCGCGCCGCGCATCGACCCCAACTTCCTCGCCGAGCGCAGCGACGTCGACGCGCTGGTGGCCGGCGTCAAGCTCACGCGGCACATCCTGCAGCAGCCGGCGCTGGGCGCGCACGGCGCGCGCGAGTTCGCCACCTCGGCCGCGGCGCGCGACGACGTGCAGATCGAGCAGTTCGTGCGCCGCTACGCCGACACGATCTACCACCCGGTAGGCAGCTGCCGCATGGGCCCCGGGCCGATGGACGTCGTCGACGCCGAGCTGCGCGTGCGCGGCGTGCAGGGCCTGCGCGTCGTCGACGCGTCGGTCATGCCGCGCATCGTCAGCGGAAACACCAACGCGCCGACGATCATGATCGGCGAGAAGGCCGCCGACCTGATCAAGGCGGCGGCGAGGGCGGGCGCGGCGATCCTGCCTACTGCGGCGCCGGCGCGCGAGGCCGCGGCCACGCCGCCGGCGACGGCGGCCGGCAGCGTGTCCGCCTGACGGCGACGCCGCGCACTGCCCAACGGGCTGCTGCACCGCGTCGGCGCGCACGCGCGGGGGTCGCAGTCCGCGCCGCCGCCTGCGAGGCAGTGCGTTGACGCTCGTCATCTCCGGCGTGCGCGACGCGCCCAGAATCGGTGTCGGCCGATCGACGCCGCGGAGCCGTCAATCGAGGAGATCACCATGCCGACAAGAAGACCCGCCTGCTCGTGGGCAACCCGGTCGCCTGTGGTGGCTGCACTGTGCCTGACGCTCGCGTCCGCCGCATTCGCCGCGGAGCTGGCCTACTCCGGAACCTGGCAGTGCGACGCGACGCCGAATCTGAACATCCCGCCCGTCCGCGTGCCGGGCGAGGCCGTGCGCGACGGCAATCGCCTGACCGTGTCGCGCATCGTGCACAGGCCAGGAACGACCGAAGAGAGCGGCCGCGCCAGCGGCACGACGACCGTTCGTGACGGCAAGTTCGTCGTCGAGACCGTCGGGCCGGAGGGGCGCTTCACGGGTCGCTTCGAGGGGACGGTGTCGGCTGCCGAGGTCGTGCTCAAGGGCGTCGAGCGGCTGAAGATGCCCCAACGGGGTGAGGGCGAACGCGCCTGCGAGGCCACGCTCAAGCGGCGCTGAGACGCACCGGACCGGAAGGCCGCCGCGGCTGCCGCGCCCGGTGCTCTTGCCGCCCCTGCGCCTCAAAGGCCCAGCCCGTCCCAGTGCTCCTGCCAGGCCGCCGTCGCCTGCCCCGCTGCGTGGCCGAGCGTCGTGGCCGGCATCGCGGTCGCGCGGCGCAAAGCTGCGGCCGTGCGCCGCACGTCGACCGGCGCCCCGGCTTCGGCGTCCCAGGTGTCGACGAAGGCCGCGAGCTTGCGCCGCTGGCCCGGCTCGCCGGGCGGCCGCACGCTCACGCGCGGCAGACCGAAGGCGAGCGCGACGATGCGCGCGTGCAGGCTGCTCGCGCACACCGCACGGGCGCGCGCGACGAGCGCGCACACGTCCCACGGGTGCAGCGACGCGGCCACGTGCACGCACCCGGGCGGCAGCCGCGTGGCCAGCCGCTGCAGCACGCCGAGGTCGTCATGCCACGGCGCCGCGCCGGCACGGAACAGCACGACGCCCAGGCCGGTCGCGGCCTGCACCGCGCGCAGCTGCTGCGCCAGCGCGTCGAGCGTCGCGTCGTCGGCGAACGCCGCGCTCGCTTGCACCGCGGCGTAGCCGTCGGCGAACGCAGCGGCCACGCGCGCCGGTTCACCTCGGCGTGCGTGGGTGTCGATCTCGGCGCCGAAGTGTTGCGCGACGAGCACCGCCGGGTCGGGCACGAGCGCGGCGTCGAGGCCGCCATCGTGCAGCGCGCGCTGCGTGACGCGGTCGCGCACGCTCAGCGCATCGACGGCGTGCAGCTTGGCGAGCACCTCGTCGCGCATCGCCGGTGCACATCGCGCGAGGTCCACGCCGCCCACGCCGGCGACGACGACGCGCTCGACGTTCGGCAGCGCGTCGCGCGCGAACAGGTATGGCGCACGGTCGTCGCGCCCGAGCACGTCGCGCACCCAGCGTCGCCGCGTCGACGGCCGGCGTGCGAGCCACGCCAGCGTGCGCTGCACCTCGCCCGGCGGCTGCAGCATCACGGCGGCCTGCCACGCGGTGCAGGTCAGCGGCTCGCCGCCGAGCTGCAGCACGCGCAGCGGTCGTTCGCCGACCACGGCGGCGACCTCGGCCAGCGAATGCACGCGGCGCCCGCCGAACGTTCGCAGGTCGCGCGACGCGAGGCCGGCGAACACCAGCGCCTCGCCTGGCAGCAGCGCCTGCGCCAGGTGCGGGAACAGCAGGTCGCCGAAGTTGTGGCGGTCGAACGCGCCGAACACCACGATCGGCGGACCGGCCAAGCTAGCGTTCCCCCTTGCGGTACGGCTTCATCAGCGCCTGCGGGTACGCCGCACGGCGCGCCATCACGACGAGGGCGACGATGGCCATCGCGTACGGCAGCATCAGGTAGACCTGGTACGGCAGCTCGACGCCGAACACGCCGCCGCCGGCCTGCTGCAGCCGCAGTTGCAGCGCGTCGAAGAACGCGAACAGCAGCGCCCCCAGCAGCGCCTTGCCCGGCCGCCACGACGCGAACACGACGAGCGCGACGCACACCCAGCCGCGGCCGTTGACCATGTTGAAGTAGAAGGCGTTGAACGCGGCCAGCGTCAGGAAGGCGCCGGCCACGCCCATCAGCGCCGAGCCGGCGACGATGGCGCCGATGCGCACGCCCGCCACGCTCAGCCCCTGGCCTTCGGCGGCGGCGGGGTTCTCGCCGACCATGCGCACCGCCAGGCCCGCTGGCGTGCGGTACAGCACCCAGGCGATCACCGGCACCGCGAGCAGCGCCACGAGCGTGAGCGCCGTCTGCTCGTTCAGCACCGGAATCGGCAGCCAGCCCATCGGCTCGAACGTCGTGACCGTCGGCGGGCGCTCGACCTTCGGGAAGCTCACGCGGTAGGCATAGCTCGCCAGGCTCGTGGCCAGCAGCGTGATGCCGAGTCCCGAGACGTGCTGCGACAGCGCGAAGTTCACCGTCAGCACGCCGTGCAGCAGACCGAACGCGGCGCCGGTGAGCGCGGCCGCCGCCACGCCGGTCCACAGCCCGCCGCCCTGGTAGACCGTGAGCCAGCCGACGAAGGCGCCGGCGACCATGATGCCCTCGATGCCCAGGTTCAGCACGCCGGCGCGCTCGCACAGCAGCACGCCCAGCGTGCCCAGGATCAGCGGCGTCGCGATGCGCAGCACGGCGACCCAGAACGGCGCCGACAGCAGCAGCTCGAGCGTCTCGGCCACCGGCTACCTCCAGCGCTCGAGGAAACGCCGGGCCGCCCCAAGTTTCCTCGACCCCCTCGGGGGGCGGGCCGGGCCTTGCCCGGCCCAGGGGGCCCTGATCCGGTACTGCGTGAGCATCGTCGCCACCAGCATCGCGATCAGCGCCACCGACACGATCACGTCGGCGATGTAGGTCGGCACGCCGACGCTGCGGCTCATGCTGTCGGCACCCACCAGGATGCCGGCGACGAACACCGCCGCGGCGACGACGCCCAGCGGGTTCAGCATCGCCAGCATCGCGATCACGATGCCGCTGTAGCCGTAGCCCGGGCTCATGTCGAGCGTCACGTAGTGCGCCCGGCCCGCGACCTCGACCGCGCCCGCGAGCCCCGCGAGTGCGCCCGACAGCAGCGCGACCTTGACCGTGACCCAGCCCACCGGCATGCCGGCGAACGCGGCGGCGCGCGCGTTGGCGCCCACCGCGCGGATCTCGAAGCCGGTGGTGGTGAACTTCAGCAGCGCCCACAGCGCCAGCGCGAGGCCGAGCGCTGCGAGCAGCCCGGTGTGCACGCGGCTGCGCTCGATCAGGCGGTCGAGCTGCAGCGCGTCCTGCAGCGCGACGCTCTGCGGCCAGCCCATCGCCGACGGGTCCTTCATCGGCCCGTCGAGCAGCGCCGACACCGCCAGCAGCACGATGAAATTCAGCAGCAGCGTCGTGACGACCTCGTCGACGCCCAGGCGCTTCATCAGCGCCGGCCCGAGCAGCAGCAGCGCGCCGGCGAGCATGGCCGCACCCACCATCAGCGGGAACAGCAGCCACGGCGAGGCGTCGAACCCGACGCCGCCGTGCAGCCCGCCGACCGCCACCGCGGCGATCGCGCCGGCGTAGAGCTGCCCCTCGGCGCCGATGTTGTACAGCCGCGCACGGAACGCCACCGCGGCGGCCAGGCCGGTGAGGATCAGCGGCGTGGCGCGCGTCAGCGTCTCGGTGATCGCGAAGCGCGAGCCGAAGCCGCCTTCGAGCAGCAGCGCGTAGGCGCGGCCGACCGGCGCGCCGGCCCAGGCCACCAGCAGCGACGTGACGAGCAGCGTGACCGCCACCGCGCCCAGCGGCGCGGCGAGCAGCATCGTGCGCGAGGTTTCAGTGCGGCGTTCGAGCTGCATCGGCGCTGCCCGTCTCTCCCGCCATCGCCAGGCCGATCGCCGCCAGCGTCCACTCGCCGGCCGGCTTCGCCTCGCCGAGGCGGCCATGGTGCATCACGGCGATGCGGTCGGCGAGCGCGAAGATCTCGTCGAGGTCCTCGCTGATCAGCAGCACGGCGCTGCCCGCCGCCGCCGCGTCGAGCAGCTGCTGGTGCACGTAGGCCACGGCACCGATGTCCAGGCCCCAGGTCGGCTGGTTGGCGACGATGAGCCGCGGCGGCTTCGCGGCGTCGGGGTCGCCGGCGAGCGCGCGGCCGAGGATCAGCTTTTGCATGTTGCCGCCCGAGAGCGACCGCGCGCGGGTCTCGAGCCCGCCGCCTTCGGTGCCGCGCACGTCGAAGCGCTCGACGAGCGATGCGGCGTGCGCGCGGGCCCGCGTGCGCCGCAGCACGCCCGCCACGGCGAACGTGCGGCTCGCGTAGCGCTCGAGCACGGCGTTCTCCCACAGCGCGAGGTCGCCGACGGTGCCCTCGGCGTGCCGGTCCTCGGGGATGCGCGCGACGCCGGCCTCGACCCATGCGCGCGGGCGCGCCGGCAGC
>JBBION010000038.1:0-15365 GCA_037443345.1 Rubrivivax sp. | reverse complement strand
GGCGTGGCGGGCGAGGGGTCGGCCGGCCGCGTGCCGGCAGGCCCCGTCGGCGCGCCCGTGCGGTCGGCGGGCAGCCCCATCTGCCGCGCGAGCTGGCGCGCGATGACGTCGGCCAGCCCGCCGGGCAGTCCGCTCATCTTCTGCGCATACTGCGTGTCGAGCATCTCGGTGCCGAGCTCGCTGGCCTGGTTGTCGAGCAGGCCCGAGGCCATCGTCGACTGGCGCATGCTTTTGAGCAGCTCCTGCATGAACAGCGACTCGAACTGCTTCGCGACCTCCTTCACCGCGGCCTGCGGGTCGCGGCCGGCGAGCGTGCGCAGGCCGTCGACCGAGCGCGCGTCGGCGGCGAGTCCGGGCAGCGGGGCGACGGCCATCGTCAGATCACCTCGATGTCGGCCTTCAGCGCGCCGGCGGCCTTCATCGCCTGCAGGATCGCGAGCAGGTCCTGCGGCGTCGCGCCGAGCACGTTGAGCGCCTTGACGACGTCGGCGAGCTTGGTGCCCTCGGGCATCTGCACCAGCGCGCCGCCTTGCTGCGTGATCGCGACGTCGGCCTTCTCGGCAACCACGGTGTCGCCGCGGCCGAACGGCGCCGGCTGGCTGACCACCGGCGTCGAGCTGATCGTCACCGACAGGCTGCCGTGCGCGACCGCACAGGCGCCGAGCGTGACGGACTCGTTCATCACCACCGAGCCGGTGCGCGCGTTGAGCACGACCTTGGCCGCCGGCCGGGCCAGCTCGAGCGGCAGGTTCTCGATGTCGGCGAGGAAGGCCACGCGTGCGCCCGGCTCGGCCGGCGCGCGCACGCGCACGACGCGCCCGTCGAGCGCCATCGCGGTGCCGTCGCCCTTGGCGCGGTTGATCGCCTCGGCCACGGCGCGCGCGGTGGCGAAGTCGGCGGCGTTGAGGTCGAGCTGCAGGTGCTCGCCAGCGAGAAGCGGCGTGGGCACGCTGCGCTCGACGGTGGCGCCCTGCGGGATGCGCCCGGCGCTCAGGTGGTTGATCTGCACCTTCGAGCCGCCGGCCGAGGCCCCTGCCCCGCCGACCACCAGGCTGCCCTGCGCGAGCGCGTAGACCTGGCCGTCGGCGCCCTTGAGCGGCGTCGCGATCAGCATGCCGCCGCGCAGGCTCTTGGCGTTGCCCAGCGACGAGACGGTGACGTCGATGGCCTGCCCCGGCTGCGCGAAAGGCGGCAGCGCGGCCGTGACCATCACGGCAGCGACATTCTTCGGCTGCAGCGCGACGCCGGGCGGGATCGTGACGCCCATCTGCTGCAGCATCGCGTTGAGGCTTTGCGCGGTGAACGGCGACTGCGTCGTCTGGTCGCCGGTGCCGTCGAGGCCGACGACGAGGCCGTAGCCGACGAGCTGGTTGGCGCGCACGCCCTGCACGGCGGCGAGGTCCTTGATGCGCGACTTGGCATGCGCACCGGCGGGCCACCACAGCGCGGCGCTGGCCGCCAGCGCGGCGAGCACGACGGCCGCGCGCGCGGCGGCGTCGAGCGCCCGCTGCTGTAGACGCCGCTGCACGCGGGCGAGAACGTAAGACATCACGGTCCCCATGGCGGTCAGCGGTCAGATCGGCAGCACGTTGAGGAAGAAGCGCGCCAGCCAGCCGACGACCTGCGCGTCGGCCTGCTGGCCCTGGCTGCGCTGTTCGAGGCGCACGTTGGCGATCTGCGTGCTGGGCACGCGGTTGCCCGGCTGGATCGCGCGCGGGTCGACCTGGCCCGAGAAACGCAGCACGTCGACGTTGGCGTTGACGCCGATCTGCTTCTCGCCCGCGATCAGCAGGTGCCCGTTGGGCAGCACGCCGGTGACCACCGCGGTGATCGTGCCGCTGAAGGCGTTGGTGCTCTCGGTGGCGCCCTTGCCCTCGAAGGTGTTGGTGCTGCTGCCCTCGGCGTTCAGCCGGCTGAGCTTGGAGGCGGCGCCGAACCACGGCAGCGACGTGATGCCGGCCTCGACGCTGCCCGACTTGTCGACCGAGCTCGTGGAGCGCGCGCTGGCGCTGATGCGCTCGGTGATGACGACGTTGAGCGTGTCGCCGGGCAGGCGCGCACGATGGTCCTCGAACAGCGGGCGGTACGACGCGGGCTGGAAGATGGCGCCGGGCGCGGCCTGCGGCGGCGCCGGCGCCGTCGCCACCGGCGTGGCCAGCCCGGCCGGTACCGGGGCCACGTCGACCAGCGGCGGCTGCATCATCGCGCAGCCGCCCAGCAAGGCGGCCACGACGGTGAGCGCGAACGCGAGCAGTGACTTCATGCCACGACCTCCGGCTCAGATCTGCGACAGGCGCTGCAGCATCTGGTCCGACGTCTGGATCGCCTTCGAGTTGAGCTCGTAGGCGCGCTGCGTCTGGATCATCGCGACCAGCTCCTCGACGACGTTGACGTTGCTCGTCTCGACGAAGCCCTGCTGCAGCGCGCCCAGCCCGTCGGCGCCGGGCTGGCCGGCGTTCGGCGCGCCCGAGGCTGCCGTCTCGCCGAACAGGTTGCCGCCCAGCGGGTCGAGCCCGGCCGGGTTGACGAAGCTGGCCAGCTGCAGCTGGCCGAGCACCTGCGGCGCGGCCTGGCCGGGGATCGTCGCGCTGACGGTGCCGTCGGCGGCGATCGTCAGCGACAGCGCGTTGGGCGGCACCGTGATGCCGGGCTGCACGAGGTCGCCGTTGTTGGTCACGACCTGGCCGTCGGCGTTGACCTGGAACGCGCCGTCGCGCGTGTAGGCCGTGCTGCCGTCGGCGCGCTGGATCTGGAAGAAGCCGTTGCCCTTGATCGCGACGTCGAGGTTGTTGCCGGTCTGCTGCAGGTTGCCCTGCGTGAACGTGCGCGACGTGGCCACCGGCCGCACGCCCAGCCCGACCTGCAGCCCGGTGGGCAGCATGCCCTGCTCGCCGGTGGCGGCGCCGGCCTGGCGCAGGTTCTGGTAGATCAGGTCCTCGAACACCACGTGGCCCTTCTTGAAGCCGTTGGTGGCCACGTTGGCGAGGTTGTGCGAGATCGTGTCCAGCTGCGTCTGCTGGGCCTCCATGCCGGTCTTCGAAATCCACAACGAACGGATCATGCGCACGCTCCCGAGGGTGTGGCGCCGATGATCCGGCCAAGCGGCGGCCGGCTTCAGGGGGAATTGAGGCGGAAAAGCGGGGTGCTTCGGGGGCTTGGCGACCTGGGAGGGACATCGGGCGCATCACCGCAGCCAGGCGCTGCGCCCAACATGGATCCGAGTTCGTCCGGGCCGCTGGTGACAGTTTCGTGACAAATTGCTTCGGCAGTGCCGTGCGGTGACGCGCCGCCCTCACCCCCTGCACTGGGTGTTCCGATACGTCATGTATCTGAATGTGTCCCGAGGCAGAAGCTATGACACACTGGCGCTTGATTGCAGCGATCTTCATCGCGCTGTCCCTCGTCGGCCCGGCCATCGCCGACGATGCGTCCGAGGAAAGGGCCTCGTGGTGGCTGACCACTGGCTTCGTGTCCAAGCACCACGACAACAATAGTCACTACCGCGAGAACAACCCCGGGATCGGCGTCGAATGGCACTGGTCCGAGTCGTGGCGCGTGCACGCGGGGCACTACCGCAACTCGCTCGACCGCAGCAGCAACTACCTGCAGCTGGCCTGGATGCCGCTGCACTGGGGGTCGGGGGCGCTCGACCTGCGAGCCGGCGCCAGCGTCGGCGTGGTCAATGGGTACCCTCCAACCCGCGACGGCGGCTACTTCCCGACCCTCGTGCCGACCCTGACGCTGGAGTACCGGCGGGTGGGCGTGAACCTGGTCTACATCCCGTCGGTGTGGAACGTGGACGGCGCGGTAGCGCTTCAGCTCAAGTTGAAGCTCTTCTGACACCGAACTCGGACCGGTCGCATCGCGCCGGAGATGCGCCCGGCCGGTCGCCCGGCGGCGCACGTGGCCGCCGCCCTCAAAAGGTTGCCGCCGCGAAGGTGTCGCACTGGTCAAGGCTGCCGCTGGCGTAGCCGCGCTGGAGCCAGCGCTGGCGCTGCGCGCTCGTGCCGCGGGTGAAGCTGCCGGGCACGACGTGGCCCTGGCTCCGGCGCTGCAGCGTGTCGAAAAAGCCGAGATCGATGCAGACCTTCTCGTCGGCCGGGCAGTAGAACGGACCCATCGCCGCCTGGCCGACGCCGCAGGCGCTGCGCGTCGCGTCGCGGAACAGCACCAGCTTCGGCTCGCGGTAGGCGGCGCCGCCGGCACGCATCAGGGCGCCCCAGACGTCCTCGGTGTCGGCGAGCACGGTGGCGACGAACGTGGCCTGCGTGTCGCCCGGCGGCGGTGCCGTCGCCGGTGCCTCGGCCGCCGGCGGCGCGAGGTCGCCGCCGCCCAGGAGGCCGAGCAGCGTCAGCAGGTTGATGCCGAACAGCCAGCCGGCCACCAGCGCGATCACGATCGTGCCCAGGCCGATGCCGCGCCCGCCGCCCAGCCGCGGCAGCCCGCCGCCGGCGCGGCGATCCTCGACGTTGTCGCTGCGCCGCTGGCCTTCCCACTTCATCGCCGTCTCCTCCCGCGTTGCCCGCCCCGGCGGCGAGCGTGCGCTGCGTCCGGCCCCGGGCGGCGTCGCGCCGCCCGGCCGCGCCGGCCTCAGGTCTTGGGCAGCGTGACGCCGCGCTGGCCCTGGTACTTGCCGCCGCGGTCCTTGTAGCTGGTCTCGCAGACCTCGTCGCTCTCGAAGAACAGCACCTGCGCGCAGCCCTCGCCGGCGTAGATCTTGGCCGGCAGCGGCGTCGTGTTGCTGAACTCGAGCGTCACGTAGCCTTCCCATTCGGGCTCGAACGGCGTGACGTTGACGATGATGCCGCAGCGCGCGTAGGTGCTCTTGCCCAGGCAGATCGTCAGGACGTTGCGCGGGATGCGGAAGTACTCCACGGTGCGCGCCAGCGCGAAGCTGTTCGGCGGGACGATGCACACGTCGGCCTCGATGTCGACGAAGCTCTTCTCGTCGAAGTTCTTCGGATCGACGACGGTGCTGTGCACGTTCGTGAAGACCTTGAATTCGCGCGCGCAGCGGATGTCGTAGCCGTAGCTGCTGGTGCCGTAGCTGACGATGCGGTGGCCGTCGGCGGCGTGGCGCACCTGGCCGGGCTCGAACGGCTCGATCATCCCGTGTTCCTGCGCCATGCGGCGGATCCAGCGGTCGCTCTTGATGCTCATGGACACATCCTGTGAAGGCTTTCCGATTCTATGGACCCCCACGAGGGCGCCGGCGGGTGCACACTACGCGCATCGCGGCCGATAAGCATGGTGTGACCACCGCTGGAGTGTTGCCGATGTCCTCGCTGTTCCGCCCCGGCACCGAGCTGATGGTGCAGTACGCCGGTTACCACCGGGACCGTCGCAACATCGCGACGCACTTCGTCGGCATTCCGCTGATCGTGTTCGCGGTGGGCGTGCTGCTGGCGCGGCCCGAGGTCGAGGTCGGCGGGCTGGCGCTGACGCCGGCCTGGGGACTGTGGGCGCTGGCAGCCGCGTGGTACGTCTCGCGCGGCCCGCTGCTGCTGGGCGCCACCGTCGCCGCGGTGACGGCCGTGCTGGTCGCGCTGGCGCAGCCGCTGGGGGCCGGCACGACGGCGTCGTGGCTGGCCTGGGGCGTGGGCTGCTTCGTCGCCGGGTGGGTCGTCCAGTTCGTCGGCCACCTGTACGAGGGTCGCCGCCCGGCGTTCTTCGACGACGTGGTCGGGCTGCTGGTGGGGCCGATGTTCGTCGTCGCCGAGGCGCTGTTCGCGCTCGGGCGGCTGCGCCACCTCGCGGCCGAGATCGAGCACCGCGTCGGCCCGACGGTGCTGCGCGACCTGCACGCGCCGGCGATGCGGTGACCGACGCCGCACCGGGGCCGGTGCTCGTGATGGGCGCCGGCGCGGTCGGCTGCTACGTCGGCGGCTGCCTGCAGGCGGCCGGGGTGCCGGTGACCTTCGTCGGCCGGGCCCACGTGCTCGAGGCGCTGCACGGCCACGGCCTGACACTGACCGACCTCGACGGCCGCCACGTCGACCTGCCCGCGCAGGCGCTGTCGCTCGCCGAATCCGTGCCTGCAGGCGCCGAGCCGGCGCTGGTGCTGCTCAGCGTCAAGAGCGGCGCCACCGGCGACGCCGCCGCCGCGCTCGGGGCCGTGCTGCCCGCAGGGACCCTGGTGCTTTCGCTGCAGAACGGCGTCGCCAACGCCACCCGCGCGCAAGCCGCGGCCCCGTCGTTGCGCGTGCTCGCGGGCATGGTGCCGTTCAACGTCGCGCAGGCCGCGCCCGGCAGGTTTCACCGCGGCACCGAAGGACGGCTGGCGGTGCAGGACGACGCCCCGTTGCATCGGTGGGCGCTCACGTTCGCGCGCGCCGGCTTGCCACTCACGTTTCACGCCGACATGGCGCCGGTGCTGTGGGGCAAGCTGTTGCTGAACCTGAACAACCCCGTGAACGCGCTGTCGGGGCTGCCGCTGCGTGCGCAGCTGCTCGACCGCGGCTACCGCCGCGTCCTGGCCGCGCTGCAGGCCGAGGCGCTGGCCGTGATGACCGACGCCGGCATCCGGCCAGAGCGCCTGATGCCGCTGCCGCCGCACTGGCTGCCGGCGCTGCTGCGGCTGCCGACGCCGCTGTTCCGGCGGCTGGCCGCGCGCATGCTGCGCATCGACGAGCACGCGACCTCGAGCATGGCCGACGACCTGCGGCTCGGCCGGCCGACCGAGATCGACGCCCTGAGCGGCGAGATCGTGCGGCTGGCGGCGGCGCGCGGGAGGCGTGCGCCGCTCAACGAAGGCATCGCCGCGCTGGTGCGCGCGGCTTCGAAGCCGCCGCGGCCGCTCGACGCCGCGGCGCTTGCCGCCGCGATCGGCTTGCGCTGAAGGCCCGCGGCGCTGGCCGGGGTCAGCCGCCCGAGCCGGCCACGACGCGCACCGGCGAGCGCAACGGCTCGGGCTCGGAGTCGAAGCGCTCGAAGCCCGTGTAGCAGAGGAAGTGGCGGTTGGCGGCGCGGCCGAACAGCGTCATGCCGAGCCGGCTCGCGAACGCGTGACCCATCTGCGTGACGCCGTTGCGCGAGACGACGATCGGCACGCCCATCTGCGCGGCCTTCATCACCATCTCGCTGGTCAGCCGGCCGGTGGTGTAGAAGGTCTTGTCGGCGCCGTCGACGCCGTGCATCCACATCCAGCCGGCGATCGTGTCGAGCGCGTTGTGGCGTCCGACGTCTTCGACGAAGGTCAGCAGCTCGGTGCCGCGGAACAGCGCGCAGCCGTGCACCGAGCCGGCCATGCGGTGGATGCTGTCCTGCTGGCGCATCACCTCGAGCATGCCGTGCAGCGTCGACTGGCGGATGCGCGCCTTCTCGGGCGACGGCAGCCGGATCGCGTCGACCTGCGCCTGCAGGTCGCCGAACACGGTGCCCTGGCCGCAGCCGGTGGTCACGACGCGCTTGGCGGTCTTCGCCTCAACCGCCTCAATGCCCCCCGCGGTACGCACAGCGGCGGCGTGCACGTCCCAGTCGACCGTGATCGACTCGACCTGCGACAGGTCGTCGACCAGGCGCTGGTTGCGCAGGTAGCCGAGCACCAGCAGTTCGGGCGCGGCGCCGAGCGTCATCAGCGTGACGAGCTCGCGCTTGTCGACGAACACCGTCAGCGGCCGCTCGTCGGGAATGTGGATGCGCCGCCGCTGGCCGTACTCGTCGAGCACCTCGATCTCGCGCGTCAGCGGCTGCCCGGCCTGCGTCATGCGCGGGCCGGCAGGCGCGGCGGGCGAGGCGGCGGGGCGCGGCTCGGCGAGCGACATCGGTGCGTCAGCTCTGCGACGGTGGCACGAACGGCCCGGGGTCGGCACACGCCGCCGTCGGCGTCGGCGCTGGCACCACCTTGCCCGCCTTCTGCGCATCGGCGCGGTACTTGGCCGCTACGCGCTCCATCGAAAGGCACAGCTTGTAATCGGCCACCTTGTTCGACCACGCGGTGCGCGCGGCCGCTTCCGCCGCCTTCGCCTTGGCCTCGTCCGACAACGGCGGCAGCTTCGCGAGCGCCGGCGCGGCCAGCAGCACGACCGCCGCCGCGACCCAGAAGTGCTTGTGCGTCATGACCCGATGCTCCTCCTCGTTCAACCCTGCGCGCCGGCCGACACCACGGGCGCCGGCGCGGCCTCGGCCGAGCGCTTCGCCGGGACCTTGCCCGCCTTGACGTCGTCGTACCACAGCTCGTGGTGCTCCCTGGCCCAGCCCTCGTCGACGTAGCCGGTGCGCATCGCGCCGTAGGCGCCCTTCATGCCGATCGTGCCGATGTAGATGTGGCCCATGAAGGCGCACATCATCAGCACCGCCGCCACCGCGTGGATCATGTGCGCGACCTGCATCTGGCCGCGCGTGTACTCGAGCAGCGTCGGGAACACCTTGTCCAGCACGAGGCCCGAGACGACGACGATCAGGCCGAGCAGGAACACGCCGCCCCAGAACAGCAGCTTCTCGGCCGCGTTGTAGCGGTGCGACGGCACCTCGTGCTCGCCGAGCAGGCCGCCGAACTTCAGCAGCCAGCCGAGGTCGCCTTTGCGCGGCAGGTTGTCGCGCGCGAACGTGACGATCACGATCACCAGCGACACCGCGAACAGCGGCCCGGCGAAGTTGTGGGCGTTCTTCAACGCGTAGGTGAGCCAGCCGAACAGTGTGCCGCCGAGGATGGGCAGCAGGAAGTACTTGCCCCAGGCCATCACGATGCCCGACACCGCGAGCACGACGAAGGCGATCGCGTTCGTCCAGTGCGCCGCACGCTCGAACGGCGTGAAGCGCTCGATCAGCCGGCCGGTGTCGGGCACGTGGCCGCCGAGGGCACCCTTGCGCCAGTAGAACATCGCGATCGCCAGTGCGACGATCACCAGCAGCGCGCCGCCGTACGGGAGGATGAAGTCGTTGCGCACCTGGCGCCACGCCTCGCCGGCCGTCGTGTAGCGCGAGCCCGGGTACTGCACGAACGACTGGATCAGCACGCCCTTCTCGACCCCGGGCAGCGACGTGTAGCCGGCCTCGTGGCCCGACTCGCGCACGCTGCGCCAGAACGGCGCGTTGTTCCCGGGCTGGGTCTTCGCGCGCTCGGCGTTGGACTCGTCGGCCTTCGGCTCGGCCGGCGCGACGAAGCCCGCCGGCGGTCCGCCGGCAGGCGCCTGCTGCGCGCCCGCCGCCGCGGCGACACCGAGACCGATGGCCAGGATCAGCGTTCTGACGATGCCTTGCATGCCTGCTCCTTGCCGCGCGGCTCAGCCGCCGGACGTCGTGCGCGAGTACTCGTTCTGGCCCTGCGCACGCGTGCGCATATGCTGCTCCCAGCTCGCCTGGTCTCCGGCTTTCCAGCCTTCGGCGACGAAGGGATTGGCCGCCCCCTGGTACGCCGGGGTGTCGCTCTTGCGCACCGTCTTGTCGGTGGTCGCCGTCTCGCCGCACGCCGCCAGCACGCCACAGGCGGCGGCCAGCGCGAGCCATCGCATCGCCGTGTTCATGACTTGGTCGACTCCGCCTTCTGCCGCGTCGTGCCGCTGCCGGCAGGCTTGCCGTACGCGGTGCCCCAGCCCCAGACCTCGCTGCCCTTGCCGCGCGTCATCACGCGCGTGCGGAAGATGTCGGCGACGACGTCGCCGTCGCCGCCGAGCAGCGCCTTCGTCGAGCACATCTCCGCGCACGCGGGCAGCTTGCCTTCGGCGAGGCGGTTGCGGCCGTACTTGTCGAACTCGGGCTGCGAGCCGCTGGCCTCGGGGCCGCCGGCGCAGAACGTGCACTTGTCCATCTTGCCGCGCAGGCCGAACTGGCCGTTGGTCGGGAACTGCGGCGCGCCGAACGGGCACGCGTAGCTGCAGTAGCCGCAGCCGATGCACACGTCCTTGTCGTGCAGCACCACGCCTTCGTCGGTGCGGTAGAAGCAGTCGACCGGGCACACCGCCATGCACGGCGCGTCGGCGCAGTGCATGCACGCCACCGAGATGCTCTTCTCGCCGGGCACGCCGTCGTTGAGCGTCACGACGCGGCGGCGATTGACGCCCCACGGGATCTCGTGCTCGGCCTTGCAGGCGGTGACGCAGCCGTTGCACTCGATGCAGCGCTCGGCGTCGCAGATGAACTTCATTCGGGCCATGTCGCGATCTCCTTACGCGCGCTCGATCTGGCAGAGCGTGGTCTTGGTTTCCTGCATCATCGTGACGCTGTCGTAGCCGTAGGTCGTCACGGTGTTGACGGCCTCGCCGCGCACGACCGGCATCGCGCCCTGCGGGTAGTACGGCGCCAGGTCGACGCCGCCCCAGCGGCCCGAGAAGTGGAACGGCAGGAACACCGTCTCGGCATCGACGCGCTCGGTGACCAGCGCCTTGACCTTGATGCCCTTGAAGCCGGGCGCCTGTGCCATCGCCGGCGTCTTCACCCACACGTACTCGCCGTTGCGGATGCCGCGGTCGTTGGCCGCGCGCGGGTTGATCTCGACGAACATCTCCTGCTGCAGCTCGGCCAGGTACGGGTTGGAGCGCGTCTCCTCGCCGCCGCCCTCGTACTCGACGAGGCGGCCGCTGGTCATGATCAGCGGGTAGTCCTTGCCGATGTCCTTGTTCGCCTCCTGCACCGTCTTGAAAAGCGTCGGCAGGCGCCAGAACGCCTTGCGGTCGTCGTGGGTCGGGTACTTGGCGATCAGGTCCGCGCGGTTGCTGTACAGCGGCTCGCGGTGCTGCGGGATCGGGTCGGGGAAGTTCCACACGATCGCGCGCGCCTTCGCGTTGCCGAACGGGTGGCAGCCGTGGTTGACCATCGCCACGCGGATGATCCCGCCTGACGGGTCGATCTTCCAGTTCTTGCCCTCGGCGGCCTTCTTCTCGTCGTCGGTGAGCTCGTCCCACCAGCCGAGCTTCTTCAGCAGCAGGTGGTCGAACTCGGGGTAGCCGGTCGTCAGGTCGGCGCCCTTGCTGTACGAGCCGTCCTCGGCGAGCAGCGACTGGCCGTCGCGCTCGACGCCGAAGTTGGCACGGAAGTTGCCGCCGCCGTCCATCACGTGCTTGGACGTGTCGTACAGGTTCGGGCTGCCCGGGTGCTTCATCTCGGGCGTGCCGTAGCAGGGCCACGGCAGGCCGAAGTAGTCGCCGTCGAGCTTGTAGCCGGTCTCCTTGTCGATGCCGCCCTTGGCCCGCAGCGTCTTGACGTCGAAGACGTGCATGTTGCGCATGTGCGCCTTCAGCCGCTCGGGGCTGTGGCCGGTGTAGCCGATGGTCCACACGCCGCGGTTGATCTCGCGCAGGATCGACTCGGTCTCGGGCTCGTCCATGCCGCCCTTGCCCTTGACCATCTTGAAGTTCTTGCACAGCTCCTTCGCGAAGCCGAGCTTCTCGGCAAGCTGGACCATGATCATGTGGTCGGTGCGGCTCTCCCACAGCGGCTCGATGACCTGCTCGCGCCACTGGATCGAGCGGTTCGATGCCGTGATCGACCCGCTGGTCTCGAACTGCGTGGCCGCCGGCAGCAGGTAGACGGCGCGGTTGGGATTCTGGTCCTCGGGGCGCCCGGGCATCGCCGCCATCGCCGCGGTGGCGCTGGGGAACGGGTCGACGACGACGAGCAGGTCGAGCTTGTCCATCGCGCGCTTCATCTCGAGGCCGCGCGTCTGCGAGTTCGGCGCGTGACCCCAGAAGAACAGGCCGCGCAGGTTGCTGTCCTGGTCGATCAGCTCGTTCTTCTCGAGCACGCCGTCGATCCAGCGCGACACCGTCATGCCTGGCTTGGTCATCATGCCCGGCGCGTAGCGCGACTTGATCCAGTCGAAGTCGACGCCCCACACCGCCGCGTAGTGCCTGAACGAGCCCTCGGCCAGGCCGTAGTAGCCCGGCAGCGAGTCGGGGTTGGGCCCGACGTCGGTGGCGCCCTGCACGTTGTCGTGGCCGCGGAAGATGTTGGCGCCGCCGCCGCTGACGCCGATGTTGCCGAGCGCCAGCTGCAGCAGGCACGACGCGCGCACCATCGCGTTGCCGATCGTGTGCTGCGTCTGCCCCATGCACCAGACGATCGTGCCGGGGCGGTTCTCGGCCATGATCTTCGCGACCTTGTAGGTCGTCGCCTCGTCGACGCCCGAAACCTCCTGCACCTTGTCGGGCGTCCACTTCGCGAGCACCTCCTCGCGCACCTTGTCCATGCCCCAGACGCGGTCGTTGAGGTACTTTTTGTCCTCCCAGCCGTTCTTGAAGACGTGGTACAGCACGCCGAACAGGAACGGGATGTCGGTGCCCGAGCGGATGCGCACGTACTCGTCGGCCTTGGCCGCCGTGCGCGTGAACCGCGGGTCGACGACGATCATCTTGCAGCCCGTCTCCTTGGCGTGCAGCATGTGCAGCATCGACACCGGGTGCGCCTCGGCCGCGTTCGAGCCGATGTACAGCGCCGCCTTGGCGTTCTGCATGTCGTTGTACGAGTTCGTCATCGCGCCGTAGCCCCACGTGTTCGCGACGCCCGCGACGGTGGTGCTGTGGCAGATGCGCGCCTGGTGGTCGGTGTTGTTCGTGCCCCAGAACGACACCCACTTGCGCAGCAGGTAGGCCTGCTCGTTGTTGTACTTCGACGAGCCGACGACGAAGATCGAGTCGGGACCGCTCTGCTCGCGCAGCGCGAGCATCTTCTTGGCGATCTCGTCGAGCGCCTGGTCCCAGCCGATGCGCTCGTACTTGCCTTTGACGAGCTTCATCGGGTACTTCAAGCGGTACTCGCCGTGCCCGTGCTCGCGCACCGCGGCGCCCTTCGCGCAGTGCGCGCCGAGGTTGATCGGGCTGTCGAACACCGGCTCCTGCCGCACCCACACGCCGTTCTGCACGACGGCGTCGATCGCGCAGCCGACCGAGCAGTGCCCGCACACCGTGCGCTTGACCTCGACCTTGGCCCCGGCGTCGCCGCCCTTGGCCGCGCCCGCGGCCTGCGCCTTCTTGACCAGCGTGAGCTGGGTGGCCGCCAGGCCGGCACCGACACCCAGGCCGGAGCGGCGCAGGAAGGCGCGACGGTCCATCGTCGGGATCGCGCTCGACACGCCGCGCGCGAGGCTGGACACCAGCCCCGACGTCGTGGCGCCGGCGCTGGACGGGGTTCTGCGGGTGAGCAACATCACGTCTCCTTGCTCTGCTGCGATTCGAGGGGACCTCAGACCCGGGCCGTCTGGTAGTAGCGCAGCACGTGCTGCGTCACCTGGTAGCCCTCTTTCTTCTCGGGCGCCGGCTTCGCGTCGGCCGCAGCCTGCGGCTTGGCCGCGGGAACAGCGGCCGCCACGGCGGCCAGCGCGCCGACGGCGCCGGCGCCGGCAAACACGCGGCGACGGGACAACTTGGACGGGTTCTCGCTCATCGATCGACTCCTGACACCGCTCGGGCACACGCCCACACGACACTATGCACGGCCCTGCATACGCCGACCCGGATTACCCGTCAGGGGGCCCGCCGCGCCAATCAGGGACACCCCGGGCAAGCGACGACAACTTGTCGCGCCCGCCTCGACAGGCTGTCGCCGCCGGCACGCGCGAGCGGTCGTTCCTACAATCGCGCCCCTGCACGCGCCATGGCCTCGTCGCCCGCCACCGTCCCCGCCTTCGCCTCGCCCGCCGCCGACCGCTGGCCGATGGCCGCCGTGCTCGTCGTCGACGACGAGCCGGGGATGCGCAACTTCCTGCGCAAGGCACTGGCGCCGCGCGTCGGCGAACTGCACGAGGCCGGCAGCGCCGAGGAGGCCGCCGCGCTGGTGCGCCGCCACCGCTTCGACCTCGTGATCCTCGACATCGCGCTGCCCGGCAAGAGCGGCCTCGAGTGGCTGCGCGAGCTGCGCGACGAGGGCAACGGCTGCGAAGTCGTGCTGATCACCGCGTTCGCCGACCTCGACACCGCGATCGAGGCGCTGCGCGCCGGCGCGGGCGACTTCATCCTCAAGCCGTTCCGGCTGACGCAGATCCTCAACGCCGTCCAGCACGGCCTCGAGCGCGGGCTGCTCAAGCGCGAGAACTGGGTGCTGCGGCGCACGCTGTCGCAGCGCACGCCGCCGGCCGACGGGCTCGTCGGCGACTCCATCGCGATCAAGGGGCTGCGCGCGGCGATCCAGCGCGTGGCCGGCTTCGCCAGCACGGTGCTGCTGACCGGCGAGTCGGGCACCGGCAAGGAGCTCGTCGCACTCGCGCTGCACCACCGCAGCCCGCGCGCGCAGGCGCCCTTCGTGCCCGTCAACTGCGCGACGATCTCGCCCGAGACGATCGAGACCGAGCTGTTCGGCCACGCCGGCGCCGGCTCGCGCCGCCGCGACGGCCTGTTCGTCTACGCGCAGGGCGGCACGCTGTTCCTCGACGAGATCGCCGAGCTGCCGCCGCCGCTGCAGGCCACGCTGCTGCGCGTGCTCGAGGACCGGCGCATCCGCCCCGTCGGCGGCGAGCAGGAGATCCCGGTCGACGTGCGCATCGTCGCGGCGACGAACCGCAAGCTCACCGACGAGGTCGACGCCGGGCGCTTCCGGCGCGACCTGTACTACCGGCTGCAGGTCGTCGAGATCAACCTGCCGCCGCTGCGTGCGCACAAGGAGGACATCCCGGCGCTGGTGGCGCACTTCGTCGCCACGCTGGCGCCGCAGCTGGGCGTGCCGCCGATCGAGGTGCCGCCCGACGAACTCGACTTCCTGCGCCAGTACGACTGGCCGGGCAACGTGCGCGAGCTGCGCAACCTGATCGAGCGCTCGCTGATCCTCGGTGCGCTCAACGTCTCGGCGCTGTACCCGCGCATGGCGCCGGCCCGCCCTGCGGCGCGCAGTGCCGCGCCGGCCGCGCTGCCCACCGACCTGCACGCGCTGGAGAAGCAGCACATCCTCTCCGTGCTCGAGTCGGTGGCCGGCGACAAGACGCGCGCCGCGCAGCTGCTGGGCATATCGCGCCGCACGCTCGAGCGCCGCTGCGCCGAATGGTCCGTGTGACGGCGCGCTGAGGCGGGCGTCCGATGCGCATCGAACGCTTCGCGCAGCTGTCGATCCGCGGCAAGCTGCTCGCGCTCGTCCTGCTCCCGCTGTTCGTCGTGCTGCCGCTGCTCGGCGTCGGGCTGCTGCTGTGGACCAGCGTCGCGCTCGACCGCCTGCTGATCACCAAGGTGCGCTCCGACCTCGCGGTGGCGCACGGCTACTTCGAGCGCATCCTCGGCGAGGTCGCGGCGAGCACCGCGTCGGCGGCCGACTCGCACGCGCTGCAGCGCGCGATTGCCGCCGGCGACGAGCACGCGCTCGTCACGCTGCTGCGCACGGTCAAGCAGCGCGGCGCGCTCGACTTCGTCAACCTGCGCGACGCCGAAGGCCGGCTTCGCGCGACCGACCAAGGGCCGGCCGCCGGCGGCGGCGACGACGCGCCGCTGCGCGCGACGCCGGCGGCCGCC
>JBBION010000037.1:0-15451 GCA_037443345.1 Rubrivivax sp. | reverse complement strand
ACCGCGCCACCCGACATCAGGAACTACCCGGCTCTGCCGCGCAGACTCCTAGCCGGACACCCGTGCGCTCGTGACCCGCCCGTCGCGCGGGTCGATGTCGCACTCGAACTGGAAGATCGTCGTCGGCATGCCGGCGGCGGGCAGCGCGCGGCCCTGGCCGCGCAGCTCGAGGCGGTCGGGCGCGACCTGCCGCAGGCGGCGCGTGCTGCCGTCGAAACTGACCTGCGTGACACCGGGCCAGCGACGCTTGAGCACCGCGGCCGCGCTCGACTCGCAGGCCGCGGGCGCGAGGTGGGTCAGGTCGGGGTCGGCCTCGGGCGGTGCCGTCGGCGCGCCCGCGCGCGCGGGGGTGGTGTCGCGCATCACGACGCCGACGGCGTCGGGGTTGCGTCGGTCGACGTTGCACCGGTAGTTGAAGCTGCGCATCCCGTCCGGGGCGCGCCAGCGGCCGGCGCCGCGCAGCACGACGACGTCGTCGCCCGACGCCGTGGCGTCGACGATGGGCGCCGCGTTGAAGCCGACCTCGGCCGCCCGCGCGGCCTGCGGCAGCCCCTGGCGCACCGCGCGTTCGCACGCGGCGACTGCCTCTTCGGCCGACGCCGTGGCCGCCGGCGCGACCAGCACGGGGGCGGACGCCGCCGGCTCGGCGGCGACGGCGGCCAGGGGCGCCGCGCCGAGCGCCGCGACGATCGCGGCCACGCGCAGCGACAGGCAGGAGGGGCGGGCGGTGCTCATGCCGCTAGTGTGGCCCAAGCGCGGCCGCGGCGGACCACCCGTTCACGTGCCGGTTGTATCCGTCTTCGACCACGCCGGCGTCGGGCCGCAGGCGCCGTCACGCCGTCCAGCGCCGCTCGTAGTCCAGCCGCTCGAACTGCTCGACGAGGAAGTCGACGAAGCAGCGCACCTTGGCCGGCAGGTGGCGGCGCGTCGGGTACGCGATGTTGATCGTCAGCCGTGGCAATTCCCAGTCCTGCAGCAGCGGCACCAGCCGGCCGGCGACGACGTCCTCGTGGATGATGTACATCGGCTGGATCAGGATGCCCAGGTGCTTGAGCGCCGCGGCGCGGATGACCTGGCCGTCGTTGGCCTCGAGCAGCCCGCCGATCGGCACCGTCGTCACCGCGCCATTGCGCGTGAAGCGCAGCTGGTGCGGCTGGTTGGCCAGGTTGTAGATCAGCAGGCGGTGCCGCGCCAGCTCGTCGGGCGTGCGCGGCGTGCCGTGGCGCTGCAGGTACTGTGGCGACGCGGCGAGCACGCGCTTGGTCTCCGCCAGGCGCCGCACCGTGATCGCCGAGTCGCTCTCGAACTCGCGGTTGCGGATCGCGACGTCGATGCCGCTCTCGAGCAGGTCGGTGTAGCGGTTCGAGACGACGATCTCGAGCTTCAGGTCCGGGTAGCGCGCGTGGAACTCGGGCAGCAGCGGCGCGACGACGATCATCGAGAACGACAGCGACGCCGTCACGCGCAGCAGGCCGGTGGGCTTGAGCACGGCCTCGTTGACGGCGCTCTCGGCGTCGCGCAGCTCGCCGAGCAGCGGCTTGCAGCGGCGGTAGAACGACTCGCCGACGTCGGTCAGGAACAGGCGCCGCGTGTTGCGCTGCACCAGCCGCGCGGACAGCCGCTCCTCGAGCGACGCCAGGTGGCGGCTCGCCGCCGCGTTCGACAGGCCGAGCGACTCGGCCGCGCGCGACAGGCTGCCCATCTCGGCGACCTGCACGAACAGCTCGATCTCGGTCCAGCGATCCACGTTAACCCGCAGTTTTCCGGCGTGCGGAAATGAGCATTGCCGCACGCCGCTTCAAACGGAAAGACCGCGAGTCTAGAGTCGCGCAGCGCTGCAACCGCACCGTACAGACCCGCCCCCGCCGGCATGCGCCCGATCGACGAAGACACCATCACCCAGGCCGTGATCGCGAGCCACGCGAGCGCCGGCGACGCGCGCCTGCGCGAGGTGATGACGAGCCTGGTGCAGCACCTGCACGCCTTCGCGCGCGAGGTCAAGCTGACCGAGGACGAGTGGGCCGCGGGCATCCGCTTCCTGACCGAGACCGGGCACACGTGCAGCGACGAGCGGCAGGAGTTCATCCTGCTGTCGGACACGCTCGGGCTGTCGATGCTGGTCACGGCGCTGAACCACCGCAAGCCGCGCGGCTGCACCGAGGCCACCGTGTTCGGGCCGTTCCACGTCGAGGGTGCGCCGCGCGTCGAGCCCGGCGGCGACGTCGCGCGCGGCGCCAAGGGCGAGCCGTGCTTCGTGCGCGGGCGCGTGAAGGCACTCGACGGCACGCCGATCGCCGGTGCCGAGATCGAGGTCTGGCAGGCCGACGCCGACGGCCGTTACGACGTGCAGTACCCCGCGGGCGGGCCGACCCGCACGCACCGCGCGCGCGGCGTGCTGGCCAGCGGGCCCGACGGCGGCTTCCAATTCCGCTCGATCCTCGCCGAGTCGTACCCGATCCCGCACGACGGGCCGGTGGGCCGCATGCTGCAGGCACTCGGCCGCCACCCGTGGCGCCCGGCGCACCTGCACTTCATGATCACCGCGCCCGGCTACGAGCGCCTCGTCACGCACGTGTTCCGCGCCGGCGACCGCTACCTCGACTCCGACGCCGTGTTCGGCGTGCGCGCGTCGCTGGTGGCCGACTGGGTGCGCCACGACCCCGGCCCCACGCCGGATGGCGGCACCAGTGCAGTGCCGTTCCACACGCTGGACTTCGACTTCGTCCTCAACAAGGCCTGAGACGGCCCAAGGAGACTGCCCATGAACAAGCGCCACTTCACCCGCCTGGCCCTGGCCGCCGCGGCGGCCTGCGCGTTCGCGCTGCCCGCGTCGGCCAACCAGACCTTCAAGCTGACGATCGCCTCGAGCCACCCGCCGGCGCTGCCGTGGGTCGGGCTGATGAGCACGCTGTTCGTGCCCGAGGTCAACAAGCGCGTCGAGGCGCTCGGCAAGGGCTACAAGATCGAGTGGCGCGAGGCCTACAGCGGCCAGCTCTACAAGATGAACGCGACGCTGTCGAGCGTCGCCGAGGGCGTGGCCGACATCGGCTGGGTCTTCGCCAGCCTCGAGGCGGCCAAGATGCCGCTGGCGCAGTTCACCACCGTCACGCCGTTCACGACCGACGACGTGCGCATCGTGCTCGACATCGCGAACGAGATGAACGAGAAGGTGCCGGCGCTCAAGGCCGAGTGGGACCGCAACAACCTCGTGTTCCTCGGCGCCTCGGGCGTCGACACCTACCACCTGTTCACGAAGGCGCCGGTGCGCAGCTACGACGACCTCAAGGGCCGCAAGATCAGTGCGCCGGGCTCGATCGGCCTGTGGCTGCGCGGCTCGGGCGCGGTGGCCGTCGACGGCTCGCTGACCAGCTACTACACCGACATCCAGACCGGCGTCTCGGAGGGCACGATCTCGATCGCTACCGGCATCCTGCCGAACAAGATCTACGAGGTGGCGCCGTACGTGACCACCGTCAACATCGGCGCCGTCTACAACGGCGGCATGGCGATGAACAAGGACAGCTTCGGCAAGCTGCCGCCCGAGGTGCAGAAGATCGTCAAGGACGTCGGCCTGCTGTACTCGAAGACGCTGGGCGAGACGCTGATGCAGCGCTACGAGGGCGCGCTGAAGACGATGGCCGAGGTCGGCGCCAAGCAGAACCCGCCGGTGACGATCACGCCGCTGCCCGCGGCCGAGCGCGAGAAGTGGGTGCGCACGCTGCCCAACCTGGCCGGCGACTGGGCCAAGTCCAGCGCGTCGCGCGGCCCGGCGGCCGACGTCGTCAAGACCTACATGGAGGCGCTGCGCGCGCGCGGCGTCAAGCCCGCGCGCGAATGGGACCGCGAACTCTGAGCCCCGATCGCCGGCCCCGCGACCCCGGGGCCGGCGCGAGGGTGCGGTGGCACGCGCCGGCTATCGACACCGTCGCTGAGAGACGTCGAAACAGATCACTTCCGTCGAACGCCGCTTCCCACTAGATTCCCCCCACAACGCCGGGGCACCGCAACGCCAGGGCCCCGCACAGGAAACGGAGACATGTCCCACGAACCCCGCGTCGACCCCGAGGCCTCGTCGCCGCACGACCCCGTGCCGTCGAGCCCGTTCGGGCACCTGGTCGACGGGTTGAACGCCGTCGGCTCGCTGCTGATCGCCGCCGTGATGCTGCTGATGTGCGCCGATGTGCTGATGCGCAACCTCGCGAACCGCCCGATCGACGGCGTCGCCGAGATGGTCGCGGCGTCGATCGTGATCATCGTCTTCCTGCAGCTGCCCTCGACGCTGCGACACGGGCGCATGTCGCGCGCCGACCTGTTCCTCGACCCGTTCCTGTACCGCCACCCGCGCGCGGGACGCAGCCTGCGCGGCGTGTACTCGCTGGCCGGCGTGTTCGCCTGCGCACTGATCGCCTACGCGAGCTGGCCGTCGCTGGTGCGCTCGTGGACCAACAACGAGTTCCTCGGCATCGAAGGCGTGTTCACGTTCCCGACCTGGCCGATGCGCGGCGTCGTCGTGCTCGGCGCGACGCTGGCCGCGGTGCAGTACCTGCTGCTGGCCTGGCACGACGGCCGCCGCGCGTGGGGGGGCCGATGAGCGACCTCGCGATCGGCTTCGTCGCGCTCGGGCTGATGCTCGGGTTCATCTACTTCGGCATGCACATCGGGGTGGCGCTGATCGTCACCTCGTTCGTCGGCGTCAGCCTGATCCGCAGTCCCGAGATCGGCGCGCGCTTCGCCGCGGCCGCGGCCAACGACGCGATCCGCGACTACCTCTTCGGCGTGGTGCCGCTGTTCGTGCTCATGGGTATGCTGGTCAGCGTTTCGGGCGTCGGGCGCGACACCTTCGACGTGTTCCAGTGGCTGATGCGCAAGATCCGCGGCGGCCTCGGCCTGGCCACGGTGGGCGCCAACGCCGTGTTCGCCGCGATCACCGGCATCTCGATCGCGTCGGCGTCGGTGTTCACCAAGGTCGCGGTGCCCGAGATGATCCGCATGGGCTACAACCCGCGCTTCGCGGTCGGCGTCGTCGCCGGGTCGTCGGTGCTGGGCATGCTGATCCCGCCGAGCCTGCTGATGATCATCTACGGCGTGCTCGCCGAGGAGTCCATCGGGCGCATGTTCATCGCCGGCCTGATCCCCGGGCTGCTGCTGGCCACCGGCTTCTGCGTGATGATCATCGCGATGGCGTACGTGGCGCCGCACAAGGTCGGCAAGCCGGAGGCGCTGGTCGACGTGCCGTCGAACGAGACGCCGTTCAGCGCGGCGAAGAAGTTCCTGCCCATCGCGTCGCTCGTCGCGCTCGTGCTCGGCGGCCTGTACGGCGGCCTGTTCACGCCGACCGAGGCCGGCGCGGTCGGCGCCGCCGGCGCGTTCCTCATCGCGCTGGCGCGCGGCACGCTGACCTGGCGCAAGCTGTGGAGCGTGCTGACCGAGACCGGCTACGTATCGGTGTCGGTGCTGTTCCTGATCCTCGCGGCGATGCTGTACAGCCGCATGCTCGCGCTCACCGGCATGCCCGGCTTCGTGACGCAGACGATCACCGAGCTCGGCCTCGGCCCCTGGGGCTTCCTGCTCCTGTACATCGCGATCGTCATCGCGCTGGGCTGCATCATCGACTCCGTGTCGATCATGCTGATCATGCTGCCGATCGTGCTGCCGGTGGCCAAGGCGTTCGGCATGGACATCGTGTGGTTCGGCGTGCTGACGGTGGTGGCCGTCGAGATCGGGTTGCTGACGCCGCCGTTCGGCGTCTCGGCCTACACCGTCAAGTCGGCGCTCAACGACCCGCGCATCGGCATCAAGGACATCTTCGCCGGCACGTTCCCGTTCGTGCTCGCGATGCTCGCGGTGCTCGCGATCCTGGCCGCCTTCCCGGGCCTGTCGACGTGGCTCGCGCGCATGAACTGACCGGGCCGCACCCATGATCTACGTCTTCGTCCTCGTCGACAAGCCCGAGCACGCCGAGCTGCGCCAGCGCGTGCGCCCCGAGCACAAGGCCTACCTCGCCGCGGTGGCCGACCGCATCGCGTTCGCCGGCCCGCTGACGCACGACGACGGCGCCGCGATGATCGGCAGCCTGCTGGCGATCGACTTCCCGACGCGAGACGCCGCGCACGCGTGGCTCGCGAACGAGCCGTTCACGCGCGCCGGCCTGTACGCCCGCACCGAGGTGCAAGCCTTCGTCAACCTGTGGCCGCAGAAGGCCGGTTTCCCGCCGGCGGCAGCATGATCAAGCACATCGTGATGTGGAACGTGCGCGGCGACGACGCCGAGACCCGCGCACGCAACGTGCAGATCCTCCAGACCGAGTTCGAGTCGCTGCGCGGGCGCATCCCCGGCCTGCTGCACCTCGAGGTGGGCGTCGACTTCAGCCGCATCGACTACGCGTGCGACGTCGTCCTCTACACCGAGTTCGCGTCGCGCGCGGCGCTTCTGGCCTACGCCGAGCATCCGGAGCACCTGCGCGTGCGCCGCACGCTCGGCGACATGCGCGTCGCGCGTCACCAGGTCGATTACGAGGTGGGGGACCGCCCCACCCTCGTTGGGAGCGAGTCGGCGGCCGGGTCCGCGACCCGCCACGTGGCGCCGGCGCAGTAGCGGCCCCGGCAGTTCAGCTGTTCACCCGTATCCCAGGAGGAGACAAACCATGTGCAAGCTCTGTGACGAAGGCAAGCCGCAAAACCACTGGAACCCGCGGCGCGGGTTCCTGAAGGCCGCCGCGGCCAGCGGCGCCGCCGCCGGTTCGATGGCGCTGTTCTCGTCGAGCGCCGCCGCGAGCCGGGGCGGCCCCGACCGCGGTCCCGCCGGCAGCGGCCTGGCGGGGCGCAACTACGTGATCCGCGGCGGCGCCGTGCTGTCGATGGACAAGCGCGTCGGCGACTTCGAGTCGGCCGACGTGCTCGTCACCGGCAACAAGATCGCCGCGATCGGCCCCAACATCCCCGCCCGGGGCCTGCCCGAGATCGACGCGCGCGGCAAGATCGTGATGCCCGGCTTCGTCGACACGCACCACCACCTGTTCGAGACGGCGCTGCGCAGCTTCCTGGCCGACGGCCTGCTGTTCGACGGCCTCGACGCGAACATCACGCAGAACTACTTCCAGAAGATCCTGCTCGCGTTCGCGCCGGTCTACCGGCCGCAGGACGTCTACATCAACACGCTGTTCGGCTCGCTCGCGCAGCTCGACGCCGGCGTGACGACGGTGCACGACATCTCGCAGATCCACCACTCGCCGCAGCACAGCGACGCGACGATCGCCGCGCTGCGCGCGTCCGACCGGCGCGCCGTGTTCGGCTACTTCGAGAGCGCCGGCGGGGTCGCGGGCAACCAGTACCCGCAGGACGCGCGGCGCCTCCGCAGGCAGTACTTCTCGTCGTCGAACCAGCTGCTGTCGATGTTCATGGGTGGCGAGATCTACCTGCCCGGCTACGAGGTCGCCTGGCAGCTCGGCCGCGAGCTGGGCCTGCCAATCGCCTGCCACATCGTCGGCACCTTCGGCATGCGCGGGACGTTCGACGCGCTGGCGGTCAAGGACTTCGGCCCCGACAACCTGTTCATCCACGTCACCGGTATGTCCGACTACGCGTGGCAGCGCGTCAAGGACACCGGCGCGGGCGTCTCGCTCGCGGTGCCGATCGAGATGAACATGGCGCACGGCACGCCGCCGATCATCAAGGCGCAGCAAATGGGCATCCGCCCGTCGCTGTCGACCGACGTCGAGTGCACGCTGACGGCCGACATGTTCACGCAGATGCGCACGACGATGGCGCTGCAGCGCATGTTCGTCAACGCGAACAAGCTCGGCGAGACCAACATGCCGCCGACCGACGGCGTGAACCTGATGACGACGCGCGAGGTCATCGAGTGGGCGACGGTCAACGGCGCACGCGACCTCAAGCTCGACCGCAAGGTCGGGTCGCTGGCGCCGGGCAAGGAGGCCGACATCGTGATCCTCGACGCCGAGGCGATCAACGTCGCGCCGCTGAACCACGTCCCGGGCGCCGTCGTCTCGCTGATGGAGCGCAGCAACGTCGAGACCGTGATCGTCGCCGGCAAGGTGCGCAAGTGGAAGGGTCAGCTGCTCGACGCCGACCTGCCCAAGCTGCGCCGCGAGCTCGAGGCGTCGCGCGACTACCTGTTCGCCGCCGCCGGCATCCCGCGCGACCTGTTCCGCGCGCCCTGACCCGGCCGAACCGCACCCGAAGATGCCCGCCCGCCCGGCCCTGCCGCTGCCGTCAGTCGTCGCGCCCCACGGCGCGGCGGATGACGGCGGCCATGTGGCGCATCGTCGGCGAGCGCGCCGCGCCCTTCTTCCACAGCAGCCCCGGCGTGCGGCGCGGCGTCGGGTCCTCCAGCGGCACGACGGCCAGTTCGTCCGACGGCGTCAGCGCCGTCTCGGCGACGATGCCCGCGAGGTCGGTGCGGCGGATCAGCTCGAGCATCGGCGCCACCGAGTTCAGCTCGACGACGACGCGCGGCTCGGCGCCGGCGGCCTCGAACGCCTCGTCGAGCAGCTGGCGCGTCGAGAACTCGCCGGGCAGCATCACCATGCGCGCGCCGTGCAGCTCGACCATGCGCACGCGACGCCGGCGCGCCAGCGGATGGCCGGCGGCGACGACGAGTTTGAGCTCCTCGTGGTACAGCGGCTCGAACCACAGGTCGGGCGCGTCGGCCGGCCGGTACGACACGCCCAGGTCGAGTGCCCCCTTGGCCAGCCGCTGCGCGATCTCGCGCGCCGACAGCTCCTGCACGCTGACCACGGTGCCCGGCGCCAGCGCGATGAAGCTCGACACGCACATCGGCACCAGCCGCGTGGCGAAGCTGTGCGTCGTGCCCAGCCGCAGGCTGCCCTGCAGCGGGTCGCCGGCGTCGGGGCGCAGCGCCTGCAGCGCGCGGTCGATCTGCTGCAGCGCCGGCGTCGCGTAGCTGCGCAGCAGCTCGCCAGCCTCCGTCAGCCGCACGTGGCGCGTGCTGCGCTCGAACAGCGCGCTGCCGATCTCGTCCTCGAGCTGGCGGATCTGGTGCGACAGCGTCGACTGCGTGACGTGCAGCCGCTCGGCGGCGCGGCTGAAGTTGAGCGTCTCCGCGAGCGCGTCGAAGTAGCGCAGGTGCCGCAGTTCCATCGCTTCCCGTCCGATCCCCGTTCATCGACCCTGTCGATGATAGCGGTCGACACGAATCACTTCCATCGAAGACTAATCGGCCCTAGATTCGAGGGCTCTTCCGACAACGACAGCGCTCCAGCGCGACGGAGACCGACATGACGCACCAGACCGCCGACATCACGCAGGCCGTGCTCGACCGCCTCGACGGCTGCACCGACGCGCGCTTCAAGCAGATCCTCTCGGCCGTGATCCGCCACGCCCACGCGCTTGTCAAGGAGGTCGACCTGAAGCCCGACGAGTGGATCGCGGCGATCCAGTTCCTGACGAAGGTCGGCCAGACCTGCGACACGAAGCGGCAGGAGTTCATCCTGCTGTCGGACACGCTGGGCATCTCGATGCTCGTCGTGCAGCTCGAGCAGGCGCGCCGCTCGGCGCAGGCGCTGCAGGACAAGACCGCCAGCACGACGCCCACCGAGGCCACCGTGCAGGGCCCGTTCTACTGGGAGGGCGCGCCCGAACTGCCGCTGGGCGCCGACATCGGCGAGGGCATGCCCGGCGAGCCGGCGTACTACACGGGCCGCGTGACCGACACGCACGGCCGCCCGATCGCGAACTGCTGCCTCGACGTGTGGTCGGGCGACGGCGAAGGCGTCTACGACATGCAGATGGGCGAGGAGGCGGGCATGCGGCTGCGCGCGCGCTTCCACACCGACGCCGACGGCCACTACCGCTTTTGGTCGATCAAGCCGAGCTACTACCCGGTGCCCGACGACGGCCCGGTGGGCGACATGCTGCGCCGCATGGGCCGCCACCCGAACCGCCCGGGCCACATCCACATGATGGTCTACCGCGACGGCTTCGTGCCGCTGACGACGCACCTGTTCGCCGCCGACAGTCCCTACCTCGACTCCGACGCCGTGTTCGGCGTGCGCGACAGCCTGATCGTGCCGTACGCGAAGCACGAGCCCGGCACGGCGCCCGACGGCCGCCGCATGGACCGGCCCTTCCACTCCTGCCGCTACGACTTCACGCTCGCCCCGGCGGCGTGAGACGCGGCACCGCACCCAGGACACCGACGCGATGAAGATCGGCAAGGCCACCGTCGCCGAGACGGCGATCTGCACCTACAACGAAGACACGATCGTCGTGCGCGGGGCCGACCTGTGCCAGGACCTGATCGGCAAGGTCGGCTTCGTCGAGTACTTCTGGCTGCTCGTCACCGGCCGGCGTCCCAGCCCGACGGCCGCGCGCGTGCTCGACGCGACGCTGGTGGCGATCGCCGAGCATGGCCTCGTGCCCAGCGTGCAGGCCAGCCGCATGACGATGGCCGCCGCGCCCGACGCGATCCAGGGCGCCGTGGCCGCCGGCATCCTCGGCTGCGGCTCGGTGATCCTCGGCGCCTCCGAGACGGCCGGGCGACTGTTCCTGCGCGTCGACGCGCTGGCCCGGGACAAGGGTCTGTCGCTCGACGACGCGGCTGCCGAGGTCGTGCGCGAGCTGCGCGCCCAGAAGCACGCCGTGCCCGGCTACGGCCACCCGCAGCACAAGGCCCGCGACCCGCGCGTCGCGCGCCTGTTCGCGGTGGCACGGGAAGCCGGCGCGCCGATGCACTTCGTGCGCATCGCCGAGGCGATCGAGAAGGTGCTGCCCGACATCACCGGGCGCGACCTGCGCCTGAACGTCTCGGCGGCCATCCCGGCCGTGCTGCTCGACGTCGGCTTCCCGGCCGAGGCGCTCAAGGGCGTGCCGATCCTCGCGCGCACCGCGGGGCTGATCGGGCATCTCACCGAGGAGCTGGCGCGGCCGATCGGCTTCGCGCTGTCGTACCAGGCCACGCGCGAGCAGGTCTACACCGGCACGGTGCCCGAGGGCTTCGTGCCCAAGACGGCGGTCGCCTGAGCCCGCCACGGAGAGTCGTCACATGGCCCAAGTCCTTGCCGGGGTGCGCGTCGTCGAGCACGGCACCTTCATCACCGGTCCGGCGGCGGCGATGCTGCTCGCCGACCTCGGTGCCGACGTCGTCAAGGTCGAGCAGCCCGCCGGCGATCCGTTCCGCGCCTTCCGCGGCGGCCTGTACAGCCCGCACTACCAGACCTACAACCGCAACAAGAAGAGCGTCACGCTCGACACGCGCAAGCCCGAGGAGCTTGCGCAGTTCGACCGCCTGATCGCCGAGGCCGACGTTTACATCCAGAACTTCCGCCCCGGCGTGGCCGACAAGCTCGGCGCCGGCGAGGCGCGGCTGCGCGCGCTGAACCCGCGGCTGGTCTACTGCGCGATCAGCGGCTTCGGCCCCGACGGCCCGGCCGCCGGCCGGCCCGCGTACGACACCGTCGCGCAGGCGGCCAGCGGCTTCCTGAAGCTGCTGATCAACCCGGCCAACCCGCGCGTCGTCGGGCCGGCGCTGGCCGACGCGATCACCGGCTTCTACGCCGCCTACGGCATCCTCGGCGCGCTGTACGAACGCGAGCGGCGCGAGGGCGGGCACGGCCGCAAGGTCGAGGTCTCGATGCTCGAGGCGATGACGCACTTCAACCTCGACGCGTTCACGCACCTGTTCTCCGAGCGCGAGGTGATGGGCCCGTACAGCCGCCCCAGCGTGTCGCAGAGCTACGTGCTGCCGTGCGCCGACGGCAAGTGGATCGCGCTGCACATGTCCTCGCCGCCCAAGTTCTGGGAGGGCCTGGCGCAGGCGATCGACAAGCCCGACCTGTTCGACGACCCGCGCTTCGCCACGCGCGAGGCGCGCATCGCAAACCAGGAGGCGATCATCGAGCTTCTGACCGGCATCTTCCGCTCCCGCGAGCGCGCCGAGTGGTGCCGCCGGCTCGAGGCGCTGGACGTGCCGCACGCGCCGATGTACGACACCGACGAGGTGCCCGAGGATCCGCAGGCCAGGCACCTGCAGCTGTTCGTCGACGCACCCCACCCCGAGGGTGGGCGCTGGCGCACGGTGCGCTCGCCGGTGAGCTACGACGGCGAGCGGCCGCTCGCCGTCACCGCGCCGCCGCTGCTCGGCGATCACAACGACGCGCTGCGCAACGGCGCGCCGTGGGCCGCCGCGCGCACCGACTAACGCCATCCCGGAACCCCCTTCGACCCACGAGTCTGTCCGCTTAGCGCTACCCTTCCGCCGCCATCGGCGCCACCTCGACGATCTGGAGACAAGCATGACGACGATCCGCCTTCCCCGCTTCACCCGCCGCACGCTGGCCCTCGGGCTGGCCGCCGCCGCGCTGCCGCTCGCGGCCAGCGCCCAGCAGACGATCAACCTGACGATCGCCTCGAGCCACCCGACGACGATTCCGTGGGTCGGCTTCATGCAGAGCGTGTTCATGCCCGAGGTCGACAAGCGCCTCGCCGCCGGCGGCAAGTACAAGATCAACTGGCGCGAGGCCTTCGGCGGCCAGCTCTACAAGGCCAACGCGACGCTGACCAGCGTCGAGCAGGGCATCACCGACATCGGCTGGGTGTTCAGCTACCTCGAGCCGTCGAAGATGCCGCTGATGCAGTTGTCCGCGCACACGCCGTTCACGACGAGCGACCCGCGCATCGTGCTCGCGACGATGACGGAGATGATCGACAAGGTGCCCGCGTTCAGGAACGAGTGGGACCGCTACAACCTCGTCTTCCTCGGCGCGACCGGCTCCGACACCTACGACCTGTACACCAAGTTCCCGGTGCGCACCGTCGACGACCTGAAGGGCAAGAAGATCTCGGCGCCCGGCATCCTCGGCCAGTGGCTGCGCGGCGTCGGCGCGACGCCGGTCGACGGCGCGCTGACGACGTTCTACACCGACATCCAGACCGGCGTGTCCGAAGGCGTCGTCTCGCTGGCCACCGGCGTGCTGCCGGCCAAGATCTACGAGGTCGCGCCTTACGTGACGAAGGTCAACATGGGCGTCGTGTTCTCGGGCGCCGTCGCGATCAACAAGGACACCTGGAACAAGCTGCCGCCCGAGGTGCAGCAGGCGATGCGCGAAGCCGGCGCCGAGTACACGAAGCGCCACGGCGAGGACCTGGTGACCCGCCACGACACCGCGATCAAGCTGATCGTCGAGCGCGGCGCGGGCCAGAACCCGCCGGTGACGGTGACCCCGCTGCCGCAGGCCGAGCGCGCGAAGTGGATCGCGCAGACGCCCGATCTCGCCGGCGAGTGGGTGCGCAACAACGGCGCGCGCGGCGTGCAGGCCAAGGCGCTGCTCGACCAGTACATGGCCGGCGTGCGCGCCCGCGGCGCGGCCCCGGAGCGCGACTGGCGCTGAGCGTCCCCCCACGGCGTTCACGGCGCACAGCGATCGGCGGCGGCCGATCGCTGTTGCTGCTTTGACGCGCCGATCGACGACAACCACCCCGCGAGACAACGACATGACGAACCCCACGATCGGATGGATCGGCCTCGGCCGCATGGGCGAGGCAATGGTCAAGAGGCTGACCGCCGCCGGCCACGGCGTGAAGGTCTGGAACCGCACGCGCGCCAAGGCGATGCCGCTGGCCGAGTACGGCGCGACGATCGTCGACGCCAAGGTCGACCTCGCCGGCTGCGACGTCGTCTTCACGATGGTGTCGACCACCGACGACCTCAAGGAGGTGCTGTTCGGCGACGGCGGCCTGATGACGGGCGCGAAGCGCCCGCGCATGCTCGTCGACAGCTCGTCGATCTCGCAGGAGGGCTCGGCCGAGATCCGCGCGCGCCTCGAGGCGATCGGCGTGGCCTACCTGTGCGCGCCGGTGTCGGGCAACGCGAAGGTGGCCAAGGCGGGCAAACTGCTCGTCGTCGCGTCGGGACCGAAGGCGAACTACGACGAGGTCGCGCCGCTGCTGCAGGCGATGGGCCGCAAGGTGATGTGGGTCGGCGCGGGCGAGCTCGCGCGCGTGTGGAAGATCGCGCACAACACGATGTTCGGCGTGATCATCCAGAGCCTGTGCGAGATCACGGTGCTCGCCGAGAAGGCCGGCATCCCGCGCCACGTGTTCCTCGAGAGCATCAACGACTCGGTGCTCGGCAGCATGTACACGCGCTACAAGAGCCCGGTGCTGACGAACCTGACGTTCGAGCAGGTCACGTTCACGCCCAAGCTGCTGCTCAAGGACATGGACCTGGGCCTGGGCGCCGGCAAGGCGCACGGCGTGCCGATGCCCAGCGCGGCGGCCACGCGCGAATCGGTCGCGCGCCTGGTCGGCCGCGGCCACGACGACGTCGACTTCGCGATCCTGCTGAAGGAGACCGCGGCCGACGCCGGGCTCGAGCTGAAGCCCGAGAACGTCAAGGTCGACGACGGGTTGTCCTGAACCACCCCCGACGCGGCCTGCGGCCGCGTCCCCCTCGAGGGGGCGACGCCCGCGGACCGGCGAAGCCGGATCCGCGGCGTCCGCTTGAAGCGTCGCAGACATTCGACCATGTGCCCAGGAGACAGACGACGATGAGCCGGACCTTGATCCGCGGCGCGACCGTGATCACGATGGACGCGCAGGGCGTGCTGCCGCGCGCCGACGTGCTCGTCGCCGGCAGCCGCATCGCCGAGATCGCGCCGGGCCTCGCCGTCGACGACACCGAGGTCGTCGACGCCACCGGCTGCATCGTGATCCCCGGCCTGGTCAACGCGCACATGCACACGTGGCAGACGGCGCTGCGCGGTGTGGCCGCGAACTGGACGCTGCCCGAGTACTTCGCGAAGATGCACGCCGGGCTGGCCACCGCGTTCACGCCCGACGACCTGCACATCGCCACCCTCGTCGGCGCGCTGAACCAGCTCAACTGCGGCACGACGACGCTCGTCGACTGGTGCCACAACAACCGCACGCCGGCTCACAACGACGCCGCGGTGGCCGGGCTGCTCGAGTCGGGCATCCGTGCCGCGTTCTTCCACGGCACGCCCAAGCCCGACCCGAAGCCGGGCGAGACGCCGTTCTGGGAGGTGCCGCACCCGCGCGCCGAAGTCGAGCGGCTGCTGAAGGCGCACCAGGGCGCCGACCTGCTGACGGTCCACGCCGCGGTGCTCGGCCCGCACTACTCGACGCTGGAGGTGGCGCTGCACGACTTCCGCATGGCGCGCGAACTCGGCGTCATCGCGTCGCTGCACCAGGGCGGCGGGCCGGCGCGCACGCCCGAGGGCTGGCAGGTGCTCGAGCGCGAGGGGCTGCTCGGGCCGCACGTCAACATCGTGCACGGCCACGCGCTCGATGACGCGCAGCTCAAGCGCTTCTGCGACCTCGGCATGAGCTTCTCGGCCGCCGCCGAGAGCGAGATGTCGCAGGGCCACGGCCACCCGCTGACGGGCCGGCTGCGCGGCTTCGGCCGCGCCCCGTCGCTCGGCGTCGACCTCGAGAGCGTGATGAGCGGCGACATG
>JBBION010000036.1:0-15559 GCA_037443345.1 Rubrivivax sp. | reverse complement strand
GTCGCGCACGCGCAGGCCGAGCGCGGCCAGCGCCGGCGCCTCGGGCGGCGGCAGCGCGCCGGCGTGCGCGTTGACGACGACGTTCATCGCGCCCTGCCGGTACAGCAGCACCTCGCGCGAGCGGTGGCGCGCGACGGGACGGAAGCCGACGCGCTCGAGCACCTGCCCGAGCGCCTGCGGCCGCGACGTCGTGTACTCCACGTACTCGATGCCTTCGAGGCCGAGCGGGTTGTGCGTGTCGGTGAGCGGTTCGCGTTCGGCAACGGCGGGCATCGCGGCCTCCAGGTCATCCGCGCTCGCGCAGCAGGCGGCGCAAGTGCGCGTCCATGCGCGCGGCGTCGGGCTCGAGACCGGTGAACAGGCGAAACGCGCCGACGGCCTGGCCCACCGCCATCCAGCCGCCGTCGGCGGTGGCGCAGCCGCGCGCGCGCGAGGCCTGCAGCAGCGCGGTGTCGAGCGGGAAGTAGACGATCTCGCTGACCCACAGCCGCGGGTGCAGCAGTCCGCCCGGCAGCGGCAGCCCGGGCAGCTTGGCCATCCCGGTGGGCGTCGCGTGGATCAGGCCGGTGGCGTCGGCCATCGCGGCGTGGATGTCGGCGCTGTCCACGCGTGCCCGGCCGTAGGCCGCACCGAGGCTCGCCGCCAGCTCGGCGGCGCGGCGCGCGTCGTGGTCGACGATCGCCAGGTGTCGGGCGCCCAGCCGCAGCACCGCGTGCGCGATCGCCGAGCCGGCGCCGCCGGCACCGAGCAGCACGACGCGCGACAGGTCGGCGCCGGGCAGCGCGCGCCCGAAGCCCCAGGCCCACCCCGAGCCGTCGGTGTTGTGCCCGACGAGCCGCCCGTCGCGGCAGACGACGGTGTTGACGGCGCCCATCGCCCGCGCCTCCTCCGACAGGTCGTCGAGCAGCGGGATCACCGCCTGCTTGCACGGGTACGTGATGTTGAGCCCGGCGAAGCCCATCGTGCGGGCCGCGGCGAGCAGCGTCGGCAGCATCTCGACGCCCGCGTGCGTGCGGTCGAGGTCGATCAGCTGGTAGTGCAGCGCGAGGCCGTGGTGGCGTGCCTCCTCCTCGTGCATCGCCGGCGTCAGCGAGCGCTGGATGCCGGCGCCGATGAGCCCGACGAGCAGCTTGCGCTCGCCCACCGCGGGGCACGCGGCGCGCTCGGCGACGGCGTCGGGGCTCATCGGGCGGTCTCCCCGGCGTGGCCGCTCAGCGGCGCACCTTGGCGATCTCGGCCTGCATCGCCTTGACCGTCTCGATGCCGACCGACTCGCTGTGCTTGTCGATCACCGGCTTCATCAGGTCGCGCAGCCTGGCCATCTCGGCCGGCGGCAGCTCGGTCACCGTCATGCCGAGCTTCTTCAGCTCGGCGAGCTGGCCGGCGGCGGCATCGCGCGAGACCTGGCGCTGGAAGCGGCCGGCCTCGACGGCGGCGTCCTGCAGGATCTTCCTCTCGTCGGCCGACAGCGCGTCCCACACCCTCTTGCTGAAGATCACCGACTGCGGGTTGTACTGGTGGTTGGTCAGCGTCAGGAACTTCTGCACTTCGAAGAACTTGTTGGCGAGGATCACCGACAGCGGGTTCTCCTGGCCGTCGATCGCGCGCTGCTCGAGCGCGGCGTACAACTCGGGGAACGCCAGCGGCGTGGGGTTGGCGCCCAGCGCCTTGACCCAGTCGACGTTGATCGCGTTGGGGATGACGCGCAGCTTGAGGCCTGCGATGTCGTCGACCCTGTTGATCGCGCGGCGGTTGTTCGTCAGGTTGCGGAAGCCCAGCTCCCAGTACGCCAGCCCGACGATGCCCTTGTCGGCCAGCTTCGCGTGCAGGTTCTGGCCGAACGGTCCGTCGACGACGGCGTCGGCCTCCTGCGGCGTCGCGAACATGAACGGGAAGTCGTAGACCGCGAACTCCTTGACCTGCGACGCGAGGATGCCCGAGTTCAGCACCACGATCTCGATCGTGCCGCCCTGCAGCGCCGAGACGCTGGCCGCGTCGCTGCCCAGCGTGCCGCCGGGGAACAGGTTGACCTTGAGCTTGCCGCCGCTCCTGGCGGCGACGATCTCGGCGAACTTCTCGGCGCCGGTGACCAGCGGGTGGCCCTTGGGGTTCTGCTGCGCGACCTTGAACGTGCGCTCCTTGATGTCCTGCGCGAGCGTGGCGGTCGACGCGAGCGCGAGCGGCAGCAGCGCGGCGAGCGCGGCGGCGGTGCGGCGGGTGAAACGGGGCATGGGGCGTCTCCTGGTGGTTGGGGGGGTGAGTCCGCGTCAGCTCGTGAGCCAGCGCATCGGGACGAGGACGATCGACGGGAACGCGATCAGCAGCGCGAGCACGCCGAACTGGGCCAGCATGAAGGGCCACACGCCGCGGATCACGTGGTCCAGCGGCATGCGCCCGACGCCGGCGACGACGTTGAGCACGGTGCCCACCGGCGGCGTGATCAGGCCGATCGCGTTGTTCATGATGAACAGCACGCCGAAGTAGACGGGGTCGATGCCGGCGGCCTTGACCACCGGCATCAGCACCGGCGTCAGGATCAGGATCGTCGGCGTCATGTCCATCGCGGTGCCGATCGCGATCACGAGCAGCATGATCGCGATCAGCAGCAGCGTCGGGTTGTCGAGCAGCGGCTGCAGCAGCGCGATCATCTGCTGCGGCAGCGCGGCCACCGTGATCAGCCACGCCGAGACCATCGCCGCGGCGACGAGGAACATGATCACGGCGCTGGTGCGTGCGGCGGCGACGAACACCGCGTACAGCTCCTTGAAGCGCATCTCGCCGTAGACGACGGTCGCGACGAACAGGGCGTAGACCGCGGCGACCACCGCGGCCTCGGTCGGCGTGAACACGCCCATCTTCAGGCCGACGAGCACGATCACCGGCAGGAACAGCGCCCACGTCGACTCGCGCAGTGCCTTGAGCATCTCGGCGCGCGAGGCCCTGGGCGGCGGCGTCGCGCCCTCGCGCCGTGCGACGAGCCACCAGGTGACGGCGATCGCCAGGCCCATCAGCAGCCCCGGCACGATGCCGGCGAGGAACAGCTTGGTGATCGACACGTTGGCCGCGACGCCGAAGATCACGAAGCCGATCGACGGCGGGATCACCGGCGCGATGATGCCGGCCGACGCGATCAGGCCGCCGGCGCGCGCCTTGTCGTGACCGGCCTTGACCATCATCGGCAGCAGCAGCGCGGCCAGCGCCGCGGTGTCGGCCACCGCCGAGCCCGACAGTGCCGCCATCAGGCACGCGGCGAGGATCGTCACGTAGCCGAGCCCGCCGCGCACGTGGCCGAACAGTGTCAGCGCGAGGGTCACGATGCGCCGGCTCAGCCCGCCGGCGTTCATGATCTCGCCGGCGAGCATGAAGAAGGGCACCGCCAGCAGCGGGAAGCTGTCGGCGCCGTTGATCACGTTTTGCGCGAGGATCTGCGCGTCGAACAGGTCGAGGTGCCACATCAGGGCCATGCCCGACAGCAGCAGCGCGTAGGCGATCGGGATCCCCAGCGCCATCGCGCCGAGCAGCGAGCCGAGGAAGACGAGCACCGTCATCGCCGGGCCCCGGGTTCAGCGTTCCTCGCCGACGCGCGCGTCGGTCGTGCGGCCGGTCAGCGCGCGCCACAGGTCGAGCGCCAGCAGCCCCAGCGCCGGCACCGCGAACGCGACGCCCGCCCCGTAGAACCAGCCCACCGACAGTCCGCTGACCGGGGCGGCGACGTCCCAGTTGATGCGCGTCTGCGCGAGGCTGCCCTGCAGCAGCAGCCAGGTGGCCCACAGCATCAGCGCCTGCGCGACGACGAGGCACAGGCGGCGCAGCGCCCGAGGCAGTCGTGCGACGACGAGGTCGGTGCCCAGGTGCGCATGGTCCTTCAGCGCGACGACGGCGCCGAGGAACGTGACCCACAGGAAGAGCCACCGCGACAGCTCCTCCGACACCGTGATGCCGGAGTTGAACGCGTAGCGCAGCACGACGTTGCCGAAGACCAGGACGACCATCACCGCCAGCGCGAGCGCGATCAGCGCGTCGAGCAGGCGGCAGTAGCGGTCGATCCAGCGGGTCACGCCGTGGTCTCCTTCGCGCCCGGGTCGGGGCGTCTTCGTGCGGGGTGCGGAGCGTCGAGGCTCCCGCGGACCAATAATGTACGAACTAGTTAGTTCTAGATATAGGGCAAACCCTGGTGGGCCGTCACGGCGCCTTGCGCAGGTAGCGCACCACCATCTCGACGATCTGGTCGCGCCGTTCGGCGATCGCCTTCGGCGTGTCGAGGTCGCGGCGGAAGATCAGCGAGAACGTGTGCCGGTTCGACACGTTGAAGAAGCACAGCGCGCTGATCGACGTGTGCACGTCGAGCGCGTCGATCCCGCGGCGGAACGCGCCGGCGGCCACGCCGCGCTCGATGACGCCGCGCACGGCCTCGATGGCCGGCACGTTGAGCTGTTGGATGACGTCGCTCTGCGCGAGGTAGGCGCCGCGGTGGATGTTCTCGTTCATCACCAGCCGCACGAAGTCCGGATTGGCGAGCTGGTAGTCGAACGTGAAGCCGACCAGCCGGCGCAGCGCGTCCTCGGGCGCGAGGTCCTCGAGCTGCAGGCCGGCCTCGATCGCGCGGATGCGGCGGTACGCCTCCTCCAGCACGCGCACGTACAGCCCTTCCTTGCTGCCGAAGTAGTAATAGATCATGCGCTTGCTGGTGCGCATGGCCTCGGCGATGTCGTCGATGCGCGCCCCGGCGAGTCCCTTTTCGGCGAACTCGCGCGTCGCCACGGCGACGATGTCGGCGATCGTGTGGCCCGGGTCGTGGCCGCCCCCCAAGTCGCCGCGCGGCCGCCCACGCTTGGCGCGCGTGGGCGTCGCGGGCGGCGTCGGCGCGCGGGTATGTACCGGATCGTTCATTTCGCCAGTGTAGACGCGCCGGCGTGACAGCGGTCGTCCCGGACGCGCCGGCGGCCGAGTCCGCCGACCTGTAACCGCGGTCGGAACATCGATCCGTTTCGCCCGCTTATCGGCCTCAAGTCGGCGCCCCCGGCCGGCAACATGCCGTGCGTTCCCCCGCTGCCGCCATGGCCGAAGAGTCCACCCAGAACAAGACGCTGCCCGCGACCCCGCGCAAGATCCGCAAGGCGCGCGAGGAGGGGCAGGTCGCACGCTCGCGCGACCTCGGGCACTTCGCCGTCGTCGCCGGCTCGCTCGGCACGCTGCTGCTGGTCGCGCCGCTGCTGACCGGCCTGCTGCGCGAGTGGATGGCCGACGGGTTGCGGATCGACCCCGCGCTGGTCGCCGACCCGCGGCGCATGACGGAGCACCTCGAGCACTTCGTCTGGCAGGCTGGCGGCGTCGTGCTGGCGCTGGGTGCGCTGGTGATCGCGCTCGCGGTGGCGGCTGCAACGCTGGCCGGCGGCTGGAACTTCACGGCCAAGCCGCTCGCGCCCAAGCTGTCCAAGCTCGACCCGATCTCGGGCTTCGGGCGCATGTTCTCCAAGCAGCAGCTCACCGACACGCTCAAGGGCAGCGTGCTCGCGCTCGTGCTGGGCACGATCGGCGCGCTGTACCTGCACGCCAAGCTCGGCGAGATCCAGCAGGTGCTCGCGCTGCCGCTGCCGGCGGCGCTCGGCGAGGCGTCGGGCCTGCTCTTCGGCGGCCTCGCGCTGCTGGCGCTGGCGCTGGCCGGCTTCGCGCTCGTCGACGTGCCGCTGCAGCGCCACCTGCTGCGCGAGCGGCTGAAGATGAGCCACCAGGAAGTCAAGCAGGAGATGAAGGAGACCGAGGGCAGCCCCGAGGTCAAGGGCCGCATCCGCACCCGCATGCGCGAGATGTCGCGCACGCGCATGCTCGCCGCCGTCGCCGGCGCCGACCTGGTGGTGATGAACCCGACGCACTACGCCGTGGCGCTGACGTACGACGAGCGCGCGATGGCCGCGCCGCGCGTCGTCGCCAAGGGCACCGACCTGCTCGCGCTGAAGATCCGCGACCTCGCACGCGAGGCGCGCGTGCCGGTGCTGCAGGCGCCGCCGCTGGCGCGCGCGCTGTACGCGCACACCGAGATCGACCGCGAGGTGCCCGCGGCGCTGTTCGCCGCCGTCGCGCAGGTGCTCGCCCACGTCTACCGCCTGCGCGACGCGCTCGGTCGCGGGCGCGTCGGCGACTTCGCCGAGCGCGACCTGCCGCCGCTGCCGGTGCCGCCCGAGCTCGATCCGCATCGCCGCCCGGCCGCCGGCGAGGGGGCTGACGCATGAACGCGCTCGTGCAGCAGGTGCAGTCGTGGTTCGGCGGCGAGACCGGCGGCTCCGGCGCCGCGACGGCCAAGGCGCTGATGGCGCCGGTGTTCGTCGTGCTCGTGCTGGCGATGATGGTGCTGCCGCTGCCGCCGTTCGCGCTCGACCTGCTGTTCACGTTCAACATCGCGCTGGCGCTGGTCGTGATGATGGTCGCCGCGCAGATGCGCAAGCCGCTCGAGTTCGCGGCGTTCCCGGCGGTGCTGCTGATCACGACGCTGCTGCGCCTGTCGCTCAACGTGGCCTCGACGCGCGTCGTGCTGATGGAAGGGCACACCGGCACCGGCGCGGCCGGGCGCGTGATCGAGAGCTTCGGGCACTTCCTGATCGGCGGCAACTTCGCGGTCGGCCTGATCGTGTTCGCGATCCTGGTCGTCATCAACTTCATCGTCGTCACCAAGGGCGCCGAGCGCATCGCCGAGGTGGGCGCGCGCTTCACCCTCGACGCGATGCCCGGCAAGCAGATGGCGATCGACGCCGACCTCAACGCCGGCCTGATCGACGAGGCCGAGGCCAAGCGCCGGCGCGCCGAGGTCGGCGAGGAGGCCGAGTTCTTCGGCTCGATGGACGGTGCCAGCAAGTTCGTGCGCGGCGACGCGATCGCGGCCCTGCTGATCCTGGTCATCAACGTCATCGGCGGCTTCCTGATCGGCATGCTGCAGCACGGGCTGTCGGCCGGCGACGCGGCGAGCAACTACGTGCTGCTCGCGGTCGGCGACGCGCTCGTCGCGCAGGTGCCGGCGCTGCTGATCTCGGTGGCCGCGGCGATGGTCGTCACGCGCGTCGGCAAGGGCCAGGACATCGGCACGCAGATCCGCGCGCAGATGTTCGACTCGCCCAAGGCGCTGGCGATCGCGGCCGGCATCGTCGGCGCGCTCGGGCTGATCCCGGGCATGCCCAACGTCGTGTTCCTGCTGCTGGGCAGCGCGATCGGTGCGCTGGCGTGGACGCTGCACCGGCGCGCGCAGCGCGAGGCCGCCGCACCCGCGGCCACCGCCGCCGAGGTCGCCCCGGCCAACGCCGAGGCGAGCTGGGACGACCTGGTGCCGGTCGACACGCTGGGCCTCGAGGTCGGCTACCGGCTGATCGCGCTCGTCGACAAGGCGCGCCAGGGCGACCTGCTCGGCCGCATCAAGGGCGTGCGCAAGAAGTTCGCGCAGGACGTCGGCTTCCTGCCGCCGCCGGTGCACATCCGCGACAACCTCGACCTCAAGCCCAGCGTGTACCGCGTGACGCTGCGCGGTGCCGTCGTCGGCGAGGGCGAGGCCTTCCCCGGCATGCTGCTGGCGATCAACCCGGGCGGCGCGACGCAGCGGCTGCCCGGCACGACCACCACCGACCCGGCGTTCGGGCTGCCCGCGGTGTGGATCGAGGAGCGCGTGCGCGAGCAGGCCCAAATGGCCGGGTTCACCGTCGTTGATTGCGCGACCGTCGTCGCGACCCACCTCTCACACTTGATGCAGGTCCACGCCGCCAAGCTGCTGGGCCGCGTGGAGACGCAGGCGCTTGTCGACCACGTCACGAAGCTGGCGCCCAAGCTGATCGAAGACGTGATCCCCAAGATGGTCGGAATCGCCACGCTGCAGAAGGTGCTGCAACTGCTGCTCGAGGAAGGCGTGCACATCCGGGACCTGCGCTCGATCGTCGAATGCCTGGCCGAGCATGCCTCGACCGTGACCGACGCCGCCGAGCTGGCCCGCCGCGTGCGCATCCACCTCGCCCCGGCCATCGTGCAGCAGATCTACGGGGCCGTGAAGGAACTCGACGTGATCGCGATCGAGCCCGAGCTCGAGCGCCTGGTCACGCAGGCGCTGACCAGCCCGCACGGCGCCGCGCTGGACCCCGGCATCGCCGACACGCTGGCGCGCAGCGCCGCCGACGTCGCACGCCAGCAGGAGGACCTCGGCGTGCCCGCGTGCCTGCTCGTACCCGACCCGATCCGCGTGCCGATGGCGCAGCTGCTCAAGCGCGCCGCGCCGCGGCTGAAGGTGCTGGCGCACAGCGAGATCCCTGACACCCACACGATCCGGATCGGCTCGATCCTGGGAGCTGCGACATGAACGTCAAGCGTTTCACCGGCCGCACCTCGCGCGAGGCCCTGCAGGGCGTGCGCCAGGCCTTCGGCGAGCACGCCGTCGTGCTGTCGACCAAGCCCTGCGCCGAAGGCGTCGAGGTGCTGGCGATGGCCAGCGACGGCCTGCAGCACATCGAGCATCTCGCGCAGTCGGCGCCCAAGGCGGCGGTGGTGGCGCCCGCCCGTGCCGAGCCGCGCACGGCCGCGCGCGCCGATCGCCGCGAGCGCCAGGAGCGCGTCGAGCCGCGGATGGACCTCGAGCGCGAGTTCGCGCCGACGCAGAGCCCCGAGCCCGACGCCGACATCGACACCGACGTCGGGCGCGACGTCGAGCGCCTCGCGATGAGCACCCTGTCGTTCCAGGACTACGTGCGCGAGCGCATGCTCAAGCGCCGGCAAGTCGCGTTGTCGCCCGCGGCGGCGCCGAGCGCGGCGCCCGCCGCCGTGGCGCCGGTGCGCAGCAGCGCCGGCCCGTCGGCCCCGGCCGTCGAGCCGTTCGCGACGTCGTCGACGTCGGCGATGCCGGCCGCGGCCGCGGCGCCGGCGGCGCGCAGCGCCCCCGTGCGGCGCGACGAGATCCGCCTCGACACGCTGCTGGCCCCGGCCGACGTCGACCGCCATGCCGACCGCACCGCGCGCCGCGAGCAGGCCGAGATGATGAACGAGCTGCGCGCGATGAAGGGCCTGATCGAGCAGCGCTTCGGCGCGCTCGCGTTCATGGAGAAGCTGCAGAAGAGCCCGGCGCAGGCGCTGCTGAGCCAGAAGCTGCTCGACGCGGGCTTCTCGCCGGGGCTGATCCGCAAGCTCGGCGAGGCGCTGCCCGCCGACGCGGCCGACCCGATGGCCTGGGCCGGCGGCGTGCTCGAGCGCAACCTCGCCGCCGCCGAGCAGGAACCCGCGCTCGAGGACCTGGGCGGCGTGTTCGCGCTGATCGGCTCGACCGGCGTCGGCAAGACGACGACCACCGCGAAGATCGCCGCGGCGTTCGCGACGCGCCACGGCGCCGGCGCGCTCGGCCTGATCACGCTCGACGCCTACCGCGTCGGCGCGCACGAGCAGCTGCGCACCTACGGCCGCATCCTCGGCGTGCCGGTGCACACCGCGCACGACCGCGCCTCTCTCGACGACCTGCTCGACCTGCTGTCGGGCAAGAAGATGGTGCTGATCGACACGGCCGGCATGGCGCAGCGCGACACGCGCACGCGCGAACTGCTCGACATGCTGCAGCACCGCAGCATCCAGAAGCTGCTGGTCGTCAATGCGTCGGCGCAGGGCGAGACGATCGACGACGTGCTGCTGTCGTGGCGCGCCAGCGCGTGCCGCGGCGTCGTGCTCAGCAAGATCGACGAGGCGGTCAAGCTCGGCCCCGCGCTCGACGCGCTGATCCGCCACAAGGCGCACGTGATGGGCGTGGCCAACGGCCAGCGCGTGCCCGAGGACTGGCACCGCCTGTCGGCGCAGGCGCTGGTGCAGCGCGCGCTGCGCGCGAGCGCGCCCGGCGCGTGGCAGATGGGCCGCGACGACGTCAACCTCGTGTTCGCCACGATGCCCGCTGCCGGTGGCGCGACGTCGCTGCACGCCTGACCCGTTGGCCGCGCCACCGCCGATGACCGACTTCTACGCCTCGCGCCCGGGCCCGCTCGACCAGGCCGACGGCCTGCGCCGTCTGTTCGCCGCGTCGCGCGCGAGCTTCGTCGCACTCGCCGCGAACGCGCGTGTGCCGTTCGCCGGCGTGCTGATCGAACGGCTGACGACGGCCTTCGCCGCGCTCGGGCGCCACGTGCTCGTCGTCGACGCCGCCGAGACGTCGCCCGCCGCGCCCGAGCTCGCCTGGCTGGACCTGGGCGCGTGCATCGAGCCGCTGGCGCCGCACCTGTCGTACCTGCCGGCGCGCGGGCTGCCGATGCGCCACGTCGACACGCGCGGCTGCGCCGACGGGCTGCTCGTCGCGCTGGCCGAAGCCGCGCCGCAGGCCGACACCGTCGTCGTGCACGCCGGCGCGAGCGACCTCGCGCGGCTGTTCATGCGCCGCGCCGTGCGCCCGGTGCTGATGGCCGCCGACCAGCCGGCCAGCGTCACCGACGCCTACGCGAGCCTGAAGCTGCTCGCGCTGCGCAACGGCTGGCTCGCGTTCGACCTGCTGCTGGCAGCGGCGCCGAATTCGGCGCGGCGCGAGCGCATCGCGCCGCAACTCGCCGACTGCGCCGACCGCTTCGTCGGCGCCGCGCTGCACGACTGGGCCGTCGTCGACCCGGCTGCCGAGCCCGGCGAGGCGCCCGACGCTGCACTGCTGCGCCTGGCGCACGCACTGCTCGAGGCGCCCGACGCGCCCAACGCCGCACCCGCGGCCCGCTTCCCCGTCGCGCCGGCCGACCGCGTGCCGGCGTGGAACTGACCCCGGAGCCCGACCGATGTACACCGCCAAAGGCAGACTCGACCACAGCGCCCTGCTCAAGCAGTACAGCCCGCTGGTGCGCCGGCTGGCGCACCAGATGATCGCCAAGCTGCCGGCCAACGTCGAGATCGACGACCTGATCCAGGTCGGCATGATCGGGCTCAACGACGCGCTGGGCCGCTTCGACGCCGCGCAGGGCGTGCAGTTCGAGACCTTCGCGACGCAGCGCATCCGCGGCGCGATGCTCGACGAGCTGCGCGGCAGCGACTGGATGAGCCGCGGCAACCGCCGCCAGCAGCGCAGCATCGAGGCCGCGGTGCACAAGCTCGAGCAGAGGCTCGGCCGCGCGCCGAGCGAGGGCGAGATCGCCAAGGAGATGGGGCTGAGCCTGCCCGAGTACCAGGAACTGCTCGGCAAGGTGCGCGGCACGCAGCTCGTCTACCTCGAGGACATGAGCGGCGACGACGGCGACGACAGCTACCTCGACCGCCACGTCGCGGACGAGGACGCCAACCCGATGGGCCTGCTCGAGGACCGCCGCATGCGCGAGGCACTCGTCGAGGCGATCAAGAACCTGCCCGAGCGCGAGCAGTACGTGATGAGCATGTACTACGAGCAGGACATGAACCTCAAGGAGATCGCGGCCGTGCTCGGCGTGACCGAGAGCCGCGTGTGTCAGCTGCACAGCCAGAGCATCGCGCGACTGCGCGCGCGGCTGCGCGAGTGGTGAGACGACGACCACGACGACAGGAGACCGACCGATGCTGACCCTGTTCCGCGCCCGAGCGGCCGCCGCGCCGACGCGCGACGTGGCAGCCGTACCCGCCGCGACCGCCCCCGCCACCGACGACGCCCTCGTGCACCGGCTCGCGCGCGAGACGGCGCACCTGGGCCGCGAGGCGGCCGAGGTGCGCGGCGTCATCGACGACACGCAGAAGGCCTCGGTGCGGCTCGCGCAGTCGGTGCAGGCGCTCGCGCAGCGGCTGCACGACGTCTCCGAGGTGCAGCAGGCCATCGGCGCGCACACCGCGCAGGGCTCGGCCGCGGTGGCCGGCGCGCGCGACGCGGTGGAGGCGGTGGGCGGCGAGGTCGCCGGCATCGTCGACACGCTGCGCGAGGTGGCCGGCGCGGCCGGCGAGATCACGCAGATCGCGCTGCAGACGCGGCTCGTCGCGTTCAACGCCAGCGTCGAGGCCAAGCGCGCCGGCGAGGCCGGGCGCGGCTTCGGCGTCGTCGCCGACGCGGTCAAGGACCTGGCGGCCCAGGTCGAGCAGTCGTCGAAGCTGATCATGGACACCGTCGGCCGGCTCGACGGGCGCATCGCGGCGCTCGCGCGCGAGATCCAGTCGCGCCACGGCGGCGGCGACGACGCCGGTGCCGTGCACCGCTCGCTCGCGCAGGTCGACGCCGGCGTCGCGCGCATCGCCGAGGCCGCGCAGCGCAGCCGCGAGGTGGTCGCCGACGTCAACCGCCAGATGGGCACGATCGAGGCCGACATGCGCGCCAGCGCGAAGGCGCTCGACAGCGCGCTCGGGCGCAGCGAGGCGTTCCTGAAGGCGAGCGAGGCGCTGATCGAGATGGTCGCCGACGCGGGCGTCGAGACCGAGGACTCGCGGTACATCCGCGCCGCGCAGCAGGCGGCCGAGCAGATCTCGCAGCTGCTCGAGGGCGCGCTGCGCAGCGGCGCGATCGCCAGCGCCGACCTGTTCGACGAGCACTACGCGCCGATCCCCGGCACCGACCCGCAGCAGCACCTGACGCGCTTCGTCGCGCTGGCCGAGCGGCTGTTCCCGCAGGTGCAGGAGAAGGTGCTCGAGACGTCGGACAAGATCGTGTTCTGCATCGCGGTCGACCGCAACGGCTACATCCCCTGCCACAACCGCAAGTACAACCAGCCGCAGCGCCCCGGCGACGTGGCGTGGAACACCGCAAACGCGCGCGGCAAGCGCATCTTCAACGACCGCACGGGCCTGTCCAGCGCGCGCAACCAGCGCCCGTTCCTGCTGCAGACCTACCGCCGCGACATGGGCGGCGGCCAGTTCGTCGTGATGAAGGAGGCCGCCGCGCCGATCACCGTCGACGGCCGCCACTGGGGCGGGCTGCGGCTGGCGTTCCGGTTCTGACCCTTCGAGTCGCCCGGTCGGTCGCGCCGCGCCCGGCCGTCGGTTAAGCTGATCCTCGCACCGCGCAGCCCGGGCGTGCCGCCCGCGGCGCCGCGCGCCGGTGCGAGGAGGCGACATGGTCGACGCGTTCCACCCGATCATCTACGTGCGCGGCTACGCGATGACCGTCGGCGAGCGCGACGAGACCACGGCCGACCCGTTCTGCGGCTTCAACACCGGCTCGACCGTGTACCGCGCCGCGGTTGACCGCAGCGCGCCGGCGAAGAAGTTCGTCTTCGAGTCGCCGCTGCTGCGGCTGACGACCGACTTCGGCTACCGCGACGTCTACGAGAACGGCCTGGGCATCACGGACCCGGACTGGCAGCCGCCGCCGGGCCCCGACGGCGCGCCGGGCACCGGCATCGCGCGCCGCTCGATCGTCGTCTACCGCTACTACGACTCGGGCTCGAAGCTGCTCGGCGACGGCAAGGCGCGCGAGATCGAGGTCTACGCGAAGGGGCTGAGCGACCTGATCCTGCGCGTGCGCCAGCTGGTGTGCGCGCGCAAGGACGACGGCGTCACGCCCGCCACGTTCCGCTGCCACCTGGTCGCGCACTCGATGGGCGGGCTCGTCGTGCGCGCGTTCCTGCAGAACGCGCGCCTGGGCGACGACAAGGCGCGGCGCTGCGTCGACAAGGTCTTCACCTACGGCACCCCGCACAACGGCATCGAGGCGCTGGGCATCAACGTGCCGGGCTGGTTGACGGCCAGCGAGATCGACACCTTCAACCGCGAGCGCATGGCCAAGTACCTCGACCTGGCCGAGCCGTTCAAGCGGCTCAGGCGCGTCGACCTGCTGCCCGAGAGCGTGTTCCCGTCGCAGCGCTTCTTCTGCATGGTCGGCACCAACCGCGGTGATTACGAGGCCGCGATGGGGCTGTCGCGCGCGTTCGCCGGGCACGGCAGCGACGGCCTCGTGCGCATCGAGAACGCGCGCGTGTGGGGGCTCGACGACTCGGGCCAGATGACGGGACCGGCGCCCACGGCCTACGCCTACCGCGCGCACAGCGGCTTCTTCGGCATCGTCAACAGCGAGGAGGCGTACCAGAACCTGGCGCGCTTCCTGTTCGGCGACCTGCGCGTCGACATCTGGGTCGACGTCGACGAGGTGCGGCTGCCGAAGGCGCTGAAGGGCAAGAAGGTCGAGGCGCTGTACCAGTTCGAGCTGCTCGCCGGACCGCGCGGCAAGCGCTGGTACCTGACGCGGCGCGTCGCCGAGGAGGACTCGCCGGCGTGCCGCACGCACGGGCAACTCGCCGGCGGCACGCGCCCCGGGGACCGCAACGTGTACCTGTCCACCGTGTTCCTCGCCAACCGCGCGCGCGTCAACCCCGAGCGCGCGTCGCTCGCCTATGCGATGACGGTGGGCGTGCGGGTGCCCGACTACCAGGTCGACAAGAAGTTCTGGGCCGACGAGCACTACGAGGGCGGCTACCTGTTCCGCGACACCGCGGTCGTCGAGATGGTGCCGCCGGCGCAGCCGGGCAAGGACTGGGTCGTGCACTACGGCTGGCAGAGCGAGACGGCGAACCGGGCGCGCCACGCGCTGTCGTACGACCAGCTCAAGGGCGGGCAGATCCAGTTCACGATCCCGTTCGACACCGGCGCCGACCCGGGCATCGCCGGGCACATCCGCCTCGTCGCGCAGGCCTGGAATGCATGATGTGAGCCTGCCCCTACGCGCTTCGCGCGCCCCCTCCCGAGGAGGGGGCGCCGCCAGCGGACCGGCGAAGCCGGATCCGCGGCGGCCGCTTGGAGCTTGGCGGTCGATCGGCCGGGGGTGCGGTGAGCAGCGAATCAATGGCTGATCCCAGGCTTCGACCCCCATGACAGACGCGATGCCCGCTGCGGGCCCTCCCGATGCCGCCAGCCTGGCGCCGACGGCGCTGATCGACAGCGACCACCCCGATGTCGTCGCGTTCGCGCAGCGACACGCCGTGGGCGCCGACGAGCGCGAGCGCGCCGTGGCGCTGTACCTCGCCGTGCGCGACCGCATCCGCTACGACCCGTACCGCATCGACCTGTCGCCGGCGGGCATGCGCGCGAGCACCGTGCTCGCCACCGGCCACGGCTGGTGCGTGCCGAAGGCCGCGCTGCTGGCCGCGGCGGCGCGCGCGGCGGGCATCGCGGCGCGCGTGGGCTACGCCGACGTGCGCAACCACCTGAGCACCGAGCGCCTGCGCCGCACGATGGGCACCGACGTCTTCATCTGGCACGGCTACGTCGACCTGTGGCTCGACGGCGCGTGGCGCAAGGCGACGCCGGCGTTCAACGTCGAGCTGTGCGAGCGCTTCGGGCTGCTGCCGCTCGACTTCGACGGCGTGCACGACTCGCTGTACCACCCGTACGACCGCGCCGGCCAGCGCCACATGGAGTACGTGCACCAGCGCGGCAGCTTCGACGACATGCCGCTGGCGCGCATCGTCGCCGACTTCGAGGCGACCTATCCGGGCTGGGCGACGCTGGCTGCGGGCACGCGCTTCGAGGACGACGTCGTGCGGGAGTGAGGCCGGCGGCCTCGGGGGCGGAGCCCGGCGCGCTGCGCCCGAGTTGACGCGCCGCGTTTGGCGGCGCTCAGGCCTGCGTCGTGCCGAGCGCCCCGCGCTCGCCCGCGCCGGCCGCCGAGTACAGCGCCGCCGGGGCGGCGGTGGCGGGCATC
>JBBION010000035.1:0-15662 GCA_037443345.1 Rubrivivax sp. | reverse complement strand
GGCGGCGGCGGACCGAGCGCCTCGGCCAGCGTGCGCGTCGTCTCGACGCGCGGCTGCCAGCCGCCGAGGGCGGCAAACGCCGCGCGCGCGACCGGCAGCAGCTCGGCGAACGGCAGCAGCACGACCGCGTCGGCGGCCGGCAACTCGCGCTCGTCGAGTTCGAGGCGCACCCGCTGCGCCCAGACGCGCCAGGCGCCGGCGTCGACGACGCCGTCGGTGAGTTCGATCGCAGGCAAGGCAGGCAGGCCGTGGCAGCGCCGGCACGACGCGCGGCGGGCACGTCGCACGAGGCTTTATGTCAGAATCATTCTGCCTTGTCGCGAGTCCCGGCCTGGAGCCCCGTCAGAGGGCTGCTTGCCGCCGTCGTGCGTGGCGCCTGTGAGGACCGACGATGAGCAGTGACCTGATCACCCATGTATCCGACGCGTCGTTCGATGCCGACGTGCTGAAGTCCGACCGCCCGGTGCTGGTCGATTACTGGGCCGAGTGGTGCGGCCCGTGCAAGATGATTGCCCCGATCCTCGACGAAGTCTCGAAGGATTACGACGGGCGCCTGCGCGTCGCGAAGATGAACGTCGACGAGAACCGCGAAGTGCCGGCCAAGTTCGGCATCCGCGGCATCCCGACGCTGATGCTGTTCAAGAACGGGCAGCTCGCCGCCACCAAGGTCGGCGCGATGTCGAAGGCGCAGTTGACGGCCTTCATCGACGGCCACCTATAATCCGGCGCATCGACGGCGGGCGTTGCCCCGGCAGCCCGCCGTCGACGACTAAACGCTTCGAGCCCCACGCGCCGGCGCCGACTGCCAGGCGGCCGGGGTCGATACCGAAGCGCATCACCCTCGACGCCTTGCCGACGGCCCACCGGGCCGGCCGTGGTCCCGACGGGCCGCGGCGGGGTCGGCCTCCCACCGGCCCACCCTCTTCCCCACGAAGGGAATGCCTCCATGCATCTGTCCGAACTGAAGACCATGCACGTGTCCAAGCTCATCGAGATGGGCGAGGCGCTGGAGATCGAGAACGTCAGCCGGCTGCGCAAGCAGGAACTGATGTTCGCGATCATGAAGAAGCGCGCCAAGGCCGGCGAGCAGGTCTTCGGCGACGGCGTGCTCGAGGTGCTACCCGACGGCTTCGGCTTCCTGCGCTCCATCGACACCAGCTACATGGCGTCGACCGACGACATCTACCTGTCGCCCAGCCAGATCCGCCGCTTCAACCTGCACACCGGCGACATGATCGAGGGCGAGGTGCGCGTGCCCAAGGACGGCGAGCGCTACTTCGCGCTCGTCAAGGTCGACCGCGTCAACGGCCTGACGCCCGAGGAGAACAAGCACAAGATCATGTTCGAGAACCTGACGCCGCTGTTCCCGAAGGAACAGTTCAGGCTCGAACGCGACAACCTCAAGGCCGAGGAGAACATCACCAGCCGCATCATCGACCTGATCGCGCCGATCGGCAAAGGCCAGCGTGCGCTGCTCGTCGCGCAGCCCAAGACCGGCAAGACGATGATGATGCAGCACATCGCGCACGCGCTGGTGGCCAACCACCCGCAGGTGCACCTGATCGTGCTGCTCGTCGACGAGCGGCCCGAGGAGGTGACCGAGATGCAGCGCACGGTGCGCGGCGAGGTCATCAGCTCGACCTTCGACGAGCCCGCCGCGCGCCACGTGCAGGTGGCCGAGATGGTGATCGAGCGCGCCAAGCGCCTGGTCGAGCTGAAGAAGGACGTCGTGATCCTGCTCGACTCGATCACCCGCCTGGCGCGCGCCTACAACAACGTGCTGCCGAGCTCGGGCAAGGTGCTGACCGGCGGCGTCGACGCCAACGCGCTGCAGCGCCCGAAGCGCTTCTTCGGCGCGGCGCGCAACGTCGAGGAAGGCGGGTCGCTGACCATCATCGGCACCGCGCTGATCGACACCGGCAGCCGCATGGACGAGGTGATCTACGAGGAGTTCAAGGGCACCGGCAACTGCGAGATCCACCTCGACCGCCGCATGGCCGAGAAGCGCGTCTACCCGTCGATCCTGATCAACAAGTCGGGCACGCGCCGCGAGGAGCTGCTGCTCAAGCCCGAGATCCTGCAGAAGACGTGGATCCTGCGCAAGCTGCTCTACAACATGGACGAGATCGAGGCGATGGAGTTCGTGCTCGACAAGATGAAGCAGAGCAAGAGCAACCTCGACTTCTTCGACATGATGAGACGGGGCGGGTGACGCGCTTATAATGCGCGATTTCCCGCATCCGGCAAGTGCGTCGAATGGGTCGACGTGGCTACCCACCCTGCAGCGACGAGGTTTCCCATGAAAGAAGGCATCCACCCGAACTACCGCGAGGTGTGTTTCGTCGACCTGTCCAACGGCTTCAAGTTCGTCACGCGTTCGTGCGCGCCGACGAAGGAGACGGTCAAGATGGACGACGGGCGCGAGCTGCCGCTGATCAAGCTCGAGTCGACGAGCGAGTCGCACCCGTTCTACACCGGCACGCAGAAGACGGTCGACACGCTCGGCGGGCGCGTCGAGAAGTTCCGCAACAAGTTCGCGCACCTCAAGAAGTGAGGCGCGCCCGGCGCGTCATGCGCGGCGATGGGGCAGCCTCGGCTGCCCTTTGTTCTTTGGGCGCTGCCACGGCTGCGCCGCGCAGCGGCATCATCGGCCGGTGAGCGTCACCCCGACCCCGGCGCTGGTCACCCAGCGCGCCGCGCAGCGGCTGCCGCGTGCGGCGATGCTGCTCTTCTGCGCCGCCTACGTGCTGCCGGGCGTGTTCGGGCGCGACCCGTGGCGCGTCGCCGACATCACCGCGTTCGGCTACATGGCAGCGATGGCCGAGGGCCGCACGCCGTGGCTGGCGCCGCTGGTCGGGCAGCTGCCGCTCGAGCAGGCCCTGCTGCCGCACTGGCTCGGCGCCGCGAGCATCGTGCTGCTGTCGCCGCTGCTTGGTGCCGAGCTGGCCGCGCGCGTGCCGTTCGCGCTGCTGCTGGCGCTGACGCTGGGGCTGGTGTGGTACGCCACGTTCCACCTCGCGCGCACGGAGGCGGCGCAGCCCGTCGCCTTCGCGTTCGGCGGCGAGGCCGACACCGTGGCCTACGCCCGCGCGATGGCCGACGGCGCCGTGCTCGCGCTGATCGCCACGCTCGGCCTGCTGCAGCTGGGGCACGAGACGACGCCCGAGCTGATGCAGCTGGCCAGCGTCGCGCTGTTCCAGTGGGCGCTGGCGGCGGCGCCGTTTCGCCGCCAGCGCGCGCGCGCCGCGACGCTGGCCGGCCTGCCCCTGCTGGCCGCCAGCGGCGCGCCCGGGATCGCGGTGGTGCTCGGCGGGCTCGGCGTCGTGCTGTGCCGCCTGTCGGCGTACGAGCAGGTCCGTCGGCTGGTGCCGTGGGTGCTGGCGGCGACCGCGGCGGCCGTCGCCGCCGCCGCGCTGACACAGACGTGGAAGTTCGACTGGCGACTGCGCGCCGACCCGAACCAGTGGCTGGGCATCGTGCGGCTGTGGCTGTGGTTCCTGTGGCCGGCGTCGCTGCTCGCGCTGTGGACGGCCTGGCGCTGGCGGCACCACCTGCTCAACCGGCACATCGCGGTGCCGCTGACCGTCACCGCCTGCACGCTGGTCGTGAGCACCGCGCTGGGCGGTGCCGACGAAGTCCTGATGCTCGGCCTGCCGAGCCTGGCGGTGCTGGCCGCGTTCGCGCTGCCCACCCTCCAGCGCGGTGCGGCCGCGGCGATCGACTGGTTCTCGGTGTTCTTCTTCTCGGCGTGTGCGATCGCGGTGTGGGGCGTCTACACCTCGCTGCACCTCGGCGTGCCCGGCGCGCCGGCACGCAACGTCGCGCGCCTGGCGACCGGGTACGAGCCGAGCTTCTCGGCGCTCGCGCTCGGCGTGGCGCTGGCCGGCACCGCCGCCTGGGTGTGGCTGGTGCGCTGGCGCACCGCGCGCCACCAGGCCGCGCTCTGGAAGAGCCTCGTGCTGCCCGCCGGCGGCGTGGCGCTGACGTGGCTGCTCGTGATGACGCTGCTGCTGCCCGTGCTCGACTACGTGCGCAGCGACCGCGAGTGGGTGGCGCGCATCGCGCCGCACGTGCCGCCGGGCGCGTGCATCGCCGCCCCCGACGTCGGCCGCGCGGCGATCGCGGCGCTCGAGATCCACGGCCGCTGGCGCATCGACGGCCGGCCCGCAGCGGCCGACGCCGGCGCCTGCGACGTGCTGCTGCGGCGCGAGCGCCAGCGCACGCACGTGCGCCCCGGCCCCGCCTGGGTCGAGGTGGCGCGCGTGCAGCGCCCCGACGAGCGGCGAGACGCGACACGCGTCTACCGTCGCGCGCCCGCGAGCGTCGACTGAGCGCCGCTCAGCGCGGCGCGTCGGCGGCGGCCGCTGCCGGCGTGTCGCGACGCTGGCGCACGCGCACCGCGGGCACGACGATGCGGAATCGCGAGCCCTTGCCCGGCTCGCTCGCCACGTCGAGCTCGCCACCGTGGCGCTGCACGACGTGCTTGACGATCGACAGGCCCAGCCCCGTGCCGCCGGTGTCGCGCGAGCGACTGCCGTCGACGCGGTAGAAGCGCTCGGTGAGCCGTGGGATGTGCTCGCGCGCGATGCCGATGCCCGTGTCGACGACGTCGACTTCGCCCGCTCCGTCGGCGCGCACGCGCCAGTGCACGTCGATCTGCCCGCCGTCGGGCGTGTAACGCACGGCGTTGGTCACGAGGTTGCCGACCGCGCTGAGCAGCTCGGTGGCGCTGCCGGCGATCTCGCCGCCCGGCGGCACGTGGAACGCCAGCCTGTGGCGACCGGCGGAGAGCGCCTCGCCGTCGGCGCGCACCTGCGCCATCAGCGCGTCGACGCCCGTCCACTGGTCGGCCGGCGGACGCGGGCTGCCCTCGAGCTGCGCCAGCGTCAGGAGGTCGGTCAGCAGCGTCTGCATGCGCGTCGTCTGCTGCTCCATCAGCCTGAGCACGCGCTGGCGCTCGACCTCGGTCAGCGGCAGCGTGGTCATCGTCTCGACGAAGCCCGCGAGCACCGTCAGCGGCGTGCGCATCTCGTGCGACACGTTGGCGACGAAGTCGCGCCGCATCGCGTCGTTGCGCTCGCGCTCGGTGATGTCCTGCGACAGCACGAGCTTGAGCCCGTCGCCGTAGGGCCTCACCAGCACCGACAGCGTCTGCCGGCCCAGCGGACCGGGCACGACGACCGCGTGGTCGAACTGGTCCTGCTGCAGGTACGCGACGAACGCCGGTGCGCGCAGCAGGTTCGTCATGCGCTGTCCGCGGTCGCGCACCGGGTCCAGGCCGAAGTGGTCGGCCGCGACCGCGTTGCACCAGTCGATCTGCTCGTCGGCGTCGAGCAGCAGCACGCCGTTGGGCGAGGCCTCGATCGCCTGGAGGAACTGCGCCAACCGAAGCTGCTCCTGCGACAGCGCGCGGTCGCGCGCGCGCACGAGCCGCTCGACCCGATAGGCAAGCTCGCTCCAAACGCCGCTCTCCACCGGGGCGCTGCCCTGCAGCGTGCCTCGCATCCAGTCGAGCACGCGCCGCGCGCGCAGCGCGTCCAGCGTGGCCATCACCCCCAGCGCGAGCGCGGCACCGACGGCCATGCCCAGCGCCGACTGGCCCAGCTTGTCGCCCGCTTCCGCGCCAAGCACCATGCCGGCCCACGTCGCCAGCACCAGCGCGACGAACCGGGGCAGCAGCCAGGACACGCTCAGCCCCTTACGCCGCGACGCTGCCCACCTGCTGCGTGAAGCGGTAGCCGGCGCCGCGCACCGTCTCGATCAGCCCCGCGCACTGCACCGGCTGCAGCGCCTCGCGCAGCCGCTTGACGTGCACGTCGACGGTGCGCTCCTCGATGAACACGTGGTCGCCCCACACGCGGTCGAGCAGCTGCGCGCGGCTGTGCACGCGCTCGGGGTGCGTCATGAAGAAGTGCAGCAGGCGGAACTCGGTCGGTCCCACCTTGACCTCGCGCACGCCGTCGGCGGCGACCCGCGTCACGCGCCGCGTCGCCGGGTCGAGCCGCAGCCCGCCGACCTCGACCGCGGTGTCGAGCGCCTCGGGCGCCTTGCGCCGCAGCACGGCACGGATCCGCGCCAGCAGCTCCTTGGTCGAGAACGGCTTGGTCAGGTAGTCGTCGGCGCCGGCGTCGAGCCCGCTGATCTTGTCGGTCTCTTCGCTGCGCGCCGTCAGCATGATGATCGGGAGTTCCCGGGTGCGCGCGCTCGTGCGCCACTGCTTGGCCAGCGCGAGCCCCGACTGGCCGGGCAGCATCCAGTCGAGCAGCACGAGGTCGGGCAGCACGGCGTCGACCGCGGCCTGCGCCTGGTCGGCGGTGGCGGCGAGCGTCACCTCGTAGCCCGCGTGGCGCAGATTGATGGAGATCAGCTCGGCGATCGCGGCCTCGTCTTCGACCACCAGCACGCGGCTCATCTTCGTCCCCCTTGAAACGGCTCGGCTGCGCTCAGCGCACGGCCTTCTCGACCTCGGGCACCGTGACGTGGCGCACGTCGGTGCCCTTGACGACGTAGATCACGGCCTCGGCGAGGTTCTTCGCATGGTCGCCGATGCGCTCGACCGCCTTGGCGACGAACACCAGGTCGATGCTCGAAGAGATCATGCGCGGGTCCTCCATCATGTAGGTGATGAGCTTGCGCAGCAGGCCGTCGAACTCCTGGTCGATCTGGTCGTCGTGCTTGAGCACGTCGAGCGCGGCGCTCGCGTCCAGGCGCGCGAAGGCGTCGAGCGCCTTGCGCAGCTGCGCGCAGGCGAGGTCGGCCTCGTACTGCAGGTCGGCCACCGGCAGGCGCAGGCGGCTGGACACCCCGGTGTTGATCAACCGCTGCACCGTGCGCGCGACGCGCGCGGCCTCGTCGCCGACGCGCTCGAGGTTGGCCGACGCCTTCGAGATCGCGATCAGCAGCCGCAGATCCACCGCCGCGGGCTGGCGCATTGCGATGATGCGCTGCATCTGGGAGTCGATCTCGACTTCCATCTGGTTGATGCGGTCCTCCTGCTGGAGCACCTGGGTGGCCGTCTCGCCGCTGAAGTGGGTCAGCGCGTAGATCGCCTGCGCGACCTGCGATTCGGCCAGCCCCCCCATCTCGAGCACGCGGCTCGAGACGTCGCGCAGGTCGGCGTCGAACTGGCTGGAAATGTGCTTGTCGCTCATCGATGTGTCCTCCGGGCCGGGGTCCTGGTTCGCGATGCCGCGGCCGGGTCAGCCGTAGCGGCCCGTCACGTAGTCCTCGGTGCGCTTCTGCTTCGGGTTCATGAAGATCTGCGACGTCGGCCCCATCTCGATGAGGTCGCCGAGGTGGAAGAAGGCCGTGCGGTCGGAGACGCGCGCGGCCTGCTGCATGTTGTGCGTCACGATGATGATCGTGTAGTTCTTCTTCAGCTCGGTGATCAAGTCCTCGATGATGCCGGTGGCGATCGGGTCGAGCGCCGAGCACGGCTCGTCCATCAGGATCACATCGGGGCTCACCGCGATCGCGCGTGCGATGCACAGCCGCTGCTGCTGGCCGCCCGACAGGCCCGTGCCGGGTGCGTCGAGGCGGTCCTTGACCTCGTCCCACAGCCCGGCGCGGCGCAGGCTGGACTCGACGACCTGCTCGAGCTCGCCCTTCGACGCGGCCAGGCCGTGCAGGCGCGGGCCGTAGGCGACGTTCTCGAAGATCGACTTCGGAAACGGGTTGGGCTTCTGAAACACCATGCCGACCTGGGCACGCAGCAGCACGACGTCGACGTCGGCCTGGTGGATGTCGCGTCCGTCGAGCGTGATCGTGCCCGTCACGCGCGCGCCGGGGACGGTGTCGTTCATGCGGTTGAAGCAGCGCAGGAACGTCGACTTGCCGCAGCCCGACGGGCCGATGAAGGCCACAACCTCGTTGGACATCACGTCCATCGTGACGCCGTGCAGCGCCTCGTTGGCGCCGTAGAAGACGCGAACCTCGCGCGCCGCGAGCTTGACCTCGCCCGCCGCCGCATTGGCCTCGCTGAGGCTGGCTGGCAGAGCCGCCTGCATGCTGCCGAGGGTCGCCTGTGCCATGTTGATCGCCATCACCACCTCGTCTCGAAACGTTTGCGCAGCCAGATCGCCAGCGAATTGAGCGTGAGCATCATCGCCAGCAGCACGATGATCGCCGCCGACGTGCGGCCCTCGAAGAAGTTGCGCAGCTCGTTTCCCTGCCAGAGGTAGATTTGCACCGGCAGCGCGGTCGACTGGTCGAACGGCGTGGCCGGCACGCTGGCCACGAATGCGCTCATGCCGATCAGCAGAAGCGGCGCCGTCTCGCCGAGCGCCTGCGCGACGCCGATGATCGTTGCCGTGAGGATACCCGGCAGCGCCAGCGGCAGGACGTGGTCCGTGATGGCCTGCACCTTCGACGCGCCGACACCGAGTGCGGCCTCGCGGATCGACGGCGGGATCGCCTTGAGGGTCGAGCGCGTGGCGATGATCACGGTGGGTAGCGTCATCAGCGTGAGCACCAGACCGCCGACGATCGGCGCCGACAGCGGCAGCTTGAACCACAGGATGAACACCGCCGCGCCGAGCAGGCCGAACACGATCGACGGCACCGCAGCGAGGTTGTTGATGTTCACCTCGATCAGGTCGGTCCACCGGTTCTTCGGCGCGAATTCCTCGAGGTAGATCGCCGAGGCGACGCCGATCGGCACCGCCAGCAGGATCACGACGATCATCATGAACAGCGAACCCATGAACGCGCCGGCCAGACCCGCCGAGGCCAGCGAGCTGCGCGAATCGGTGTTCATGAAGATCGCGGTGCTGAACTTGTTCTGGATCACGCCGTTGGCGTAGAGCCGGTCGGCCCAGGCGCGCGCCTGCGCGCTGAGCTGTTGTTGCTCGTCCGGCAGGCTGCGGTCGACGTTTCCTTTGAGCCAGACGTCGACGTTGGCGTCGGCCAGCAGGTTCAGACGCACCGTCTTGCCGACGATGGACGGGTCCTTGACGACGAGGTCGCGCAGCGCGAACAGCTCGCCGCTGGTCACGAGTTCGCCGGCGGCGTCGGGATCGTCGGCGGCCTCGGGCAGCACGTTCTCGATCGCCTTGGTCACCAGCTGACCGAAGTCGACGAAGCCCAGCTCGGTCTGCCACTGGACCATTCGCTGCTGGAACGCCGCCGGGGTTTCACCGGGCTCCTTCACCGGCTTCGGGCCGACCTGGACGACTTCGGGATCGAAGTGGACGTCCATCACGAACGTGGCCTGCCAGAACGCGGGCAGGCCCTTCGAAAGGATCGACGCGAACAGGATGCCCACCAGCGCGAGCGCCGTCGCGACGGCGGCGATGCCGATGGCGCGAAAGCGCATCTCCTGGCTGCGGCGGCGTCGCAGCGACGCCTCGACGCGCTGGCGGATCGCGGCGTAGCCTGGGGCGCTGGTGGTGTCGTTCATCGGCTCACTCGTATTGTTCACGGTACTTGCGCACGACGACCAGCGCGATCACGTTGAGCACGAGCGTCATCGCGAACAGCGTCAGACCGAGCGCGAACGCGACCAGCGACTGGGCACTGGCGAAGTCCTGGTCGCCGGTGAGCTGGTTGACGATCGACACCGTCACCGTCGACACCGCCTCGAACGGGTTGGCGGTGAGCACCGGCGCGTTGCCGGCGGCCAGAACGACGATCATCGTCTCACCGATCGCGCGGCTGACGGCAAGCAGGATCGCGCCGACGATGCCCGGCAGCGCCGCGGGCAGCACGACCTTGACGACCGTCTCCGACGTCGTCCCGCCCAGCGCCAGCGAGCCGTCGCGCATCGACTTCGGCACCTGGGTGATGATGTCGTCCGACAGCGACGACACGAAGGGGATGATCATGATGCCCATCACGACGCCAGCCGTCAGCGCCGACGTCGCGCGGATGTTGAGGCCGAACGCCGCCCCGAGCGCCGACAGGAACGGGCCGACGGTGACGAGCGCGAAGAAGCCGTAGACGATCGTCGGGATGCCCGCCAGCACCTCGATGATCGGCTTGGCGATGCTGCGCACGTGGTGCGGCGCGTACTCGGCGAGGTAGATTGCCGTCATCAGGCCCAGCGGCACCGCGACCAGCATCGCGATGGCCGAGATCATCAGCGTGCCCGCCATCAGCGGCAGCATGCCGAAGCCGCTCTGGCCGGTGGTGCCGACCGTCGCGAAGCGCGGGTTCCAGACCGTACCGAAGAAGAAGTCGAGCGGGTTGACGAACTGGAAGAAGCGCAGCGCCTCGCCGAGCATCGACAGCACGATGCCCACCGTCGTAAAGATCGCCACCGCCGAGCAGGCGATAAGCGCGGTCTGCACGGCACGCTCGACCTTGTTGCGCGCGCGGGTCTGCGGTGTCGTGCGCCGCCAAGACCAGAACAGACCGAGTGCGGCGACGGTGGCCATCAGGGCCGCCACACCGGCCTGGCCGATGACCGTCAAGCGGTACATGTAGGCCGCGGCCACCTGCTCGAACGGCTGCGCCTCGCCGACCAGGCCGAAGCCGGTGGCGAGGTTGCCGATGCGCTGGATCAGCACGCGCTGCTGCATCGCGTCGGGCGGCACCGCCTCGGGCGGCAGGCTCGCGAGCACCATCGACTGGATCACATTCGGGCCGAACGCGCTCCACAGCAGGTACACCACGATTGCCGGCACCGCGGCGCGCAGCACGGCCAGCGCACCGTGGTAGCCCGGGCGCGAGTGCGCGCGCACCGCCCTGCTGCCCGAGACGCTGCGCCCGCGCGTCAGCCCGATCTGGTAGGCCAGTGCCGCCAGCACGAGCAGCACCACGGCCACCGTCAAATTGGTCATCGTCGAACTCCGTGCCCTGGCGACAAACGCGAAGCGGGACCGTCGGGCCCCGCCCCGCGGGAGTCAGGGCTCAGTTCAGTTCAGGCCCTTGCGCGCGCGGACGTTGGCGGTGATCTCGCTGCGCTCCTTGGCGCTCAGCGGGATCAGGCCCGCCTTGTCGAGCGAGCTGTTCTTGCCAGACACCTGCGGCGTCAGGAAGTACTGCGCGTACTCGAGCAGGCCCGGGATCACACCGACGTGAGCGTCCTTGATGTAGAAGTACAGCGGACGCGACACCGGGTACTGGCCGCTCTCGATCGTCTGGTCGCTCGGCGTGACGCCGCTGACGGTGGCGACCTGCAGGCGGTCGCGGTTCTGGTCGTAGAAGCTCAGGCCGAACACACCCACCGCGGTGCGCTGCGCATCCAGGCGCGCCAACGTCTCGGTGTAGTCGCCCGCGACCTCGATCACGCGACCATCGGTGCGCATCGCCTTGCAGAAGGTCTCCTGAGCCTTCTTGTCCGTCATCGCTTTGACCTCGGCGAGCGACTCGCAGCCCGGGATGACCGTCTTCTCTTCGTAGACCTCGCGCGTGCCGTGGTTCGAGCCCGGGATCACGAGCACGATCTCCTGGTCGGGCAGCGAGGCGTCGATCTGCGACCAGCGGGTGTAGGGGTTGGCCACCATGCGGCCGCCCTGCGGCACCTCCTTGGCCTGGGCGAGGAAGACGTGCTTCGGCTCGAGTGCGAACTTGCCGCCGTCGCGGCGCGACGCGAACACGATGCCGTCGTAGCCGATCTTGACCTCGATGATCTTGGTCACGCCGTTCTTCACGCAGGCCTCGACCTCGGCCGGGCGCATCGGACGCGACGAGTTGGCGATGTCGATCGTGTTGGCGCCGACGCCCTGGCAGAACTGGCGCAGACCGCCCGACGAGCCGCCGGAGCCGACGACCGGCACCTTGAACTGCGGGAAGGTCTTGCCGAACTGCTCGGCGACGATCGACGCGAACGGCAGCACCGTCGACGAACCGGCGATCTGGATCGTGTCGCGAGCCATCGCGGGCACGCTGTAGGCGGCCGTCGCGGCGATGGCCAGCGCCAGGGTCGGGAAATGCATCTTCATGGGGGCTACCTCACTGGGTTGGGGAGAGAGACCCGGAGACGCGCCCGTCTCCGTCCTGGCACGCAGTGTCGCGAGGGTTCATGTCATATTTGTGACATTCGATCGCGATCTTCGTGACAGGCGCGAGGCCTTGGCGCGCGGCACCGCAGCCCACCCAGATGGTGCTTCCCACCCTGACGATGGCGGACGATGACGCGCCATCGATCAGCGCAATCGGAAATTGCTGGGCGATAGCTTCCTTCCGGCGTCGCGCACGTGACGGGACTCGCAGCCACCCCGCGATGCAAGAGGCGCCAACGCGCGTGCCGGCGGGCCCGCCCGCCGGACGCACCACCGGCACGTCAGGTCGTCAAGCCGCCGCCGGCAGCGGCGTGCGTGCAGCCGCCGCCGCCAGACGCTGCGCGCAGCGCTGCGCGAGTTCGGCGTCGCAGGCCTCGACCATCACGCGCAGCACCGGTTCGGTGCCCGAGGGGCGGATCAGCACCCGACCCCGGTCGCCCAGTTCGGCCTGCACCGCCTGCTGCTCGCCGGCGAGGGCCGTGTTGCACCGCCAGTCGCTGCCGTCGGGCAGCCGCACGTTGATCAGCGTCTGCGGGAACAGCTGCACCCCGTCGAGCAGCCCGGCCAGGTCGTGCCCATTGCGGCACACCGCCTGCATGACCTGCAGCGCACTGACGATGCCGTCGCCGGTGGTGTGACGATCGAGCGCGATCAGGTGGCCGGAGCCCTCGCCGCCGAGCTGCCAGCCGCGCGCGACCAGCTCCTCGAGCACGTAACGGTCGCCGACCTTGGCGCGCACGAGCGGCACGCCGCGCTGCTTGAGCGCGAGCTCGACGCCGAAGTTGGTCATCAGCGTGCCGACGACGCCGGGCACCGCCTCGCCCTTGGCCAGCCGGTCGGTCGCCATCACGTAGAGCAGTTCGTCGCCGTTGTACAGCCGCCCGTGGCGGTCGACGACCTGCAACCGGTCGGCGTCGCCGTCGAGCGCGATGCCGTAGTCGGCGCCGTGCTCGGCCACCGCGGCCACCAGCGCCTGCGGCGCGGTGGCGCCGACGCCGTCGTTGATGTTGGTCCCGTCGGGGCTGCAGCCGATCGTGACGACCTGCGCGCCGAGCTCGTGCAGCACGTCGGGCGCCACGTGGTACGCCGCGCCGTGGGCGGCGTCGACGACGAACTTCAGGCCGCGCAGCGAGAAGCTGTGCGGCACCGTGCTCTTGCAGAACTCGATGTAGCGCCCGCGCGCGTCTTCGAGACGGCGCGCCCGGCCCAGCCCGGCCGAGTCGACCCACTGCGGGGGCTCGGCGAGCGCCGCCTCGACGGCGGCCTCCCACTCGTCAGGCAGCTTCTCGCCGCGTGCCGAGAAGAACTTGACGCCGTTGTCCGGGTAGGGGTTGTGGCTGGCGCTGATGACGACGCCCAGATCCAGGCGCAGCGCGCGCGTCAGGTAGGCCACGCCGGGCGTGGGCAGCGGGCCGGACAGCAGCACGTCGACGCCGGCGGCGGCGAATCCGGCCTCGAGCGCCGACTCGATCATGTAGCCCGAGATGCGCGTGTCCTTGCCGATCAGCACCGTCGGCCGGCCGACGCTGCGGCGCAGCACGCGGCCCACGGCGTGGCCGAGTGCGAGCATGAAATCGGGCGTGATCGGCGCACGGCCGACAGTGCCGCGGATGCCGTCGGTGCCGAAGTAGGTTCTGCTCATGGTCGTCGGGGGCGCGGCGCCGTGCGCCCGGGGGGCCCCGGGGGCGAAGTCAGCGCCCGATTGTGCCCCCCGGCCCCGGCGCCGGCGCGCTGCCCTGCACCACCGCGCCCCAGACCTTCAACGCATCGACGGTCGCCGCGACATCGTGCACACGCACGATCGCTGCGCCGCGCTCGACGGCCATCAGCGCGGCCGCCACGCTGGCGGCCAGGCGCTCGCCGACGCCGCGGCCCGTCACGGCGCCCAGCGTCGACTTGCGCGACCAGCCCACCAGCAGCGGCCGGCCGAGCGCCAGCAGCTCGCGCTGCCGCGCGAGCAGCGCGAGGTTGTGTTCCACCGTCTTGCCGAAGCCGATGCCGGGGTCGACGACGAGGCGTGCGCGGTCGATGCCCGCGGCCTGCACGGCGGCGACCCGTTCGGCCAGGAAGGCGTTCACGTCGACGACGACGTCGTCGTAGTCGGCGTGCCGCTGCATCGTCCCTGGCTCGCCGCGCATGTGCATCAGGCACACGCCGGCACGCGGGTGGGCCGCCACGGCGGCCAGCGCGCCCGGCCGCACCAGTGCCCGCACGTCGTTGACGACGTCGGCACCGGCGTCGAGCACGGCGCGCATCACCTCGGGCGCGCTGGTGTCGACCGACACCGGCACGCCCAGCGTCACGGCGTGGCGCACGACGGGCAGCACGCGCGCCAGTTCTTCGTCGGCGCTTGGCGTGACGGCGCCGGGGCGCGTCGACTCGCCGCCGATGTCGAGCAGGTCGGCCCCCTCGGCGACGAGCCGGTCGCAGTGCGCGCACGCCGCCGCGACGTCGCCGTAGCGCCCGCCGTCGGAGAAGGAGTCGGGCGTGACGTTGACGATGCCCATCACGCGCGGGCGCGACAGGTCGACGTCGAAGCGGGCGGTCTGCCAGAGGGTCATGCCGGGGGTGCGCAAGCACGCAAGAGCGCGAAAAAACGACGACGGGGCCGAAGCCCCGTCGCTGGAACCGTCAGGCAGCGGCGCTCACGCCGTCGCTGGAGCGCCGTCGGTGTTGACCGGCGGCGTGCCGCCACCGGGGCTGCGCGGCGCCGACGGCGTCCAGTCCTTCGGCGGGCGCGGCGGCTTGCCGCTCATGATGTCCTCGATCTGCTCGCCGTCGATCGTCTCCCACTCGAGCAGCGCCTGGGCCATCGCGTGCATCTTGTCCTTGTTGTCCTCGATCAGCTTGCGCGCGGCGGCGTACTGCTCGTCGATGATGCGGCGCACCTCGCGGTCGACCTTCTGCATCGTCGCCTCGGACATGTGCACCTGCTTGGTGATGCTGCGGCCGAGGAAGACCTCGCCCTCGTTCTCGGCGTAGACCATGGGCCCGAGCTCGTCGCTCATGCCGTAGCGCATCACCATGTCGCGCGCCAGCTGCGTGGCGCGCTCGAAGTCGTTGCTGGCGCCGGTGGTCATCTGGTTCATGAACACCTCCTCGGCGATGCGGCCGCCGAACAGCACCGAGATCGTCGACAGCATGCGCTGCTTGTCCATGCTGTAGCGGTCGCCCTCGGGCAGCTGCATCGTCACGCCCAGCGCGCGCCCGCGCGGGATGATCGTGACCTTGTGCACCGGGTCGGTCTTGGGCAGCAGGCGCGCCACCAGCGCGTGGCCGGCCTCGTGGTACGCGGTGTTCTTGCGCTCCTCCTCGGGCATGACCATCGACTTGCGCTCGGGGCCCATCAGGATCTTGTCCTTGGCCTTCTCGAAGTCGACCATCTCGACGACGCGGCCGTTGCGCCGCGCGGCGAACAGTGCGGCCTCGTTGACGAGGTTGGCCAGGTCCGCGCCCGAGAAGCCGGGCGTGCCGCGCGCGAGGATGTCGGGCTTGACGTCCTGCCCCACCGGCACCTTGCGCATGTGCACGTTGAGGATCTGCTCGCGGCCGCGCACGTCGGGCAGCGTCACGTAGACCTGGCGGTCGAAGCGGCCCGGGCGCAGCAGCGCGGGGTCGAGGATGTCGGGCCGGTTGGTCGCGGCCATCACGATGACGCCGAGATTGGTCTCGAAGCCGTCCATCTCGACGAGCATCTGGTTGAGCGTCTGCTCGCGCTCG
>JBBION010000034.1:0-15666 GCA_037443345.1 Rubrivivax sp. | reverse complement strand
ATCCGCGAGGGCGGGCGCACCGTCGGCGCGGGCGTCGTGGCCAAGATCATCGAGTAAGCCAAAGCCGCAGGGGTATAGCTCAATTGGCAGAGCGTCGGTCTCCAAAACCGAAGGTTGGGGGTTCGATTCCCTCTGCCCCTGCCACCGCGCGGCGCGAGCGCCGCGCACGTTGAAGCGAGGCGGCGCCAAGGCGCCGCGCGCGTCGGCCAGACCGGCCCGCGGACGAGTCGATCGCCCGGCGGGCCTTGCCGTTGAAGGTGCGCGCCGCGTCTGAGGCGCCGCGCCGAGAGCATCGAAGCGATTTCATGTCCACGAACACCTCCGTCGAGACCGTCAGCACCCCGGCCGACAAGGCCAAGCTGGCCGTCGCCGCGCTCCTCGTCGTGGCTGCGATCGCGGCGTTCTACCTGCTGGCGTCGTCGGACCTGTGGCTGCGCGTCGTGGCGCTGCTGGGCCTGCTCGTGGCGGCCGTCGTCGTCTTCTTCACGTCGGAGAGCGGCAAGCAGCTGATCGCCTTCGGTCGCGACGCGGTCAAGGAGACGAAGAAGGTCGTCTGGCCGACGCGCAAGGAGGCGATGCAGATGACGGGCTACGTCTTCGCCTTCGTGTTCGTGATGGCGCTGTTCCTGTGGCTGACCGACAAGACGCTCGAGTGGGTGCTGTACGACCTCGTGCTGGGTTGGCGTTGAAGAGGTGATGACGATGACTGAGCAGGCCGTCAAGCAGGAGGGCGCCGCCGCCGCGGCGCCGCTGCGCTGGTACGTCGTGCACGCCTACTCCGGCATGGAGAAGGCCGTCGAGCGCAACCTGCGCGAGCGCATCGAGCGCTCGGGCATGCAGTCGAAGTTCGGCCGCATCCTGGTGCCGACCGAGGAGGTCGTCGAGCTCAAGAACGGCAAGAAGGCCGTCACCGAGCGCCGCTTCTTCCCGGGCTACGTGCTCGTCGAGATGCTGATGGACGACGACACCTGGCACCTCGTGAAGCACACGAGCAAGGTCACCGGCTTCGTCGGCGGCGCGAAGAACCGCCCGGCGCCGATCTCGGAAGCCGAGGTGATGAAGATCGTCAACCAGATGCAGGAAGGCGTCGAGAAGCCGCGGCCCAAGGTCGAGTGGCAGGTCGGCGAGCTGGTGCGCGTCAAGGACGGTCCGTTCACCGACTTCAACGGCGCCGTCGAGGAAGTCAACTACGACAAGTCGAAGGTGCGCGTCAGCGTCACCATCTTCGGCCGCGCGACGCCGGTCGAGCTCGACTTCTCGCAGGTCGAGAAGGTTTGATGTTCGCGGGCGCGCCGCCACGGCCCCGGCGCGCCGACATCCCCCAGGGCTGAAGGACGAGGAGCCGTCCGCGGCGCGAGGCCCGGCGGCGTTCGAACTCGGTAAGGAGCCATCATGGCCAAGAAGATCGTCGGCTTCATCAAGCTGCAAGTGCCGGCGGGCAAGGCGAATCCTTCGCCGCCCATCGGCCCCGCGCTCGGTCAGCGCGGGCTGAACATCATGGAGTTCTGCAAGGCGTTCAACGCGCAGACGCAGGGCATGGAGCCCGGGCTGATGCTGCCGGTGGTGATCACCGCGTACGCCGACAAGTCGTTCACCTTCATTCTCAAGACGCCGCCGGCGACGGTGCTGATCAAGAAGGTGCTCAAGCTCGACAAGGGCTCGGGCCGCCCGCACCTCGACAAGGTCGGCAAGCTCACGCGCGCGCAGATCGAGGAGATCGCGAAGACGAAGATGAAGGACCTCAACGCCGCCGACCTCGATGGCGCGGTGAAGCAGATCGCCGGCTCGGCCCGCTCGATGGGCGTGACGGTCGAAGGAGTCTGACGATGGCCAAGCTGACGAAGAAAGCCAAGACCCAGCAGGGCAAGGTCGACAGCACGAAGCTGTACCCGATCGGCGACGCGCTGGCGCTGGTCAAGGAGTGCGCCACCGCCAAGTTCGACGAGTCGATCGACGTCGCGGTGCAACTGGGCATCGACGCGAAGAAGTCCGACCAGGTCGTGCGCGGCGCCGTCGTGCTGCCCAACGGCACGGGCAAGACCAAGCGCGTCGCGGTGTTCGCGCAGGGCGCCAAGGCCGAGGAGGCCAAGGCCGCCGGCGCCGACGTCGTCGGCATGGACGACCTCGCCGCCGAGGTCAAGGCCGGCAACATCAACTTCGACGTCGTCATCGCCTCGCCCGACGCAATGCGCGTGGTCGGCCAGCTCGGCCAGATCCTGGGCCCGCGCGGCCTGATGCCGAACCCCAAGGTCGGCACCGTGACGCCCGACGTGGCCACCGCGGTGAAGAACGCCAAGGCCGGCCAGGTCCAGTTCCGCGTCGACAAGGCCGGGATCATCCACGCCACGATCGGCCGGCGCTCGTTCGAGGCCGACAAGCTGGTGGGCAACCTGGCGGCGCTGCTCGACGCGCTGAACAAGGCCAAGCCGGCCAGCAGCAAGGGCGTGTACCTGCGCAAGGTGGCGGTCAGTTCGACGATGGGCGTCGGCGTGCGCGTCGACGCGGCGACGATCGCCGCCGCCGCGCAGGCCTGAGCGTGATCGAAGCCGTCGCGCGAGTCTGGCGCAGCGGCGATGGTTTGGTGGGCTGCGGCGCCCGGCGGGTGCCGCAGGTCATCGAAGACCGCTGGCGAGGCCTTCGGGCCTCTTAATCGAGGGGCCGTCCGCGAGGACGGCGCCGACGCCAGCGCAGATGGCGAACCCGCTGTGATGGACGACGCCGGCAACGGCCGAGTTCGATGCAGAAGGTCGCTGAAGTCCGGTGTGCCCCCACCCGCGAAGGCGGGCGGGCACGTGATGTGAGGAGCAGACCTTGAGTCTCAATCGCAACGAGAAGGCGGCCGTGGTGACGGACGTGGCGGCACAGGTCGCCAAGTCGCAGACGCTGGCGCTGGCCGAGTACCGTGGCCTCACCGTGGAAAGCCTCAACAAGCTGCGCGTCGACGCACGCGCCAAGGGTGTCTATCTTCACGTGCTGAAGAACACCCTGGCGCGCCGCGCCGTCGCCGGCACCCCGTTCGAGGTCGCCCGCGAGGCCATGGCCGGTCCGCTGATCTACGGCTTTTCGGAAGACGCGGTGGCGGCGGCCAAAGTGATGGCCGACTTCGCCAAGGCCAATGACAAGCTGGTGATCAAGGCCGGCGTCTACGCGGGCAAGGCGCTCGACGTCGAGGGCGTGAAGGCCCTGGCGTCGATCCCGAGCCGCGAGGTGCTGATCTCGCAGGTCGCCGGCCTGCTGAAGTCGCCGATCCAGCGCATGGCCGGCGTGCTCGCCGCGCTGGCCGATAAGCGCGGCGGCGGCGCCGAAGCCCCGGCCGCCTGACGTACCGTCTTTCCTGTTCAACGTTCATTTCTGCATCGAGGAACCCCAAATGGCATTCGACAAAGACGCATTCCTGACCGCCCTGGACGGCATGTCCGTGATGGAGCTCAATGACCTGGTCAAGGCCATCGAGGAGAAGTTCGGCGTGTCCGCCGCGGCGATGGCCGCCCCGGCCGCCGGTGGCGGCGGCGCCGCCGCTCCGGCCGCCGAAGAGAAGACCGAGTTCACCGTGATGCTGGTCGAGGCCGGCGCCAACAAGGTGTCGGTCATCAAGGCGGTGCGCGAGATCACCGGACTGGGCCTGAAGGAGGCCAAGGACCTGGTCGACGGCGCGCCGAAGCCCGTCAAGGAAGGCATCGCCAAGGCCGACGCCGAGGCCGCCATGAAGAAGCTGGTCGAGGCCGGCGCGAAGGCGGAGCTGAAGTAACACCCCCGAAGCGCCCGCGGCGCCTTCCCTTCAGGGGAGGGCGCCGCCGGTGGCCCGGCGAAGCCGGACCCACGGCGGCCGCTCGACGCGGCCGGGGCGCGACGAGAGCAGCGCCAAGCCTGCCGGCTTGGCAGTGTTCTCTGATCCGACTGCAGAGGACGGGTTTGGTCGGGCTGGGGTGCAACGCCCCGGTTGTCCGCCAGCGACGGGTAGTGGCCCGTCACCAAGCTTCGGGCGCAATGCCCGGGTTGGCAGTCGCCGACGAGTGCGCGCCGCGGCCAGGCGTGCGTTCTCGACACGGAGCATTTATGGCGCAAGCATCCCCCACCAGCTACAGCTACACCGAGCGCAAGCGCATCCGCAAGAGCTTCGGCAAGCGCGCGAGCGTGCTCAACGTCCCCTACCTGCTGACGATGCAGCGCGAGTCCTACGTCGCGTTCCTGCAGAAGGACGTGCCGCCCGCCAAGCGCAAGCCCGAGGGGCTGCAGGCCGCCTTCCTCTCCGCGTTCCCGATCGTGTCGCACAACGGGTACGTCGAGATGAAGTTCATCGAGTACAACATCGCCAAGCCCACGTTCGACGTGCGCGAGTGCCAGCAGCGCGGGCTGACCTACGCCGCCGCCGTGCGCGCGAAGCTGCAGATGATCATCTACGACCGCGAGGCCGCGGCGCCGAAGACGGTCAAGGAGATCAAGGAGCAGGAGGTCTACATGGGTGAGGTGCCCCTGATGACCGACTACGGCTCGTTCATCATCAACGGCACCGAGCGCGTCATCGTCAGCCAGCTGCACCGCTCGCCCGGCGTGTTCTTCGAGCACGACAAGGGCAAGACCCACTCGTCGGGCAAGCTGCTGTTCTCGGCGCGCATCATCCCGTACCGCGGCTCGTGGCTGGACTTCGAGTTCGACCCGAAGGACATCCTGTACTTCCGCGTCGACCGTCGCCGCAAGATGCCGGTGACGATCCTGCTCAAGGCGATCGGCCTCAAGCCCGAGCAGATCCTGGCGCACTTCTTCGACTTCGACAATTTCCAGCTGATGGACTCGGGCGCGCAGCTCGAGTTCGTGCCCGAGCGGCTGAAGGGCGAGATCGCGCGCTTCGACATCACCGACAAGAGCGGCAACGTCGTCGTCGAGAAGGACAAGCGCATCACGGCACGCCACCTGCGCCAGCTCGAGCAGAGCGGCACCAAGTTCGTCGGCGTGCCCGAGGACTTCCTCGTCGGCCGCGTCGTGGCGCACAACATGGTGGACCCCGACACCGGCGAGATCGTCGCCAAGGCCAACGACGAGCTGACCGAGTCGCTGCTCAAGAAGCTGCGCACCGCCGGGATCCGCGAGATCCAGTGCCTGTACACGAACGAACTCGACCAGGGCGCCTACATCAGCCAGACGCTGGCCAGCGACGAGACGGCCGACGAGCTCGCCGCGCGCGTGGCGATCTACCGCATGATGCGCCCCGGCGAGCCGCCGACCGAGGACGCGGTGCAGGCGCTGTTCAACCGCCTCTTCTACAGCGCCGACACGTACGACCTGTCGCGCGTGGGCCGCATGAAGTTCAACGCGCGCGTCGGCCGTGACTCGGCCGGGGGCGCGATGACGCTGTCCAACGAGGACATCCTCGACGTCGTCAAGATCCTCGTCGAGCTGCGCAACGGCCGCGGCGAGGTCGACGACATCGACCACCTGGGCAACCGCCGTGTGCGCTGCGTCGGCGAACTGGCCGAGAACCAGTACCGCTCGGGCCTCGCGCGCATCGAGAAGGCCGTCAAGGAGCGCCTGGGCCAGGCCGAGACCGAGGCGCTGATGCCCCACGACCTGATCAACTCCAAGCCGATCAGCGCGGCGCTCAAGGAGTTCTTCGGCGCGAGCCAGCTCAGCCAGTTCATGGACCAGACCAACCCGCTGTCCGAGATCACGCACAAGCGGCGCGTCTCGGCGCTGGGCCCGGGCGGCCTGACGCGCGAGCGCGCCGGCTTCGAGGTGCGCGACGTGCACCCGACGCACTACGGCCGCGTGTGCCCGATCGAGACGCCGGAAGGCCCGAACATCGGCCTGATCAACTCGCTGGCCCTGTACGCGCAGCTCAACGAGTACGGCTTCCTCGAGACGCCGTACCGCCGCGTCGTCGACGGCAAGGTGACCGACCAGATCGACTACCTGAGCGCGATCCAGGAAGGCAAGTACGTCATCGCGCAGGCCAACGCGACGCTCGACAAGGACGGCCGCCTGGTCGACGAACTCGTCAGCGCGCGCGAGAAGGGCGAGTCCATCCTGACCTCGCCGGAGCGCATCCAGTACATGGACGTCGCGCCGACGCAGATCGTGTCGGTCGCCGCGTCGCTGGTGCCGTTCCTCGAGCACGACGACGCCAACCGCGCGCTGATGGGCGCGAACATGCAGCGCCAAGCCGTGCCGACGCTGCGCCCCGAAAAGGCCTTCGTCGGCACCGGGGTCGAGCGCGTCGCAGCGGTCGACTCGGGCACGGTGGTCACCGCGCGCCGCGGCGGCGTCGTCGACTACGTCGACACCAACCGCATCGTGATCCGCGTCAACGACGACGAGACCGCCGCGGGCGAGGTCGGCGTCGACATCTACAACCTGATCAAGTACCAGCGCAGCAACCAGAACACGAACATCCACCAGCGCCCGATCGTCAAGCGCGGCGACCGCGTCGCCGCCGGCGACGTCGTGGCCGACGGCGCCTCGACCGACCTCGGCGAGCTCGCGCTCGGCCAGAACATGCTGGTCGGGTTCATGCCCTGGAACGGCTACAACTTCGAGGACTCGATCCTGATCTCGGAGAAGGTCGTCGCCGACGACCGCTACACCTCGATCCACATCGAGGAACTGGTCGTGATGGCGCGCGACACCAAGCTCGGGCCCGAGGAGATCACGCGCGACATCCCGAACCTGTCGGAGCAGCAGCTCGCGCGCCTCGACGAGAGCGGCATCGTCTACGTCGGCGCCGAGGTCAACCCGGGCGACGTGCTGGTCGGCAAGGTCACGCCGAAGGGCGAGACCACGCTGACGCCCGAAGAGAAGCTGCTGCGCGCGATCTTCGGCGAGAAGGCCAGCGACGTGAAGGACACCTCGCTGCGCGTCGAGCAGGGCACCAACGGCACCGTGATCGACGTGCAGGTGTTCACGCGCGAGGGCATCCAGCGCGACAAGCGCGCGCAGCAGATCATCGACGACGAGCTCAAGCGCTTCCGCCTCGACCTCAACGACCAGCTGCGCATCGTCGAGGCCGACGCCTTCGACCGGATCGAGAAGCTGCTGGTGGGCAAGGTGGCCAACGGCGGCCCGCAGAAGATCGCCAAGGGCACGAAGATCGACAAGGCCTACCTGGCCTCGGTGGACAAGTACCACTGGTTCGACATCCGCCCGGCTGACGAGGACCTCGCCAACCAGCTCGAGTCGATCAAGAACTCGCTCGACCAGACGCGCCACGGCTTCGACCTCCTGTTCGAGGAGAAGCGCAAGAAGCTCACGCAGGGCGACGAGCTGCCCGCCGGCGTGCTGAAGATGGTCAAGGTCTACCTGGCCGTCAAGCGCCGCCTGCAGCCCGGCGACAAGATGGCCGGCCGCCACGGCAACAAGGGCGTGGTGTCGAAGATCGTGCCGGTCGAGGACATGCCTTACATGGCCGACGGCACGCCGATGGACATCGTGCTCAACCCGCTGGGCGTGCCGTCGCGGATGAACGTGGGCCAGGTGCTCGAGGTTCACCTGGGCTGGGCCGCCAAGGGCATCGGCCAGCGCCTCGGCGACATGCTGCAGCGGCAGGCGCGCGCGGCGGAGATCCGTCAGTTCCTCGACCACCTCTACAACAGGAGCGGCGGGCGCACCGAGGCGATCGACGCGCTGTCTGACGACGACGTGCTCGAGATGGCGCACAACCTGCAGCACGGCGTGCCGTTCGCGACGCCGGTGTTCGACGGGGCGAAGGAAGAGGAGATCCGCGCGATGCTCCAACTCGCCTACCCCGAGGACGTCGCGTCGCTGAAGGGCCTGATGCCCACGCGCACCCAGGCGCGCCTGTACGACGGGCGCACCGGCGACGCCTTCGAGCGCCCGGTGACGGTGGGCTACATGCACGTGCTCAAGCTGCACCACCTCGTCGACGACAAGATGCACGCGCGCTCGACGGGCCCGTACAGCCTGGTGACCCAGCAGCCGCTCGGCGGCAAGGCGCAGTTCGGCGGCCAGCGCTTCGGCGAGATGGAGGTCTGGGCGCTCGAGGCCTACGGCGCGGCCTACGTGCTGCAGGAGATGCTGACGGTCAAGTCCGACGACGTGACCGGCCGCACCAAGGTCTACGAGAACATCGTCAAGGGCGAGCACTCGATCGACGCCGGCATGCCCGAGTCGTTCAACGTGCTGGTCAAGGAAATCCGGTCGCTTGGCATCGACATCGAGTTGGAGAGGAGTTGACGTGCCAAAGCCGCGCCATGCGTCGTTGCTCGGTCGGTTGCATAGCGCTGCTATGCGGCCCTGCCTCGTGCCTCGCCTGACGCGCCTTTGATCCCGTCGCTTCACTCTCCAACTACGCTCACCGAATTCAAGGAGAAAGCATGAAAGGCTTGCTCGATCTCTTCAAGCAATTCACCCCCGACGAGCATTTCGATGCCATCAAGATTGGCCTCGCGTCGCCGGAGAAGATCCGCTCGTGGTCGTTCGGCGAGGTGAAGAAGCCCGAGACGATCAACTACCGCACCTTCAAGCCCGAGCGCGACGGCCTGTTCTGCGCCAAGATCTTCGGGCCGATCAAGGACTACGAGTGCCTGTGCGGCAAGTACAAGCGCCTGAAGCACCGCGGCGTGATCTGCGAGAAGTGCGGCGTCGAAGTGACCCAGACCAAGGTGCGCCGCGAGCGCATGGGCCACATCGACCTGGCCGCGCCGTGCGCGCACATCTGGTTCCTGAAGTCGCTGCCGTCGCGCCTGGGCCTGGTGCTCGACATGACGCTGCGCGACATCGAGCGCGTGCTGTACTTCGAGGCCTACGTCGTCGTCGACCCCGGCATGACGCCGCTGAAGAAGTTCAGCATCATGTCGGAGGACGACTACGACGCCAAGCGCACCGAGTTCGGTGACGAGTTCGTCGCCATGATGGGCGCCGAGGGCATCAAGAAGCTGCTCGAGGACATGGACATCGATGCGGAGATCGACAGGATCCGCAACGACATGACCGGCTCCGAGCTCAAGATCAAGAAGAACTCCAAGCGCCTGAAGGTGCTCGAGGCCTTCAAGAAGAGCGGCATCAAGCCCAACTGGATGATCATGGAGGTGCTGCCGGTGCTGCCGCCGGACCTGCGCCCGCTGGTGCCGCTGGACGGCGGCCGCTTCGCCACCAGTGACCTCAACGACCTGTACCGCCGCGTCATCAACCGCAACAACCGCCTAGCGCGGCTGCTCGAGCTGAAGGCGCCCGAGATCATCGTGCGCAACGAGAAGCGCATGCTGCAGGAGGCCGTCGACACCCTGCTCGACAACGGCCGCCGCGGCAAGGCGATGACCGGCGCGAACAAGCGCGCGCTGAAGTCGCTCGCCGACATGATCAAGGGCAAGGGCGGGCGCTTCCGCCAGAACCTGCTCGGCAAGCGCGTCGACTACTCGGGCCGCTCGGTGATCGTCGTCGGCCCGACGCTCAAGCTGCACCAGTGCGGCCTGCCGAAGCTGATGGCGCTCGAGCTGTTCAAGCCGTTCATCTTCAGCCGCCTCGAGGCGATGGGCATCGCCACGACGATCAAGGCGGCGAAGAAGGAGGTCGAGAGCGGCACCCCGGTGGTGTGGGACATCCTCGAGGAGGTCATCAAGGAGCACCCGGTGCTGCTGAACCGCGCGCCGACGCTGCACCGCCTGGGCATCCAGGCGTTCGAGCCGGTGCTGATCGAGGGCAAGGCGATCCAGCTGCACCCGCTGGTGTGCGCGGCGTTCAACGCCGACTTCGACGGCGACCAGATGGCCGTGCACGTGCCGCTGTCCATCGAGGCGCAGATGGAAGCGCGCGCGCTGATGCTGGCGACCAACAACGTGCTGTTCCCGGCCTCGGGCGAGCCGTCGATCGTGCCCAGCCAGGACGTCGTGCTGGGCCTGTACTACGCCACGCGCGAGCGCATCAACGGCAAGGGCGAGGGCATGGTGTTCGCCGACCTCGCCGAGCTGCAGCGCGCGCTCGACAACGGCGAGGTCGAGATCACGGCGCGCGTCAGCGTGCGGCTGACCGAGTGGAGCAAGGACAAGGATAGCGACGCGTTCGTGCCGTCGACGAAGCTCGCCGGGACCACGGTCGGGCGCGCGCTGCTGTCGGAGATCCTGCCGAAGGGGCTGCCGTTCTCGAACATCAACAAGGCGCTGAAGAAGAAGGAGATCAGCAAGCTGATCAACGCGTCGTTCCGCAAGTGCGGCCTGAAGGAGACGGTCGTCTTCGCCGACAAGCTGATGCAGACGGGCTTCCGCCTGGCCACGCGCGCCGGCATCTCGATCGCGATCGACGACATGCTGGTGCCCAAGGAGAAGCACGGCCTGATCGAGCGCGCCGAGAAGGAGGTCAAGGAGATCGAGCAGCAGTACGTCTCGGGCCTCGTGACCGCCGGCGAGCGCTACAACAAGGTCGTCGACATCTGGGGCAAGACCGGCGACGAGGTCGGCAAGGTCATGATGGGCCAGCTGTCGAAGCAGAAGGTGCTCGACCGCAACGGCAAGGAAGTCGACCAGGAGTCCTTCAACTCGATCTACATGATGGCCGACTCGGGCGCGCGCGGCTCCGCGGCGCAGATCCGCCAGCTCGCCGGCATGCGCGGCCTGATGGCCAAGCCGGACGGCAGCATCATCGAGACCCCGATCACGGCGAATTTCCGTGAAGGCCTGAACGTGCTGCAGTACTTCATCTCGACGCACGGCGCGCGCAAGGGCCTGGCCGACACGGCGCTGAAGACCGCGAACTCGGGCTACCTGACGCGCCGCCTGGTCGACGTGACGCAGGACCTGGTCGTCACCGAGGACGACTGCGGCACCGAGCACGGCATCCAGATGCGCGCCCTCGTCGAGGGCGGCGAGGTGATCGAGTCGCTGCGCGACCGCATCCTCGGCCGCGTCGCGGCCGTCGAGGTGCTGCACCCCGAGACGCAGGCGGTGCTCCTGGCCGCCGGCGAGATGCTCGACGAGGACGCGCTCGACGCGCTCGAGGCCGCGGGCGTCGACGAGGTCAAGGTGCGCACGCCGCTGACCTGCGGCACGCGCTTCGGCCTGTGCGCCAAGTGCTACGGCCGCGACCTCGGCCGCGGCGGTCTGGTCAACGTCGGCGAGGCGGTGGGCGTGATCGCCGCGCAGTCGATCGGCGAGCCGGGCACGCAGCTGACGATGCGCACGTTCCACATCGGTGGCGCGGCGTCGCGCGCGGCGGTGGCCTCGAGCGTCGAGGCCAAGAGCGACGGCATCGTCTCGTTCAACAGCACGATGCGCTACGTGATGAACTCGAAGTCGTCCAAGGGCGAGCTGGTGGTCATCTCGCGCTCGGGCGAGATCATCATCGCCGACCCGCACGGCCGCGAGCGCGAGCGCCACAAGGTGCCGTACGGCGCCACGCTCAACGTGAAGGCCGACCAGCCGATCAAGGCCGGCACCGTGCTGGCCAACTGGGACCCGCTGACGCGCCCGATCATCACCGAGTTCGCGGGCAAGGCGAAGTTCGAGAACGTCGAGGAAGGCGTCACCGTCGCCAAGCAGGTCGACGAGGTGACCGGCCTGTCGACGCTAGTTGTCATCGACCCGAAGCGCCGCGGCGCGGCCAAGGTCGTGCGTCCTCAGGTCAAGCTGCTCGACGCCGCCGGCCACGAGGTCAAGATTCCCGGCACCGACCACTCGGTGACGATCGGCTTCCCGATCGGGTCGCTGATCCAGGTGCGCGACGGGCAGGACCTGGCGCCGGGCGAGGTGCTGGCGCGCATCCCGGTCGAAGGCCAGAAGACGCGCGACATCACGGGCGGTCTGCCGCGCGTGGCCGAGTTGTTCGAGGCGCGCTCGCCGAAGGACAAGGGCATGCTCGCCGAGATCACCGGCACGGTGTCGTTCGGCAAGGAGACCAAGGGCAAGGTGCGCCTGCAGATCACCGACCCCGACGGCAAGGTCTACGAGGAACTGGTGCCCAAGGAGAAGAACATCCTCGTGCACGAGGGCCAGGTGGTCAACAAGGGCGAGCCCATCGTCGACGGTCCGGCCGACCCGCAGGACATCCTGCGCCTGCTGGGCATCGAGGAACTGGCGCGCTACATCGTCGACGAGGTGCAGGACGTCTACCGCCTGCAGGGCGTGAAGATCAACGACAAGCACATCGAGGTGATCGTGCGCCAGATGCTGCGCCGCGTGCAGATCGTCGACCCGGGCGACAGCGGCTACATCGCCGGCGAGCAGGTCGAGCGCTCGGAGCTGCTGGACACGAACGACAAGCTGCGCGCCGACGGCAAGATGCCGGCCACGCACGCCGACGTGCTGCTGGGCATCACGAAGGCCAGCCTGTCGACCGACAGCTTCATCTCCGCCGCGTCGTTCCAGGAGACCACCCGCGTGCTGACCGAGGCCGCGATCATGGGCAAGCGCGACGAGCTGCGCGGGCTGAAGGAGAACGTGATCGTCGGCCGCCTGATCCCGGCGGGCACCGGCATGGCGTTCCACCAGGCCCGCAAGGCCAAGGAAGAGATGGACGAGAGCGAGCGCCGCGCGATCGCGCTGCAGGAGGCCGAGGAACTGGCCGCCGCGCAGCTGGCGCAGGTCGACGCCGCGACCACGGGCGACGACAGCGTCGGCGAGTGAGTGCGGCCCCCTGCGGGGCTGTGCGGGAGGGCGGCTGCGGCCGCCCTCTTTCTTTGGTCAGGGCTGCGGCGCGAGGGGCGGCGTCGCCGCCCACGCGGCCGGGGTCACGATCTCGGTGCCGAGCGCCCGGGCGCGGCGGCGCAACGCCAGCAGTGCGCGGTCTCGCGTGACGAGCCAGCGCGCCTGCACGGCCAGCGCGAGGTCGACGAAGACCTGGTCGTCGCGGTCGCGGCACGTGAGCCGGGCCGTCGGCGGAGGGTCGACGCGGCGCGCCCAGCGCACGCAGGCGGCCTCGACGACGGCGGGGTTCGTGCCGGCGCGGGGTGGCAGGCGGTGCGCCAGGACGTGGCGCAACTCGTCGCGCATCGCGTCGGTCTGCACCCAGCGGCATGCGCCGGCGGTCACGGCGGTGGCCAGCGTCCGCATCGCAGGGTCGGCGAACCACAGCCAATCGAGCACGGCGTTGGTGTCGAGCACGAGGGTCGGGACCGCTGGAGGGGCGAACGGGTGCGACGGCATCGGTGACTGCGGCAAGCAGGAGGAGGGCGGCCCGCGGCGCATGCCGCCGCCACGGGGCGTGGCGGCGGCGTGGTTGCGCCACCGCTCGCGTGTGCCTATAATGTCAGGCTTTTCGGCGGGTTCGTGGCCGGAAGTGTCGTTCGCGTGCTCGAGAGGTCGAAGGCTCGAGGCATCGGCCGGCGACGGAGTGGCAAAGCGGCGGCGATCGAGAACGGCTGAGGCTGCGGGTCCGGGGCCGGCGCCACAGGTGCAGCGAATCGTGGCGACGGACGCCGAACCGCGGTCCGGGGCCGACGTGGCCGAAGGGCTGCCCGGTGCGGTGTCGCGCCGGCGCCCGGCTCGGCGCGGGGCGGGCGGGGTCTGCAGCTCGCGTGTGAATTCAATCGGGAACGAGTTACCAACATGCCCACCATCAACCAGCTCGTGCGTCAGGGGCGCCAGGTCGAGGTCGTCAAATCGAAGTCGCCGGCGATGCAGAACTGCCCGCAGCGGCGCGGCGTGTGCACGCGCGTCTACACGACGACGCCGAAGAAGCCGAACTCGGCGCTGCGCAAGGTCGCCAAGGTGCGCCTGACCAACGGTTTCGAGGTCATCTCCTACATCGGCGGCGAGGGCCACAACCTGCAGGAGCACAGCGTCGTGCTGGTGCGCGGTGGCCGTGTGAAGGACCTGCCGGGCGTGCGCTACCACATCGTGCGCGGCTCGCTCGACCTGCAGGGGGTCAAGGATCGCAAGCAGGCGCGGTCGAAGTACGGCGCCAAGCGTCCAAAGAAGGCCTGAGGCCTGTCGGGGGCGTCGGCGGGCCTGCGGGCCGGCCGCGAGTTCGAAGGCGTTTGCCCGTGGGGCGGACGCCAGTAAGTGAGGGGCCGCTTTGTCCCTCGAGGTGCGAGCCCGGGGCCCGCGCCAACTGAAGCCAGAAGAGGAAGTCAGTCATGCCGCGTCGTCGCGAAGTCCCCAAGCGCGAGATCCTGCCCGATCCGAAGTTCGGCTCGGTCGATTTGTCCAAGTTCATGAACGTCGTCATGGAGTCCGGCAAGAAGGCCGTGGCCGAGCGCATCATCTACGGCGCGCTCGACCAGGTCGAGAAGAAGGCCAACAAGGACCCGCTCGAGGTGTTCATGACGGCGCTGAACAACGTCAAGCCGATGGTCGAGGTCAAGAGCCGTCGCGTCGGCGGTGCGAATTACCAGGTGCCGGTCGAGGTGCGTCCGGTGCGCCGCGTGGCGCTGGCGATGCGCTGGCTCAAGGAATCGGCGCGCAAGCGTGGCGAGAAGTCGATGGCCGCGCGTCTGGCCAACGAACTGCTCGAGGCCAGCGAGGGCCGCGGTGGCGCGATGAAGAAGCGCGACGAGGTGCACCGCATGGCGGAGGCCAACAAGGCGTTCTCGCACTTCCGCTTCTGACGCAGGCAGCCCCGGCGTTTCTGCTTTCCGGCCGCTCTCAGGGTTAACACCGACCCGCGAGCGGCCCTGTCTTTGGAGTTGACCATGGCCCGCAAGACCCCCATCGAGCGCTACCGCAACATCGGCATCAGCGCGCACATCGATGCCGGCAAGACCACCACGACCGAGCGCATCCTGTACTACACCGGGGTGAACCACAAGATCGGCGAGGTGCACGACGGCGCCGCGACGATGGACTGGATGGAGCAGGAGCAGGAGCGCGGCATCACGATCACGTCGGCCGCGACGACGTGCTTCTGGCGCGGCATGGACATGTCGTTCCCCGAGCACCGCATCAACATCATCGACACCCCGGGCCACGTCGACTTCACGATCGAGGTCGAGCGCTCGATGCGCGTGCTCGACGGTGCGTGCATGGTCTATTGCGCGGTCGGCGGCGTGCAGCCGCAGTCCGAGACCGTCTGGCGGCAGGCCAACAAGTACAAGGTGCCGCGCCTGGCGTTCGTCAACAAGATGGACCGCACCGGCGCGAACTTCTTCAAGGTCTACGACCAGATGAAGACGCGCCTGAAGGCCAACCCGGTGCCCATCGTCGTGCCAATCGGCGCCGAGGAGAACTTCAAGGGTGTCGTCGACCTGTTCAAGATGAAGGCCATCGTCTGGGACGAGGCCAGCCAGGGCATGAAGTTCGACTACGGCCCGATCCCGGCCGACCTCGAGGCCGAGTGCCAAAAGTGGCGCGAGCAGATGGTCGAGGCCGCCGCCGAGTCGAGCGAGGAGCTGATGAACAAGTACCTCGAGTCGGGCGAGCTGACCGAGGCCGAGATCAAGCAGGGCCTGCGCGCGCGCACGATCGCCGGCGAGATCCAGCCGATGCTGTGCGGCACCGCGTTCAAGAACAAGGGCGTGCAGCGCATGCTCGACGCGGTGATCGAGTTCCTGCCCTCGCCGATCGACATCCCCCCGGTGCCCGGCACCGATGGCGACGACAAGCCGGTGTCGCGCCGCGCCGACGACAACGAGAAGTTCGCCGCGCTGGCGTTCAAGCTCATGACCGACCCCTACGTCGGCCAGCTGACGTTCGTGCGCGTCTATTCGGGCGTGCTCAAGAGCGGCGACTCGGTCTTCAACCCGATCCGCGGCAAGAAGGAGCGCATCGGCCGCATCCTGCAGATGCACGC
>JBBION010000033.1:10657-15971 GCA_037443345.1 Rubrivivax sp. | reverse complement strand
TGTCGGCGCCGACGCCGGTGTCGGCCTACCTGCACTCGGCGACGATGGTCAAGCTCGGCGTCTACCTGCTCGCGCGGCTCGACCCCGGCTTCGGCGAGTGGGCGCTGTGGGAGTGGGCGCTGAAGGGCGCCGGCTCCGTCACCGCGGCGTGGGGCATGGTGCTCGCGCTGCGCGAGCGCGACCTCAAGCGCATCCTCGCGTGGTCGACGGTGGCCACGCTGGGCACGCTGGTCACGCTGGTGGGGCTGCGCGGCGACGGCGCGACGGTGGCGGTGGGCGCACTGCTGCTTGCGCACGCGCTGTACAAGGCGCCCCTCTTCTTCGTCGCCGGCAACGTCGACCACGGCACCGGCACGCGCGTGATCGACCGCCTGGGCAACCTGCGCCACGCGATGCCGTTCACCGCCGCCGCGGCGCTGCTGGCCGGCGCCTCGATGGCGGGCATGCCGCTGTCGTTCGGCTACGTCGCCAAGGACGTGATCCTCGAGGCCAAGAGCGCCGACGACGTGTTCGCGTTCGCGAAGGCGGCCAACACCGTGTTCGGCGCGATCGCGGTGGCCGTGGCCGGCGTCGCGGCGATCCGCGTGTTCTGGCGCCACCCCGGCACCAACGAGACGCCCGAGGCGCACGAGGGCGGCGCGGCGCTGGTGATCCCGCCGCTGGCGCTCGCGCTGGTGGGCATCGCGCTGGGCGTGTTCCCGTTCGTCGTGCAGGACCTGATCGCCGACGCGTCGCTCGCGATGACGCCGTCGACCGAGGCGCTGGCGGTGAGCCTGTCGCTGCAACTCGGCCCCGCGCTGGCGTCGCTGGCGGTGACGCTGGCCATCGGCGTGGCCGTCTACGCGTTCTGGGACCCGCTGCACCGACTGTTCGAGGGCGTGGCGCAGCGCGTCGGGCGCGTCGGCATGGCCTCGCACTACGAGCGCTCGCTGAAGTGGATCCCGCGCGTGGCCGCGGCGAGCACGCGCGCGCTGCAGGACGGGCGGCTGCCCTACTACACCGGCCTCGTCGTGGCCAGCGTCACGCTCGCGATGGGCGCGGCGCTGTGGGCCGGCGGCGGCGCGCTCGCGTGGCCCGCGTTCGAGGCGCCCGGCCTTGGCGTCGTCGCGGCCTGCGTGCTGATCGTGCTCGGCGCCGTCTTCGCCGCCCTGCTGCGCGAGCGCCTGACGCTGCTGCTGGCCACCGGGCTGGTCGGCTACGGCAGCGCGGTGCTGTTCCTCTCCACCGGTGCACCCGACGTCGCGTTCACGCAGTTCACCGTCGAAACCGTGTTCGTGATCGTCGTCGCGTCGGTGCTGCTCAAGCTCAAGAGGCTCGGCCGCGCGACGAGCCTGCCCGAGCCGCGGCTGCGCCCGCTGGCGCTGGCGGTGGCCGCCGGCTTTGCGAGCGTCGTGACGCTGCTGCTGCTCGCGGCGACCGCCGGCGCGTTCGACCCGGCGCTGACGCGCTTCTTCGCCGAGGCCAGCGTGCCCGAGGCGTACGGGCGCAACGTCGTCAACGTGATCCTGGTCGACTTCCGCGCGCTCGACACGCTCGGCGAGATCACCGTCGTGATGCTGTCGCTGCTGGCCGCGCTGCCGCTGCTGCAGGCGCTGCGCCGGGGCGGCAGCCCGGAGGCGGGCCGATGAACCGCCGCCTCGTGATCCTCGAATCGGCGGCCGGGCCGCTGTACGGGCTGATCCTCGCGGCGTCGGTGTGGGTGCTGCTGCGCGGCCACAACGAGCCCGGCGGCGGCTTCATCGGCGGACTGGTGGCCGTCAGCGCGACGATCCTGTGGGCCGTGGCGCACGGCAGCGAGGCGGCCGCGAAGCGGCTGCCCTCGGGCTCGCCGGTCACGCTGGCGGCCATCGGCGTCGGGTTGGCCGCGCTGTCGGGGCTGCCGGCGACGGTCGTCGGCGACGCGTTCCTGACGCACTGGTGGGGCACGCTGCCGCTCGTGGGCATCAAGGTCTCGACGGTGCTGGTGTTCGACCTCGGCGTGTACCTGTGCGTGTGGGGGGCGCTGGCGGGCTACGCGCTCGCGCTGCTGGCGATCGACGACGACGAACTGGGGGTCGACGAGCCGGAGGTGCCGCGATGATCTGGGCCTTCGCGCTCGCCGTGTGGGTCACCGTGACGGCGGGTCTGTACCTCGCGATGTCGCGCGACGCGCTGCGCGTCGTGCTCGGGCTGGCGGTGCTGGGCAGCGGCGTCAACCTGCTGCTGTTCGCCTCGGGCCGCGTCGGCTCGGCGCTGCCGGCCGTCGTGCCGCCGGGCGGCGAGGTGCTGGCCGCCGACGCCGCGAACCCGCTGCCGCAGGCGCTGGTGCTGACGGCGATCGTGATCGGCTTCGCGCTGGTGTGCTTCAGCCTCGTGCTGGTGCTGCGGCTGATCCGCGACGCCGGCACCGACGACGCGCTCGAGCTGCGCCACGCCGAGCCGCGGCCGACCGACCCGGTCAAGCCGCCGCTGCCCGACGCGGCGAGCGAACCCCGGCTGCAGGCCACCGCGGTCGAACCGATGGGGACGGACCGGCCATGACGGCGTTGGTCGTGACCCCCGTGCTGGTGCCGCTGGCCACCGTCGTGCTGACGACGCTGGCCGGCCGACGCCCGGCCGCGCAACAGGCGCTGAGCTTCGCCGGCATCGCGGTCTTCGTCACCTGCGCGATCGCGCTGGTGGCACTGGCCGGCGCCGATCGCCCGGCCGACGCCGCGTTCGGCGGCTGGGCGGCGCCGTACGGCATCCAGTTCCACGTCGACCGCACCGGCGCGGCGCTGGTGCTGATCACGGCGCTGATGGGCGCGGCGTCGCTGCTGGTCCTCGCCAGCGACGCCGACACGCAGCCGCGCCACCCGCTGCTGCTGCCGCTGGTGCACGGCGCGCTCGCCGGCGTCGGCGGCGCCTTTGCCACCGCGGACCTGTTCAACCTCTACGTCTGGTTCGAGGTGATGCTGATCTGCGCGCTGGGCCTGTTCGCGGTCGGCGCGCGCCTCGACCAGCTCGACGCCACCTTCAAGTACCTCGCGCTGAACCTGTTCGGCACGATGCTGCTGCTGGCGGCGGTCGGCGCCGTCTATGCCGCGACCGGGCACCTGAACTACGGCGCGCTGGCCGTGGCCGCCGACACGCTGACGCCGGCGCTGGCCACCGCCGTGCTGGCGACGCTGACGCTGGCCTTCCTCGTCAAGGCCGGCGCGTTCCCGCTGTTCGCGTGGCTGCCGGCGAGCTACCACACGCTGCCGGCGCCGGTGCTGGCGCTCTTCGCGGGGCTCCTGACCAAGGTCGGCGTCTACGCGGTGCTGCGCACGCTCGGCGACGTGTTCGCGCCGGTGCCGGCGCTGCTGTACGAGGCGCTGGGCTGGATCGCCGCCGCGACGATGCTCGCCGGCGTGCTCGGCGCGGCCTACCACTGGGACATGCGGCGCATCCTCGCCTTCCACATCGTCAGCCAGATCGGCTACATCCTGCTCGGCATCGCGCTGGCGAGCGAGGCCGGCAACGCGGCGACCCTCTTCTACACGGTGCACCACATCGTCGTGAAGGCCAACCTGTTCCTGATCGCCGCGATCGTGTGGCGGCTCACCGGGAGCTACGACCTGCGCCGGGTCGGCGGGCTGTACGCACTGCGCCCGGGACTGGCGGTGCTGTTCCTGATCCCGGCGCTGTCGCTGGTGGGCATCCCGCCGCTGTCGGGCTTCTGGGCCAAGCTGCTCGTGCTGCAGGAAGCCATCGCGCAGGGCCGTGTGGCGTGGACCGTCGCCGCGCTGCTGGTCAGCGTGCTGACGCTGTACTCGATGATGAAGATCTGGATGGAAGCCTTCTGGAAGCCGCACCCCGACAAGACCTGGCGAGCGCCGCGCCACGCGCGCCTCGCGCCCGCGTGGGTCGCGACCGTCGGCCTGGCCGCCGCCACGGTGGCGATCAGCCTGAGCCCGCAGCCGCTCGTGGCCTACGCACAGGCCGCCGCGGCCACGCTCGGGGGCCGATGAGATGACCAAGCCCTTCGCCGCGCTCGTGCTGCTGCTGCGCTTCCTGCGCGCCGTCGTCGTCTCGGGGCTGCAGACGGTGCGCGTGATCCTGGCCAGCAGCCGCCCTGGCGGCGTGCCGCCGCCGGTCGCGCTGCTGCGCGTGGGCTTCGCGCCGATGAGCGCCGACGGCGCGGCGCTGCTGGGCTGCATGGTGTCGCTGACGCCGGGCACGACGACGATCGACATCGACATGCAGCGGCGCGAGCTGCTGCTGCACGTGCTCGACGCGTCCGACACCGACGCACTGGTGCAGGGCATCCGGCGCGACTTCGAGCCCGGCCTCGTCGCACTGTTCGGCGAGCCGGCCGCGGGAGCACGGCGATGATGGCCGTCGCCATCGGCGTGCTCGTCGTGCTGGCGCTGGCCGCGTCGGTGCTGGCCACCGTGCGCATCGTCGCCGGGCCGACGAACGCCGACCGCGTCGTCGCGCTCGACATCTTCCTCGCCGCCGGCATCGCGCTGGCGATCGCGGCGTCGCTGGCCACCGGGCGCACCGTGTTCCTCGACGTCGCGATCGGCCTGGCGCTGGTCGGCTTCGTCGCGACGATCGGCTGGGCGCGCCTCGTCGAGCGCGCGCCGCGCCCCGGCGCGCACGAGGAGGCGCGGCGATGACGCTGCTCGCCGCCGTGCTGATCGCCGCCGGCGCGGTGCTGCTCGTGATCGCCGCGTGGGGCGTGATCACGCTGCCCGACGCACTGGCGCGCCAGCACGCGGCCACCAAGGCCGGCACGCTCGCGCTGGCGCTGATCTGTGTCGGCGCCGCCGTGGCGATGCCGCTGGCCGACTGGGCGTGGCGGCTGGCGCTGATCGTCGGCTTCCTGCTCGCGACGCTGCCGGTCGCGTCGCACCTGCTCGCGCGCGCGGCGGTGCGCGAGGCGGCGCTGGAGGGTCAGGTCGAGCGGGCGCCACGGGTGGGGGATTGAGCCGAGGCCGTGCGCCCGATCCTGCGGGTCCGCAGTCCAGCACGCCCGCGCGCCGGCGCGCCCAGCCGAGCGGCGACGCCACGTCGGCTCATCGCGCAAGCCGGCTGAAGTCCCACTGATCCATCAGCCGCTTGTCGCGTGCGGCTTCGGCTTCGATCGAGCCCTGCGGCAGGTTCTTCTCGCACTCCTCCAGCGTCTGAGCGTCGGGTCGCTGCACGGGCTTGCCTTCGGCGGGCACTTGCGGCGACCTGCCGTCCCATGCGAACGGATTCCTGAACGCCGGCGGGTCGGGCAGGCAGTCGTCCCGGTAGGACGGAGGTCCGTCGAACGCAAAGGGCGTGAACGAAATCGTCGTGTCGAAGACCAGCGGCTGGCCCGTCG
>JBBION010000033.1:0-10557 GCA_037443345.1 Rubrivivax sp. | reverse complement strand
GGCGCCGGGACGGGACCGACGACGGGCGGGTCCGGTGCCGGTGAAGGGACTCGGCGTTCGGGCTGCGCGACGTGGTTCCGTGGAGGCGTCCGCAGGACCTCGAGGCGGAGGACGACCTGCTCGTCGGTTCGCGGCAGGTCTGGCCCCGCCGCGCGCCTGAACAGGGGGTCACCGGCAAGCCCGAAGATCAGGGCGTGCAGGGCCACGGAGGCGAGAACGGCGAGAAGAGGAGTGAGTCTGTCGTGCTGCATGGGCCGCCACTGGCCCCGTCAGAAGACGTGTCGGCAGTCGATGCGGGCTTGATCGCGCGTTCCGGCGCGCGCGACGTAACGGTGCGCGTCCGAGGGCTCGCGAGTCGCCCGCGCGCACCGCCGGCGAATGCCGGGCGACCGACATTCGCCCGTCGCGTCCGGTGCCCCCGTCGTGGCGCGCCAAGCCACCAGCGGCCGCGCGGCTCAAGGATGCGGCTGCTCCGGCGGCACCGGCGCCTCCGACGGCGCGCGCAGGTGCAGCGCGGCCTTGGCCATCAGGTTCGCCGACACCGGCGCGGTGACGAACAGGAACAGCGTGATCAGCAGTTCGTGCAGGCCGTGCTTGCCCTGCGCCCAGTTGGCGGCCAGGCTGGCCAGCAGCACGCCGCCGACGCCCAGCGTCGTCGCCTTGGTCGGCGCGTGCAGGCGCATGTAGAAATCCGGGAAGCGCAGCATGCCGATCGCGCCGACCAGCGCGAACACGCCGCCGACGACCAGCATCGCCGCGATCGCCACGGCCCAGGCCCAGTGCAGTTGCTCGATCATCGCGGGCCCTCCTTCACCCGATGACGTCGCCGCGGCTCAGGTAGCGCGACAGCGCCACCGTCGACACGAAGCCCAGCAGCGCGATCAGCAGCGCCGCCTCGAAGAACAGCTCGGTGCCGAAGCGCACGCCGAACAGGATCACCAGCGCGACGACGTTGATGTACATCGTGTCGAGCGCCAGCACGCGGTCGGGCGCCTCGGGGCCACGCAGCAGGCGCACCGCCGACAGCACCAGGGCGAGGCCGACGGCGGCGAACGCGAAGTCAAGCGCCCAGGCGACGAGCTCGGTCGGTGTCATCCGAAGATCTCCATCAACGGTCGTTCGTAGCGCTGCTTGATCTGCGCGGCCATCGCCGGCGGATCGTCGCAGTCGAGCGCGTGCACCAGGATCTGCCCGTGCACATCGTCGACGACGCACGACACGGTGCCCGGCGTCATCGTGATGATGGTGGCCAGCAGCGTGATCGCGGTCGGGTGCTGCGTGTCCAGCGGCACCTGCACCCAGGCGGGCCGCGGGTCGGACGCCGGGTTCACGACGATGCGCGCCACCGCGACGTTGGACACGACGATGTCCCACAGCACGACCGCCGTGAAGCGCAGCACGGTGGCCGGCGCGCGCGGGTTCGCGGCCGGGCCGAGGAATCGGTGCACGAGCTTCGGCACGACGAGGCCAAGCACGACGGCGGTGACCAGGTCCGCCGGGGCGGCGCTCTGGCGCAGCAGCAGCCACACCGAGGCGAGCAGCACCGACAGCGCCGGATGGGCGAACCAGCCGCCGGCGTCCTTCGGATCGTCGCGCGGCGTCATCGCGAGGTCTCCTGCGCCGGCGCGCCGGGGCGCGGCTCGAAGCGGTACGGCCGGGTGGTGTCGAGCGCCTCGCTGCCGAGCACGGCCCGCGCGTAGGCCTTGCGGTCGACCAGTTGCTTGGCGGCCTCGTCCGTGTAGCGCTGCAGCGGCGCGGCGAACACGCTCATCGCGACCGTGGCACCGAACAGCGTCATCGTCGCGCCGACGAGCTTGGGGCTGGCGCCGGCCGGCCCGACGGCCGGCAGCTCGGGACGCACGTGCCAGAACAGCACGCTGCCCGCGCGCGCCAGACCGACCAGCGCCAGGAAGCCGACGCCGAGCACGACGGCCCACACCGCCGCCTGCCACGTATGCCCCGCCGCGGCCTCGAGGATCATCAGCTTGCCGATGAAGCCCGGCAGCGGCGGCAGCGCCGCGGCCGACGCCGCGGCCAGCAGCATCATCAGCCCGAGCAGCGTCGGCTGCGCGACCGGCGACGCCGGCTCGAGCCGGTCGGCGGCGTCGCCGCGCTGCGCGGCCACCAGCTCGGCGAGCAGGAACAACCCGGCGACCACCAGCGTGCTGTTGGCCATGTAGTACAGCGCCGCGGACCACGCCGACGGCGTGAACAGGCCCAGCGCCGCGAGCACGGTGCCCACCGACGCCACCGTCAGCCACGCCACCAGCCGCGCCAGCGTGTGAGCCGCCAGCGCGCCGAGCACGCCGACGACACTGGTGGCCAGCGCCAGCGGCAGCAGCAGCGGCGCCACGGTGTACGCGGCGTCGCCGGCCTCGGCACCGAACACGACGCCGTGCACGCGCACGATGGCGTAGACGCCGACCTTGGTCATGATCGCGAACAGCGCCGCCACCGGCGCGCTCGACGACGCGTAGGTCGCCGGCAGCCACATCGCCATCGGCATCAGCGCCGCCTTGAAGCCGAACACGACGAGCAGCAGCATCGCCGCCGCCTGCACGACGACCGACTCGGGCGCCGTCACCTCGGGCACGCGCAGTGCGAGGTCGGCCAGGTTGAGCGTGCCGGTCTTCGCGTACAGCAGCGCGACGCCGATCAGGAACAGGGCCGACGCCGCCAGGTTCAGCACGACGTAGTGCACGCCGACGCGCAAGCGCTCGGCCCCTTGCCCGTGCAGCATCAGCACGTACGACGCGATCAGCAGCACCTCGAAGAAGACGAACAGGTTGAACAGGTCGCCGGTGACGAAGGCGCCGCCCAGCCCCATCAACTGGAACTGGAACAGCGCGTGGAAGTGGCGACCGTGCGCGTCCCAGCCGCCGGTGGCGTACCACAGCACCGGCAGCGCGACGACGGCGGTCAGCAGCAGCATCATCGCGCCGAGGCGGTCGATGACGAGCACGATGCCGTACGGCGCCGGCCAGTCGCCAACACGGTAGGCGCGCACGTCGCCGCCGGCGGCCTCGACGGCCAGGCGCGCCGCGACGACGAGGAACAACAGCGTCGACGCCAGCGCGATGCGCCGCGCCCACAGCAGCTTGTGGTGGCCGTGGCCGCCGTGCGCGTCGCCGCCGTGGTCGCCGAGCAGCAGCAGCACGATGGCCGTCACCGACGGCAGCAGCACCGGCAGGATCGGCAGGTGGTCGGCGAACCAGCTCATCGGCCGCCGTCCTTCGTGTCGGGCCGCCCGTCGCCACGGCCGTCGACGTGGTCGCTGCCGTTCTCGTGGCGGCTGCGCAGCGCCAGTTCGATGACGAAGCCGGTCGTCGCGAAGCCGATCACGATCGCCGTCAGCACGAGCGCCTGCGGCAGCGGGTCGGCGAAGGTCGCGGCCTTGTCCGACAGGATCGGCGGCGCACCGGCCCACAGCCGTCCCATCGCGAAGATGAACACGTTGACGGCGTAGCCGATCAGCGTCAGCCCGAGCACGACCGGGAACGTGCGCCCGCGCAGCAGCAGGTAGATGCCCACCGCGACGACCCAGCCGATGCCGGTGGCGACCAGGAACTCCATCGTCATCGCGCGACCTCCCGGGCCTTCGGCGGCTCCTTGCTCGCGGCGCCGAGCACCGACAGCATCAGCATCGTCGCGCCGATCACCGTGACGTACACGCCGAGGTCGAACAGCGCCGCGCTGGCCAGCGGCAGCTCGCCGAGCAGCGGCACGTGCGGGTGGCCGTGGGCGCTGGTCAGGAAGGGCTTGCCGAAGAAGAAGGCCCCCACGCCGGTCAGCCACGCGATGCCCAGCCCGAGGCCGATCCAGCGCGTGAAGCGCCGCCCGCCTGCGGCGTGCAGCGCGGCCTCGGCGCGCTCCTGTCCCTGCGCCATGTACTGCAGCACCAGCGCGACGGCCGTCACCAGGCCGGCGATGAAGCCGCCGCCGGGCAGGTTGTGGCCGCGCCAGAAGATGAACGCGCTGACGACGAGCGCCATCGGCAGCACGAGGCGCGCGGCCATGCGCAGCAACAGCGGCTCCTGGCCGTAGCTCCACGCGCGACCGGCCGGGTCGCGGTCGGGTCGGCGCACGCGCAGGCCGTCGAGCAGCGCGAGCACGCCCACGCCGGCGATGCCGAGCACCGTGATCTCGCCGAAGGTGTCGTAGCCGCGGAAGTCGACGAGGATCACGTTGACCATGTTGGTGCCGCCACCGCCGGGCAGCGACTGGTCGAGGAAATACCAGCTGATCGACTCGTGGTCGCGCGTGAGCATCAGCCAGGTCAGCCACGCGATGCCGCCGCCACCGGCCGCGGCCAGGCCCGCGTCGCGCCAGCGCCGCGGGGCACTCGATTCCTTCGGCGACGACTGCGGGAGCAGCGCCAGCCCCATCAGCAGCATCACGGTGGAGACGACGTCGACCGACAGCTGCGTCATCGCCAGGTCCGGCGCCGACAGCGCGACGAACGCAAGCGACGCCACCAGCCCGACGCCGCCGGTCAGCACGACGGCGACGTAGCGTCGACGGTGCTGCACCAGCAGCAGCGCACCGACGACGAGCAGCACCAGCCACACGCCCACCGCCACCGGCGGCGCCGGCAGCAGCGCGCGCGTCTGCGCGCGCGGGCCCTCGCCCGGGGCGGTCCAGAACGGCCAGGCAGCGAAGACGACGGCGGCGGCCACCATCCACGCCGCGTAGCGCTGCAGCGAGCCGTTCTCGAGCGCGCGCGTGACACGCCCGGCGACGCCGAACAGCGCGTCGACGCTGGCGATGAAGATCGCCTTGCCGCCGCGCCCGCTGGGCACGTAGCGGTGCAGCAGCCCGTCCCTGCGCAGCCCGAAGTACATCGCGGCGCCGCCGGCCACCGCGATCGCGCTCATCAGGAGTGGCCCGTTCAGGCCATGCCACAGCGCGAGGTGGAACTCGGGCGCCGGCGCACCGAGCACGGCAGACGCCGTCGCGCGCACCAGCGGCTCGGCGAGGAACGGCGCGAGGCCGACGACGACGCACACCGCCACCAGCAGCACGACGGGCGCCTTCATGCCCCACGGCGGCTCGTGCGGGTGCGCCACCGGCAGGTCGCGCGGCGCGCCGCCGAAGAAGGTGTCGTGCACGAGGCGCAGCGAATAGGCCATCGAGAACAGCCCGCCGGCGGTCGCGAGCACCGGCACCAGCCAGCCGAGCGGGCCCCACATCGCGCCGCCGTGCAGCGCCTCGTCGAGCATCATCTCCTTGCTGATGAAACCGTTGAACGGCGGGATGCCGGCCATCGCGGCACTGGCGATCAGCACCAGCGTGCCCATGATCGGCATCATCGCCATCAGCCCGCCGAGGCGGCGCATGTCGCGCGTGTGCGTCTCGTGGTCGACGATGCCGGCGCTCATGAACAGCGCCGCCTTGAACGCGGCGTGGTTCAGGATGTGGAACACCGCGACGACGGCCGACATCGGCGAGCCGAGACCGATCAGGAACGTGATCAGCCCGAGGTGGCTCACGGTGCTGTAGGCGAGCAGGCCCTTGAGGTCGTGCTTGAAGGTCGCGACGAACGCGGCGAAGACCATCGTCGCCAGCCCGACGCTGGCCACGACGCCCTCGAACAGCGCCGTGCCGCCGAGCACCGGGTACAGGCGCATCAGCATGAACAACCCGGCCTTGACCATCGTCGCCGAGTGCAGGTACGCCGAGACCGGCGTCGGCGCAGCCATCGCCTCGGGCAGCCAGAAGTGGAACGGCAGCTGTGCGCTCTTCGTGAAGCAGCCGACGAGGATCAGCCCGAGGGCGACTGGGTACAGCGGGTGGGCCTGGATCTCGGCGCCACGGCCGAGCATCGCCGACAGGTCGTAGGTGCCAGCGATCTGCCCGAGCACGACGATGCCGGCGAGCATCACGAGCCCGCCGCCGCCGGTGATCGCCAGCGCCATGCGCGCGCCGGTGCGGCTCTCCTCGCGGCCGCCCCAGTAGCCGATCAGCAGGAACGACGAGATGCTGGTGAGCTCCCAGAACACGAGCAGCAGCAGCAGGTTGTCCGACAGCACGATGCCGAGCATCGCGGCCATGAACAGCATCAGCGTGGCGAAGAACTTGCCGGCCGGGTCGTCGTGGTGCAGGTAGTGGGCGGCGTAGACGACGATCAGCAGGCCGATGCCGCTGATCAGCGACGCGAACATCCACGCCAGCGCGTCGAGGCGGAAGTTGGCGTTCAGCCCGATCGCCGGCACCCACTCGGCGTGGTGCAACAGCACCTCGCCGCGCAGCACGCCCGGGGCGAGCGACATCAGCAGCGCGAACGCCGACGCCGCGACGGCGCCCGCGACGACGGCGGTCGCGCGCCGGCGCGCCGGCGTGTCGACGCGGCCGACGGCGTGGCACAGCACGGTGCCCGCCACCAGCGGCAGCAGGACGATCAGGGCAAGCAGGTTCATCGTGGGTATACGGCCAGGCCGCGGACCCTCACCGCCGCGCCCCCCCGCAAAAGCCGCGCGATTGTAGGGATGCCGGCTGAGCGCCGGCTTGCACGCGCCGCCCGCCGGCGATCAGTGGCGCGCGATCAGCCGCACCGGCATGCGGTCGGGCGTCATCGTGAACGCGAGCACCTCGCGCACCGCCGCCGGGTCGACGTCGAGCGCGACGCGGAAGTGCGCCGTCAGCATCGACAGCACGAGGCGGATCTCGACGCCGGCCAGGTGCCTCCCCGGGCACACCCGGGGGCCGGCGCCGAACTGGACGAAGGCGCGCGTGTCGTGGACGCCCGCCGCGTGGTCGTGCCCCCAGCGCTCGGGACGGAAGGCGTGCGGGTCGGCGAAGTGGCGTTCGTCGAGCATCGAGGGGCGAAGCAGGAAGAACATCGGCGTGCCGGCCGGCAGCGCAACGCCGTCGAGCACGACGTCGACGTTGGGCTCGAGGAAGATGATCGGCACGATCGGCTTGAGCCGCATCGCTTCGTTGGCCGTGGCCTCGAACAGGTCGAGCGTGCGCAGCGGCTCGTACGACGGCAGCACCGGCGCGCCCTGCAGTGCCTCGCGCGCCTGGGCGTGCAGCCGGTCCTGCCAGTCGGGGTGCTGGGCGAGGAAGTACATCGTCCACGCCAGCGTGTTCGCGGTGGTGTCCTCGCCGGCCAGCAGCAGCGTCAGCACGTTGGCGTGCACGTCGCCGTCGTCGAGCCCCGAGTCCGGCTCGTCGCGCGCGCGCAGCATGGCCTCGAGCACGTTGCGCGGGGCACCGGCCGGCTCGGTGGCCAGCCGCTGCCGGGCGCGGGCGATCAGCGCATCGACGTGGGCGTGGATGCGCTCGAGCGCGCGGTCGAGCGCGCGGTCCTGCGGCAGCTTGACGTAGCGCCAGTACGGCAGTGGTGCGTTGATGCGCGCCATCAGCCGCGGGAACACGAGCGCGAGCTGCTCCTGGATCACGTCGCCGTCGCTGTCGAGCGTGTTCGGGTCCTCGCCGAAGGCCAGTGCCGTCGTCACGTCGACGGTGAAGCGCACCAGGTCCTGCGTCATCTCGACCGTCTCGCCGCGCGCCGCCGCCGCGGCCCAGCGCCGGTGCAGCCGCGCCGTGATGGCCTGCAGCGTCGGGAAGAAGCCGCGGAAGTGCGTCGCGTTGAGCGCCTCCATCACCAGCCGGCGCTGCGGCCGCCAGGCCTCGCCTTCGACGGAGAACACGCCGTTGGCGCCCATCTCGGCGATGCAGTCCTCGATCGGCCGCAGTCGACGGTAGCGCTCGGGGCGCTCGCGCAGCACGGTCTGCAGCAACGCGGCGTCGCCACTGACGTAGACGCGGCGAGGGCCCATGCGCAGCAGGTAGGGGCTGCCCAGGTCCGCCTCCCAGCCCTCGAGGATCTGGTGCAGGCGCGGCACGTCGAGCGCGAGCAGCTGCCCGAGCACCGGCAGCCCGGGCGGCGACGGCAGCTCGTCGAGCTGCCGCACGAGACGATCGCTGTGAGCTTGCATCGGCCACCCTCCCGCGCCGGCGCGCCGCCGAGCGCATGCCGTGCGCCGCAGTGTGCGCCGCCGGGGCGGCTCTGACAAGCCGGCGCGACGGCCGCGTCGGCGTCGTGAAAGGGGCCGTCGCTAAACTCGGACGCCCGCCGCTGCTCGAGTCCGCTGTTCGAGTCTCATGAGCGCGGCGTCACTTGCCGGAACCCGCCATGACCACCACGATCCGTCACGCCGACCTCGTCGACACCGTCGCCGCTGCGCTGCAGTACATCAGCTACTACCACCCGGCCGACTACATCGCGCACCTGGCGCGCGCCTACGACGGCGAGGCCTCCCCGGCGGCCAAGGACGCGATCGCGCAGATCCTCACCAACAGCCGCCTGTGCGCCGAAGGCCACCGGCCGATCTGCCAGGACACCGGCATCGTCAACGTGTTCCTGAAGATCGGCATGGACGTGCGCTTCGAGGGCTTCCCGGGCTCGATCGAGGACGCCGTCAACGAGGGCGTGCGCAAGGGCTACCTCGATCCCGACAACAAGCTGCGCGCCAGCGTGCTCGCCGACCCGATCTTCGAGCGCAGGAACACGAAGGACAACACGCCGGCCGTGATCCACATGACGGTCGTGCCGGGCGACAAGCTCGACGTGACGGTGGCCGCCAAGGGCGGCGGCAGCGAGAACAAGAGCAAGTTCAAGATGATGAACCCGAGCGACGACCTCGTCGCGTGGGTGCTCGAGACAGTGCCGACGATGGGCGCGGGCTGGTGCCCCCCGGGCATGCTCGGCATCGGCGTCGGCGGCACGGCCGAGAAGGCGATGCTGCTGGCCAAGGAATCACTGATGGAGCCGATCGACATGTTCGAGCTTCTCGCGCGCGGCCCCGCCAACAAGCTCGAGGAGCTGCGCATCGAGCTGTACGAGAAGGTCAACGCGCTGGGCATCGGCGCGCAGGGGCTGGGCGGGCTGACCACGGTGCTCGACGTCAAGATCGCCACTTGGCCGACGCACGCGGCGAGCAAGCCCGTGGCGATGATCCCGAACTGCGCCGCGACGCGTCACGCGCACGTCGTGATGGACGGCAGCGGCCCGGCCTGCCTCGAGCCGCCGAGCCTGGACCTGTGGCCCGACGTGCACTGGGCGCCCGACTACAACAAGAGTCAGCGGGTCGACCTCGACACGCTGACGCCCGCACAGGTCGCGAGCTGGAAGCCGGGCGACACGCTGCTGCTGTCCGGCAAGATGCTCACCGGCCGCGACGCCGCGCACAAGCGCATCGTCGACATGCTCGCGAAGGGCGAGCCGCTGCCGGTGGACTTCACGAACCGGGTCATCTACTACGTCGGCCCGGTCGACCCGGTGCGCGACGAGGTGGTCGGCCCGGCCGGCCCGACGACGGCCACGCGGATGGACAAGTTCACCGAGACGATGCTCGCGAAGACCGGCCTGATCGCGATGATCGGCAAGGCCGAGCGCGGCCCGGCGGCGATCGAGGCGATCCGCAGGCACCAGAGCGCCTACCTGATGGCGGTCGGCGGCGCGGCGTACCTCGTCGCGAAGGCGATCAAGGCGGCCAAGGTCGTCGGCTTCGCCGACCTCGGCATGGAGGCGATCTACGAGTTCGAGGTCAGGGACATGCCGGTCACGGTCGCCGTCGACGCCGGCGGCACCAGCGTGCACCAGACCGGCCCGCGCGAGTGGCAGGCCCGGATCGGCAAGATCCCGGTCACGGTGGCCTGACGCCGGCGGGCAGGGTTGGAGCTCGTCCCGCTGCTCAAGTCGCTGGCCCTGGTGCCGGTGACGCTGCTGCCGATCATCAACCCGCTGACGGCGGCACCGGTGTTCGTGGCCACGGCAGGCCACAACCGCGCGGTGGCGCGGCGGCTGGCGCGCCAGGTGGCGATCAACGCCTGGTTCGTGCTCGTCACCTCGCTGCTGGTGGGCAACTACGTGCTCGAGTTCTTCGGCATCTCGCTGCCGATCGTGCGCATCGGCGGCGGGCTGCTGGTGGCGGCCACCGCGTGGCGCATGCTGTCGAGCCATGTCGGCGACGAGGTGCAGACCGCCACCGCCGAGAGCGCGAGCGCGCTGTCGGACGTCGAAGTGATGCGGCGCAGCTTCTTCCCGATCACGTTCCCGCTGACGACCGGCCCGGGCACGATCGCCGCGTCGATCGCGCTCGGCGCGCAGCTGCCCGGCTCGCCGGTGATGTACGTGGCCGGCGCCGGCGTGGCCGTCGTCGGCGCCGCGGTGACGGCGCTGGTGCTGTACCTCGTGTTCGCGAATTCGGCGCGCGTGCTCGGCAAGCTCGGGCCGATCGGCACGCTGGTGATGATGCGGCTGCTCGCGTTCATGCTGCTGTGCATCGGGATCCAGTTCATCTGGGACGGTTGGGCGCAGCTCAACGGACTCGGCGGCTGACCACTGCGCTCCCTTGCCGCCGCGTGACCGGCTGTAACGGTGCTACGCTGAAGCCATGAACGCCTCCGCCCGCCTCCTGCCCCCGTCGCCCCTGCAGTCGTTCTCCGTGCGGCGTGGCGCCGTCGCCGCCGCGGCCGCGCTGGCCGCTGTGCTCGCCGGCTGCGCCGCCGGGCCCACCGTGCGCGTGTCGGGGCTGCCCGAGGCCGGCGCGT
>JBBION010000032.1:0-16265 GCA_037443345.1 Rubrivivax sp. | reverse complement strand
CGCCCAGCGCGCGCGACACCGCGCGCTCGGCGTGCGCGGCCAGCCACGTGGGCGCGTGCGTCACCGCGGCCAGCATCTCGCGCAGCGCCGCCGCGTCGTCGCGCACCTCGATGCCCAGCGCGCCCTGCCCGGCGGCGGGCAGCATCGCGTCGACCTCGAACCGCGCGCGGATGCGCGCGCCGAGGCCCAGTCGCTTGAGCCCCGCGGCGGCGAGCACGATGGCGTCGTAGCCGCCGTCGTCGAGCTTGCGCAGCCGCGTGTCGAGGTTGCCGCGCAGCGGCTCGATGACGAGGTCGGGGCGCAGCGCGCGCAGCTGCACCTCGCGGCGCAGGCTCGAGGTGCCGACGACCGCGCCCTGGGGCAGCTCGTCGAGCGACGCGAAGCGGTTGCTGACGAAGGCGTCGCGCGGGTCCTCGCGCTCGAGCACCGCGGCCAGCACGAAGCCCGACGGCAGCTCCATCGGCACGTCCTTCAGCGAGTGCACCGCCAGGTGCGCGCGTCCATCCTCGAGCGCGGTCTCGAGCTCCTTGACGAACAGGCCCTTGCCGCCGACCTTGGACAGCGTGACGTCGAGGATCTGGTCGCCGCGCGTCGTCATGCCGAGCAGCTCGACGGCCGCCCCGAAGCGCTCGCGCAGAAGGTCGCGCACGTGGTGGGCCTGCCACAGGGCCAGGCGGCTTTCGCGGGTGGCGATGATCAGCGGTGGGCTCATGCGGCCCATTATCGGGGCCGGCGCCGCGCCCGCCAGGGGGGCCTGGCACGATGGTCGCTAGCATCGCGGGCGTACCCCCGGGAGGAGCCATGCCACGCACCGCCGTGCGGCGCGCGTCGATCGCCGACGACGCCGCCGCCCAGAACCGTCCGCTGATCGACGACATCCGGCTGCTCGGCCGCATCCTCGGCGACGTGATCCGCGAGCAGGAGGGGCGCGAGGCGTTCGAGCTCGTCGAACGCATCCGCCAGCTGTCGGTGGCCTACCGGCTCAAGCGCGACGCCGACGCCGGCAAGTCGCTGGACCGGCTGCTGAAGAACCTGTCGGTCGACCAGACCGTCAGCGTGATCCGCGCGTTCACCTACTTCAGCCACCTGGCCAACATCGCCGAGGACCGCCACCAGGTGCGCGGCCTGCTCGCGCACGACCGCCAGGGCCGCAAGCTCGACGGCTCGCTGGCGCGCACCTTCGACCGCCTCGCCGACGCCGGCGTGCGCGCCGACGACGTCGCGCGCACGCTGCAGCACGCCTACGTCTCGCCGGTGCTCACAGCGCACCCGACCGAGGTGCAACGCAAGAGCATCCTCGACGCCGAGCGCGCCGTCGCCGGGCTCGTGGGCCGGCGCGACGGCCTGCACACCGACGCCGAGCGCGCCGACAACGAGTCGCTGCTGCGCGCGCGCGTGACGCAGCTGTGGCAGACGCGCATGCTGCGCTACACCAAGCTGACGGTGGCCGACGAGATCGAGAACGCGCTGTCGTACTACGAGGCGACGTTCCTGCGCGAGGTGCCGCGCCTGTACCGCGACCTCGAGCGCGCGCTGCCCGGGCGCGAGGTGGCGTCGTTCTTCCGCATGGGCGCCTGGATCGGCGGCGACCGCGACGGCAACCCCAACGTCGACGCCGGCACGCTGAAGATGGCCCTCGCGCGCCAGGCCGACGTGGCGCTGCGCTTCTACCTGGCCGAGGTGCACGAGCTCGGCGCCGAGCTGTCGACGTCGCAGCTGCTCGCGCCGGTGACGCCCGAGATGCTCGCGCTCGCCGAGCGCAGCCCCGACCGCAACCCGCACCGCGAGGACGAGCCGTACCGCCGCGCGCTGACCGGCATCTACGCGCGGCTGGCCGCGACGCTGCACGCGCTCAGCGGCACCGAGGCGCTGCGCCACGCCGTCGCGCCGCAGGACCCGTACGCCAGCGCCGACGACTTCCTCGCCGACCTGCGCGTGATCGAGGCGTCGCTGCACCACCACCACGCCAGCGCGCTCGTCGCGCCGCGGCTGGCGCCGCTGATGCGCGCTGTGCAGGTGTTCGGCTTCCACCTGGCCACGCTCGACCTGCGGCAGAGCTCCGACCAGCACGAACTGGTGGTGGCCGAGCTGCTGCGCGTCGCGCGGGTGGAGCCCGACTACGCCGCGCTCGACGAAGCGGCCCGCCGCGCGCTGCTGCTGCGCCTGCTCGACGACGCGCGGCCGCTGCGCGTCATCGGGCACGACTACTCGGCGCTCGCGCGGCGCGAGCTGGCCGTCTTCGAGGCCGCGCTCGACGCGCGCCGGCGCCACGGCGCCGCGGCGCTGCGCCACTGCATCATCAGCCACACCGAGGACGTCAGCGACCTGCTCGAGGTACTGCTGCTGCAGAAGGAGACGGGGCTGCTGCGCGGCACGCTCGACGCCGGCGCCGTCAGCGACCTGATCGTCGTGCCGCTGTTCGAGACCATCGGCGACCTGAAGCGCGCCGAGCCGATCATGCGCGAGTTCTACGCGCTGCCCGGCGTGCTGGCGATGATCCGTCGCGCCGGCGGCGAACAGGACGTGATGATCGGCTACAGCGACAGCAACAAGGACGGCGGCTTCTTCACGAGCAACTGGGAGCTGTACCGCGCCGAGGTCGCGCTGGCGGCGATGTTCGAGCCGCTGGCGCGCGAGCACGACATCACGCTGCGCCTGTTCCACGGCCGCGGCGGCACGGTGGGCCGCGGCGGCGGGCCGAGCTACGACGCGATCCTCGCGCAGCCGCCGGGCACCGTGAACGGGCAGATCCGGCTGACCGAGCAGGGCGAGGTCATCCACTCGAAGTACGCCAACCCCGAGATCGGGCGGCGCAACCTCGAGACGCTGGTCGCCGCCACGCTCGAGGCCACGCTGCTGCACCCGACGAAGAGCGCGCCGAAGGCCTTCCTCGACGCCGCCGCCGAGATCAGCGACGCGAGCTACCGCGCCTACCGCGCGCTGGTCTACGAGACGCCCGGCTTCACCGACTACTTCTTCGCCGCCACGCCGATCCGCGAGATCGCCGAGCTGAACATCGGCTCGCGGCCGGCCTCGCGCAAAGCCACGCGCGCGATCGAGGACCTGCGCGCGATCCCGTGGGGCTTCAGCTGGGGCCAGTGCCGCGTCGCGCTGCCGGGCTGGTACGGCTTCGGCTCGGCGATCCACGCCTACCTGCACGCGCGACCGGGCGAGCGCGCGCAGCGGCTGGCGCTGCTGCAGCGCATGCTGCAGCGGTGGCCGTTCTTCCGCACGCTGCTGGCCAACCTCGACATGGTGCTGGCCAAGAGCGACCTGCGCCTGGCGCAGCGCTACCTCGAGCTCGTCGACGACAGGAAGCTCGGCAAGCGCATCTTCGCGGCGATCGAGGCCGAGTGGCAGCGCACGCACGAGGCACTGACGCTGATCACCGGCGAGCGCCAGCGGCTGGCGTCGAACCCGACGCTGCTGCGCGCGATCGAGCACCGGCTGCCGTACCTCGACCCGCTGAACCACCTGCAGGTCGAGCTGATGCGCCGCTACCGCCGCCGCCGCGACGGCGAGGCCGTCAACGAGCGGTTGCAGCGCGGCATCCACATCTCGATCAACGGCGTCGCCGCCGGCCTGCGCAACACGGGCTGAGCCCCGCGGCTCCAAGCCTGCCTGCGCAGGCTTGGACGGGGCGAAGGGCCCGAGCTCCGCGAGGGCCAGGGGCCAGGGCCGCGGCGGAGCGTGCGGCTCAGAACCCCAGGCTCGCCAGCAGGTCGTCGACCTCGCTCTGGTTCTTCACGACGTCGGTGCGCCCCTCGGGGTTGACGACCGGGCCGTTGAGCACCGCGGCCTCGACCTTCTGCGCCTGCTCGGGCGGCGCGGCCTGCACGAGCAGCTTGACGAGGCTGTCCTCGAGCTCGGTGGCCAGCGCGACGACCTTGGCCACCACCTGCCCGGTGAGGTCGTGGAAGTCCTGCGCGAGCATGATGTCGGTCAGGTGCTGGTCGATGCGCGCGGTGGCCGCCTCGACGTCGCCGACGAAGTTGAACACCGCGCCCGAGGCCACCGCCTTCACGGGGTCGGCCGTGATCGCCTGCGCCATGCGCCGCGTCTCGGCGGCGATGTGACCGTGCTCGGCCTTGGCCTGGTCGACCGAGTTGAGCACCTTGTTGGCCGCGTCGCTGGTCTTGCTCGCGATGTAGTTCAGGCGGCTGCGCGCGTCGGGCAGACCGTCGGCGGCGATCTGCAGCTTGGGCATCACGCCGAGCTGGGTCAGCGTGTCGTGCAGCTGCCGCGTGATGTGGCCGAGCTGCTGGAAGATCTCGGGCGAGGCCTGTGCGGCCATCTGCGGCGCGAGCGCGGAGAAGTCGTCCATCTTCATCTCGTCGCTCCCCGCTCAGGCCGTGGCCGCCAGCTTCTGCATGATCTTCTGCACCTTCTCCTCCAGCGTGGCCTTGGTGAAGGGCTTGACGATGTAGCCGGCCGCGCCGCTCTGCGCCGCGAGCACGATGTCCTCCTTGCGCGCCTCGGCGGTGACCATCAGCACCGGGATGTGCTTGAGCGCGTCGTCCTCCTTGACTGCCTTGAGCAGCTCGAACCCGTTCATGTTCGGCATGTGGATGTCGCTGACGACGAAGTCGTACTTCTGCGCGCGCAGCATGTTCAGCGCGATCACGCCGTCCTCCGCCTCGTCGGCGTTGTGGCAGCCCATCTCCTTGAGCAGGCCGCGGATGATGCGGCGCATCGTGGAGAAGTCGTCGACGATCAGGAACTTCATTTCGGTCGGGTTGCTCATGGCGGTCCTCTCGGGGGTTCTTCAGCGCGAAGCGGGCGGATCGGGGGCGATCGATGGAAGGGGGGAGACGGGCGCGGCGCCGCTGCCCACGGCCTCGGCCACCTCGGGGGCGGTGCGGAAGAAGCGGTCTTCGGCGTCGCGGTTCATCACGATGACGCTGATGCGCCGGTTCTGCGGCAGCAGCGGGTCCTGGTTGTCGAACGGCACGCTGGCGGCCAGGCCCTGCACGCGCAGCACGCGGTCGTCGGGCAGGCCGCCGGCGATCAGCTCGCGGCGCGACGCGTTGGCGCGGTCCGACGACAGCTCCCAGTTGCTGTAGCCGCGCTCGCCGCCGGCGAACGGCGTCGCGTCGGTGTGGCCCTCGAGCGTCAGGCGGTTCGGCACCTCGGCCAGCACGCCGCCGATCTCGCGCAGCAGCTCGCGCATGTACGGCTGCACGACGGCGCTGCCGCTGGCGAACATCGGCCGGTTCTGCTCGTCGACGATCTGGATGCGCAGCCCGTCGCGCGTCATGTCGAGCCGGATCTGCGCGGCCAGCGCCGCCAACCGCGGGTTGGCGGCGATCTGCCGTTCGACCTTCTCGCGCAGCTCCTCGAGCCGCGCGCGCTCGGCGCGGATCTGCTCTTCCTTCAGCGCCTGCAGGTTGACGGTGGCGCGCGGCGCGGCGATGTCGCCGCGCTTGACCTGCCCCGTCGTGCGCGTGAGGTCCTGGCCGCCGCCCTTGATCACGTGCGACGCGTCGCCCGAGCCCGATCCCGACGACAGCAGCGCGATCTTCAGCGGCGAGCTGAAGTAGTCGGCAATGCCCTTGCGGTCGCCTTCCGTCGTGCTGCCGAGCAGCCACATCAGCAGGAAGAACGCCATCATCGCCGTGACGAAGTCGGCGTAGGCGATCTTCCACGCGCCGCCGTGGGCGGCGTGGCCGCCCTTTTTGACGCGCTTGATGATGATCGGCTGCAGCTTCTTGGCATCCCCCGCCATGGCTCACCCCTTCGCAGAGAAGCGGCTGCCGCAAGCGCCGAAGGCGCGAGCGGCCATGTCGAGCGGCCGCCGCGGATCCGGCGTCGCCGGTCCGCTGGCGGCGCCCCCCTGGGGGGGAGGCGCCGAAGGCGCATCGGGGGGGAGCCTCACTTCTTGCCCTTCACGTGGCTCTCGAGCTCGGCGAAGCTGGGGCGGTCGGTCGAGAACAGCACCTTGCGGCCGAACTCGATCGCCACCTGCGGCGCGTAGCCCTGCATCGACGCCAGCAGCGTCGTCTTGATGCACTGCAGCTCCTTCGTGGCCTCGTCGTTCTTCTGCTCGAGCAGGCCCGCCAGCGGCTCGACCATCGCGTAGGCCAGGAAGATGCCGAGGAAGGTGCCCACCAGCGCCGAGCCGATCATCGCGCCGAGCACCGCCGGCGGCTGCCCTACCGAGCCCATCGTCTTGATCACGCCGAGCACGGCGGCGACGATGCCGAAGGCCGGCAGCGCGCCGGCCAGGCGCGCCAGCGCCGCCGCCGGCGCGTGCGCCTCGTGGTGGTGGGTCTCGATCTCGCTGTCCATCAGCGACTCGATCTCGTGCGCGTTCAGGTTGCCCGACACCATCATGCGCAGGTAGTCGGTGATGAACTCGGTGACGTGGTGGTCGCCGCCCACCGTCGGGTACTTCTGGAAGATCGGCGAGTTCTGCGGCTCCTCGACGTCCTTCTCGATCGACATCAGGCCTTCCTTGCGCGCCTTCTGCAGCAGGTCGTACAGCAGCGCCATCAGCTCCATGTAGCGCGCCTTGTTGTACTTCGAGCCCTTGAGCAGCTTGGGCACCGAGGCCATCGTGGCCTTGACGGTCGTCATCTGGTTCGTGACCAGGAAGGCGCCCAGCGCGCCGCCGCCGATGATCAGCATCTCGATCGGCAACGCCTTGAGGATGACGACCATGTTGCCGCCAGCGATCATGAAGCCGCCGAAGATGCAGCCCAGCGCGACGGCGTAGCCGATGATGACGAACATGATGCGTGGATCGGAGAGGTCTGCGGCCGTTATCGGCGGCCCCCCGGGCGACTTGAATCCCCGCAGGGTGCCCCTGCCGCACGGGCCACGCTCGGCTCAATAGACGGCCGATTCGCCGGCGGATCCGGCCGCGGGCGCCGCGCCCGCGCCGTCACACGCCGGCGCCGGACAAAAGAAAACCGGCGGGCCGTTGACGACCCGCCGGGCGAAAGCACAGCGGACTGTGCCAGGAGGAGACAAGCAATGAATCGCGCAGCGATATCCGTCGGTTTCGGTCGCTCCCGCGCCGGCTTGAGCGCGCGCGGCGTGGATCAGTGCACGTCGGCGGCCTCGAGGTCGCGCACGCCGCCCAGGTGCAGCGCGCCGCTGGCGCGCCCCTTGCCGGCACGCGCCGGCGGGTTGCACAGGCCGCACACGTAGTGCTTGGCGATCTCGTGCGGGTGCGTGACGTAGTGCCCGCCGCACTTGCGGCACTTGGTCATCGTCAGCATCCCGTTGTCGACGAACTTGACCAGCCGCCACGCGCGCGTGACCGACAGCAGCGGCTCCAGCCCCTGCGCCTGCGTCTGCTCGAGGTACAGCTGGTAGGCCTTGATGACGACGTCGATCTCGTCGAGCGCGGCGGCCTTGTTCAGGTATTCGTGGATGTTCAGGAACAGGCTGGCGTGGATGTTGGGCTGCCAGGTCATGAACCAGTCGGTGGAGAACGGCAGCTGGCCCTTGCTCGGGCTCTTGCCCGCGACCTCCTTGTACAGGCGCAGCAGGCGCTCGTAGCTGAGGTCCGTCTCCGATTCCAGCACCTGCAGGCGCGCGCCGAGCTGGATCAGCGTGACGGCGCGTTCGATCTGCTTGGCCTCGGTGAGGATGCTCTTGATGCGGGCCATGGTCGTTCTCCCTCCTGGTGGACTGCTGTGAACTGCGGTGGACTGCGGGGTCAGGCGGCTTCCTGGTGGCGCCCGGCCATCAGGATCGACGCGTGCAGGCGGCTGACACTGTCGTTGGCCGCGCTCTTGCCGTGGCTGGTGAGCAGGCTCCACACCAGCTCGTCGTCCATGCGGAAGCGGCACAGCAGCGTGCTGCCCGACGAGATCTTCATCATCTGCGCCGGCGTCAGCGCCGCGATCATCGTCGCCGTCTCCTCCGAGATGCCCAGGCGGAACAGCGCCTGCTCGCGGTCGCCGCGGATCAGGCTCTGCGCCAGCATCAGGTACGACAGGTTGGCTTCGCGGATCTCGGCGAGGACTTGGTCGGCGTTCATCGGGGGCTCCTTGTCTGACAGTGGGTTTCGGTGACGGTGTGAAACGAACTGTAGGAGCGCGAACTGGGCGCGGTTATCAGGCCAGTTCGGTGGCTTGAGTCCCGATTTTTCCAGCGGGCGTGTCAGACAGATTCCTACACCGACCCTGTCGGCCGCTCGCCCGCAATGCCCACAGGCAGACCCGGTCAGCGCACCAGCATCGCCAGCATGGCCACCTGAAGAGCCCCTTTGCTCTCGAGCGCATGCAGCACCTTCGGGATGAACTGCAGGTTGTGCTCGACGTTGCGCGCGAACGTGTAGATCACCCGGACCATGTCGTCGACGCCGAATGCCTCGCGCCGCAGCCCGGCCAGACCGATCGCATACAGCCGGATCAAGCCGAATCGCACGGCCAGCGACATGAACTCCTTCTCCACCAGCGCCGCCCCGTGGCGGGGGAACATCGACTTGCCGAGGTCGTTGAGCAGGTAGTTCTTCAGCACGTGCGGGTGCGCGGCGTCGAAGGGCCGGAACACCTCGCGCTCGATTGCCGCGTAGCGCCCGACGTTGACCTCAAGCGCGTCGTCCTGCCAGTCCAGCCCCTTCAGCACGTCGGCCATCAGCAGCCGGAACGAGGTCCGCCCACCGTAGTCGCCGAAGAATCCCGCGCTGGCGCTGGTCAGCAGGTCGAACTGCAGGGTCTTGTTCTCGGGCAGCGAGCGGATCTCGGCGGGCAGCGTCTGCCGTGCGATCGGGCTCAGGAACCGCTCGAGCGTCTGCATCAGCGCGTACTCGGCGGCAACCGGCGACGCGGCCGCCTGCACGGCCTGCAGTGCAGCGCGCAGCATCAGGCCGCACGCGACCAGCGCTTCCGACGCGCTGAAGCCGTCGTCACGCACCAACGCCTCCATCACCGTGCGCACCACCGCCGGGTGCTTGCGAAACGGGTCGGTCTCGGACGGCGACGGCTTGGGTTGCCGAGTGACGACGGGCACGAGCGACGCGTTGGCGAACGGCAGCTCCACCGTCTCGGCATCCAGCGCCTGCACGTCGGTCAGCGCCAGCCGCGCCGTCTGCGGGCAGCTGAGGGTGCCGTACATCGACAGGCCGTCGCCCTCGGCCTGGTACAGCCGCGGGTAGTCGCGGCACGTCGCCGACAGGTACTCGGCGCCCAGTTCCTTCTGCACGCCACACCAGCCGTCGGCCAGGAAGCCGCAGAACCCCGTCGCGGCGTCGTAGCGCAACGTCGCATAGTGCCGCGTCGTCGGCTTGGGCACCTTGACCACGGCCTGCCGCAGCTGCGAGCCGATCGGCTCGATCTTGACCGTGCGGTACTTCTGGTACGTGGGCTTGTCGACCGCGACGGTCCAGCCGCTGCAGCAGGTTTCGGGGCACTGCGAGCCGAGGCATTCGAAGCTCGCCATGTAGCGCGGCGCGACGGCCTGCGGACGGTGCTTGCCCATGGTGTCGGACTTCCAATGAGGGGACCCGCCGATTCCACCAGAGACTCCCGGCGCCGAGCCGCGAAACAGCGCCCCGTGGGGCCGCAGTTCCGCTGCGACGCGACGCAAGAGGCTTCTGCGGCACCCGAGCCGAAGGCGCTCAAGTCCCGGCCGCCGCCGCCGACATCCTTCCGGATGGGCGATGCGCTACCCGATGCGCAACCTGCCTCGGCGCAGAAAAGACACGCCCAAGCCCTCAAGTTCCGCTTGACACGCGCCGAAATCGCCTTCAACGGGGTCGAGCAATCGGTCCCGGGGTCCGGATCAGCCGGCCGAGGGTTCGACGAGGGCGAAGCCACAGACCTTCCTCCCATCGGGCTCGACGCATGACTGCCGCCGGGCGCAGTCCGCGAGCGATCGCGGACGCAGCACCAGCGAAGCACGGGCTTCGCCGGCGCTGGGGCCAAGCCGGCGTCTGCCGGGAGTCACTTCACTGAATGGAGAGTCGCCAAATGGCAATGTCTGTCAACACGAACATCGTGTCCCTCAACGCCCAGCGCAACCTGGGCAGCACGGCCAGCTCGCTGGCCACCTCGATGCAGCGCCTCTCGTCGGGCCTGCGCGTCAACAGCGCGAAGGACGACGCCGCGGGTCTGGCGATCGCCGAGCGCATGAACTCGCAAGTGCGCGGCCTGAACGTCGCCGCGCGCAACGCCAACGACGGCATCTCGCTGGCGCAGACCGCCGAAGGCGCGCTGGGCAAGGTCGGCGACATGCTGCAGCGCATGCGCGAGCTGGCCGTGCAGGCCGCCAACGCGACCAACAGCGCCGAGGACCGCAAGGCGCTGCAGGCCGAGGTGAGCCAGCTGCGCGACGAGATCGACCGCGTCGCCAAGGGCGCGAGCTTCAACGGCAAGAAGCTGCTCGACGGCTCGTTCACGGCGGCGTCGTTCCAGGTGGGTGCCGGCGCGGGCGAGAACATCACCGTGGGCTCGCTGACCGACACCACGGCCGTCGGTCTGAGCTCAATCTCGTATGGCACTAGCAACAAAGTCGTTGCGGCTGGCACGGTCACCACAGCGGGTTTGGCTGCGGTGACATCGAACCTGACGATCACCGTCGGCGGGAACCCCGCTGTCGATCTTGGTTCGCTCGAGGCCGCGAGCTCGGAAAGCGAGCGGCTGGGCCAAGTTGTCGAAGCCATCAACCGCAAGACCGCCGACACCGGTGTATCGGCCTTTCTGACCAAGACGGCTGCAGGCGGCTATCAGGTTGACATCATGTCGTCCAAGACTGACGCTACGACGGGTCTGGCACTCGGGGTGACCTTCGGGACTGGCTTTGCAAGTACGGCGACGGGGGTTGCCGCTGGAGACCTCACGGTCACTGCGCCGACCGCCAAGGATGTCGGAATCAACGGCATCGACGTCACCAGTGACAAGAACGCCTGGATCGCGATCAAGAAGATCGACAGCGCGATCGACCAGGTCAACAGCGCCCGCGGCAAGCTCGGCGCGGTGCAGAGCCGCTTCGAGAGCGCGGTGGCCAACATCCAGATCCAGGCCGAGAACACCGCGGCGTCGCGCGGCCGCATCATGGATGCCGACTTCGCCAGCGAGACGGCCAACCTGTCGCGCGCCCAGATCCTGCAGCAGGCCGGCGTGGCGATGGTGGCGCAGGCCAACCAGCTGCCGCAGCAGGTGCTGTCGCTGCTGCGCTGACCGCCGGTGTGGCGCCGCGGCCGAGCGCCGCGGCGTGCACGGCGCCCACCCCGAAGCCCCGTTCGGCAACGAACGGGGCTTCGTCGCTTGCGGCGCCCGAATGGGGGCCGAAAGACGGTCATTTCGCGGCATCCCCCGGCGCCGGCGTGCCGAAGAATCGGTTCACCGAGTAGCTGAGCCGGCACCCACGCCGGACGTCTTCGATTCCTGAAGGGGAAGCCGCGATGCCTCAAACGATCAACACCAACATCGTTTCGCTCAACGCGCAACGCAACCTGGACGCGAGTCAGTCGTCGCTGGCGACCTCGATGCAGCGCCTGTCGTCGGGTCTGCGCGTCAACAGCGCGAAGGACGACGCGGCGGGCCTCGCGATCGCCGAACGGATGAACACGCAGGTGCGCGGCCTGAACGTCGCCGCGCGCAACGCTAACGACGGCATCTCGCTGGCGCAGACCGCCGAAGGCGCGCTGGGCAAGGTCGGCGACATGCTGCAGCGCATGCGCGAACTCGCTGTGCAGGCCGCCAACGCGACCAACAGCGCCGAGGACCGCAAGGCCCTCCAGGCCGAGGTGAGCCAGCTGCGCGACGAGATCGACCGTGTCGCCAAGAGCGCGAGCTTCAATGGCAAGAAGCTGCTCGACGGCTCGTTCACGGCGGCGTCGTTCCAGATCGGCGCGAACTCGGGCGACACGATCACGGTGGGCTCGCTGACCGACGCGCGCGCGGCCGGCCTGGCCAACATCGCCTACGCGGAGGCGACGGTCAAGGGCGTCGACACCGCCGACGCGACGATCGCGGACTACGCGAAGGAGATCGCGGCGGGCACGCTGACCATCGACCCGGACGGCGCCGGCACGGTCTACACGGCCATCGACCTCGGCCCCATCGCGGCCGCCAACTCGGGCCTCGAGCGGCTGGGCCAGGTGATGGAGGCGATCAACCGCAAGACGGCGGACACCGGCGTCTCGGCCTTCGTCGTCGACCAGGGCAACGGGGTGTTCGACATCGAACTCGTCTCGTCGAAGACGGACCCGACGGACGGCTCTGCACTGGTGCCCGTTCTGGCCGGATTCTCGGTCGCGACGACGGGCTTCACGCCGCCGACGATGGCCGCCGCCGCGGCTGCCGACGGCAAGGGCATCGACACGCTCGACGTGACGACGGACAAGAACGCGTGGATCGCGCTGAAGAAGATCGACGACGCGCTGGACCAGATCAACGGCGCGCGCGGCACGCTCGGTGCGCTGCAGAGCCGCTTCGAGACCGCGGTGACCAACATCCAGATCCAAGCCGAGAACCTGGCCGCCGCGCGCGGCCGCATCATGGACGCCGACTTCGCGGCCGAGACGGCCAACTTGTCGCGCGCCCAGATCCTGCAGCAGGCCGGCACCGCAATGGTCGCGCAGGCCAACCAGCTGCCGCAGCAGGTGCTGCAGCTGCTGCAGCGCTGACGCCGCGGCGCACCGCGACGAGCCCGCGCCCGCCGGCGTTCGCCGCGCCGGGCCGCGGGCTCAAGTTCTTGGCGCGCGCGCCGATCTCGCTGAAGACGACAAAGGAATCCTTTCGACATGGCCCTCTCGTCGCCGGGCATCGGCAGCGGACTCGACGTCAACAGCATCGTCTCGCAGCTCGTCGCCCTCGAGAAGCGGCCGCTGACCCAGCTGCAGACGGCCGCGACCTTCCTGCAGACGCAGGTGTCGGCTTATGGCCGGGTGCAAAGCCTCGTCTCCGCGCTGCGCGATGCGGCGCAGACACTTGCCCGCCCCGGCCTTTGGACGCAGACCACGGCGGGGTCGAGCAACCCCGGAGCGTTCACCGCCACGGCGTCGCCCAACGCGGCGCCAGGCTCGTACGAAGTCCAGATCACGCAGCTTGCACGGGCGCACAGCCTGGCTTCGGCGGCCTTCGCGGCTGCCACGGACACCGTCGGTGCAGGTCGGCTCACGATCGAGTGGGGTCAGTGGACCGATCCGCCATCGGGCGACCCACCCAGCGCAGGCACCTTCGCGGCGCGCGCCGACAAGCAGCCGCTCGTGCTCGACTTCGACGACCCGGCAACCACGCTGGAGGCGGTGCGCGACCGCATCAACGCCGCCAAGGCCGGCGTCAGCGCGAGCATCGTGCGCGACGCCAACGGCGCCCGACTGACGGTCCGCAGCACCAGCACCGGAGTCGAGAATGCCCTGCGCATCACGGCCACCGATCTGGACGACGCGCCACTCGCCGCGGGTCTGGCCGCCTTCTCCTACCCGCCCGCCAATCCGGCCACGGGGATGCAGCAGACGCAGGCGGCGGCCAATGCGCTGGCGACGATCAATGGACTGGCCGTCGAGTCGAGCGGCAACCGCTTCGCCGACGTCATCGACAACGTCAGCTTCACCGCAGCGGCACTGACGACCACGCCCGCCACGCTGACGGTCAGCAACGACACCGCCGCGCAGCGCAAGGCGGTGCAGGACTTCGTGAGCGCGTTCAATGCGCTCAACAGTTACCTCGTCGAGCAGACCAAGTACGACGAGACGAACAAGATCGGCGGCACGCTGCAAGGCGACAGCACGGTGCTGACGCTGCGCGGGCAGCTGCGCAACCTGCTGCGCGAGACCGGCGGCTCGGGCCTGAACTTCTTCAACCTGCTCAGCCGCAGCGGCGACGCGCCGCGCGACGGCACGCTGACGCTGGACACAGGCAAGCTCGACGCCGCACTGGCCGACCCGCAGACGCTCGGTCGCCTGTTCGCCGGCGACGGTGACTCGGTGGCCGGCCTCGCGACGCGCTTCAAGCAGGTCGGTGACCGGATGCTCGGCACCGACGGCGTGCTGAGTTCACGGCAGGAGGGCCTCAACGCCCGCCTGAAGCGCAATCAGGCGGAGCAGGACCGTGTCAACGACCGCGTCGAGCGCACGCGCGAGCGTCTGCTCAAGCAGTACCAAGCCCTCGACGTTCGCCTGGGCCAGCTGACCGCCCTGTCGACCTACGTCAGCCAGCAGATGACGATGCTGAACAACCAGTTCACCGCATCGTCGAAGGACCGCTGACGCCGCGGCCCACTGCGGCGAGCCCGCGCGCTCGCCGCTCCGGCATCCGAGCCCACCCTGCGCTTCAGCGGCAGGGGTTCTCCCGCGCCTGCGACAGCGACGCACCGGCCACGATCTACACCCCCACATGCGGGCAGTTACATCGGACGTCCACTCAAGGGGCCGCGCCGCCGACCGATATACGGAGCATCTGCATTGATGACCCGCCGAGACCCATGTTCGCCGCCACCGCATCCCATCCCGCGCGTCACCGCATGACCAACGGCTTCGCCAACGCCTACGCGGCCGTCGGGGTTCACACGGGCGTCGACGCCGCGACTCCGCACCGGCTGGTCGCGATGCTCTACGAGGGCCTGCTCGACAGCCTGGCGCGGGCCCGCGGCGCACTGCAGCAAGGCCAGATCGAGTTGAAGGCGAGCGAGCTGTCGCGAGCTCAACGCATCGTCGACGAAGGTCTGAAGGCCGCGCTCAACCCGGCCGGCGGCGAGCTGACGCAGCAACTCGAGGCGCTGTACGCCTACACGAGTTTGCGCATCACGCAGGCGAACCTGCGCAACGATGCCGCGGCGATCGAGGAATGCCAGCGGCTGATCGAGCCCGTGCAACAGGCGTGGCTGGCCATCGCGCCGCAGGCCGACACGGCAGCGCGCCAGGGCGTGCGGTGAACGGGACCGAGGACTGCGGCTCTGCCATGACCGAGAACCCCACCCTCCTCAGCTACTACCAGGCCATCGAGAAGGCCAGCGCCGACATGCTCGCCGCGGCCAAGGCCGGCGACTGGAACGAGGTCGTCAAGCTCGAGGGCGCGTGCGTGCTGCTGATCTCGCAGCTCAAGCAGGCCGCGCGCAGCCAGCAGCTCGACGCCGACGAGCGCAAGGCCAAGGCGCGGATGATGCAGCGCATCCTCGTCAACGACGCCGAGATCCGCCACCTCGCCGAACCCTGGCTCGAGGACCTCGACGACCTGCTGGCCGGCCGGCCGAAGACGCTGCACTGAGCCGCCACCGGCGAGTTGTCCCCGCGCGCACCGCACGACCATGTTCCAGCACACCCAGCCTGCCCCGCTCGGTGACGTCGACGATGGCATGGACGAGTTCCGCGTCGACTCGACGCGGGAAATCCACGCCCTGCTGCGCCGGCTGCTCGACGCCAGCAGCGACGTCTTCCTGAGCGCGCCCAACGGCGCGCACGTGCGCACCACGCTGTGGACCGTCGACGCCGGGCGCGGCATGCTCAGCTTCGCCGCCGAGGCGCACGACCCGCAGGTGCAGCGCCTGGTCGGCGCGAGCGAGGTCGTCGCCGTGGGCTACCTCGACAGCGTCAAGGTCCAGTTCGACCTCGGCCCGCTGCTGCTCGTGCACGGCGCCGACGCGTGCGCGCTGCAGGCCGGCGTGCCGCGGCAGGTGTTCCGCTTTCAGCGCCGGCAGAGCTTTCGCGTCAAGCTGCCGGCGCGCGCCGGCGCCGCGGCGATCCTGCGCCACCCGTCGATGCCCGAGATGTCGCTCACGCTGCGCGTGCTCGACGTGTCGATCGGCGGCTGCGCGCTGTTCGTGCCGGGCAACGTGCCGCCGCTGCCGCCGGGCACGCGCGTGCAGGGTGCACGGCTCGAGCTCGACGCGACGACGCGCTTCGGCGCCACGCTGATGCTGCACCACGTCACCTCGCTCGACGGCGCGGCCGCCGGCACGCGCGTGGGATGCTCGCTGCACGACCTCGACGGCGAGGCGCAGCGCGCGCTGCAGCGCTACATCGACCAGACCCAGAAGCGCCGGCGCCTGCTGTCGCTCGACTGAACGCGGGGCCACAGGCCATGGCCGCTTTGCGTGCCCGCGGCTTCACGCTGGTCGAGCTGCTGATCGCCACCGCGGTGGCCGGCCTCGTCGCGACCGTCGCGTGGCCCGCGTACCGCGGCCACGTCGAGCAGTCGCGCCGCGCCGACGCCGCCGCCGCGCTGCTCAAGCTCGAGCTGGCGCAGGCCAGCTTTCGCGCGCACCACGGGCTGTACACGCGCGACCTGCGCGCGCTCGGCCAGCGCACGCCGGTCGGCGCCGACGGCCGCTGGCGGCTCGAGGTGGCCGCCGTGCATGCCGAGGGCTAC
>JBBION010000031.1:9927-16470 GCA_037443345.1 Rubrivivax sp. | reverse complement strand
CCGCCATGCCGACGCCGATGCGCGCCTCGTTCATCATGTGGAACATGCAGCGCAGCCCCTCGCCGGGCGCGCCGACGCGCCAGCCGATCGCGCCCGCCCGGCCGCCGGGCTTGAAGCGGCCCTCGCCGAAGTTGAGCAGCGTGTTCGTCGTGCCACGCCAGCCGCACTTGTGGTTCAGGCCCGCGAGCGCGACGTCGTTGCGCTCGCCGGTCAGCCGCCCCTCGGCATCGACGAGCCACTTGGGCACGACGAACAGCGAGATGCCCTTCGTCCCCGGCACCGGCTTGCCGTCGGGGCCGGGGATCTTCGCGAGCACGAGGTGCACGATGTTCTCGGTCAGCTCGTGCTCGCCGGCCGAGATCCACATCTTGTTCCCGCGCAGCCGGTAGCGCGGCCCCAGCGGGTCGGCCTCGTGGTCGTCGCCGTCGGGCTCCGCGCGGGTGGCGACGTCGCTCAGGCTCGAGCCGGCCTGCGGCTCGCTCAGGCACATCGTGCCCGACCAGCGCCCGGCGAACTCGGCGTGCGCGAACACGCGCTGCTGCGCCGGCGTGCCGTGCGCCATCAGCAGGTTCGCGTTGCCGACCGTCAGCATCCCGGCACCGATGCTGACGCTGGCCTTCGCGAAGAAGCCGTTGGCCGCCGCCTCGACGGTATACGGCAGCTGCATGCCGCCGAGCGCGTAGTCCTGCGCGGCGGCGAGCATGCCCGAGGCGGCGTAGGCCTGCCACGCGTCGTGCGTGGCCTGCGGCAGTATCACGCGCTCGCCGTCGAACCTCGGCTCCTCGGTGTCGACCAGCCGGTTGAACGGCGCGTACTTCTCGCGCGCGATGCGCTCGCAGGTGTCGAGCACCTGCGCGAACGTCTCGCGCGAGTGGTCGGCGAAGCGCGCGCGCCGTGTCAGCGACCCGACGGCCAGCCAGTCGTGCAGCAGGAAGTCGACGGTGGCGCGCACCGGCGTCAGTCCTGGGCCGCGGCGACGCGGTGCGGCGGCGCGTCGCCGGTGCGCACGACCGTGCCCTGCGCGACGGCGCACAGTCTCTCGCCGCCGGCGTCGTCGACCATCACGACGTCGCAGCGGCACACCGCCTGCTGACGCCCGACGTGCACCACGTCGGCCCGTGCGACGAGCCGCCGGCCCTGCGCCGGGCGCAGGTAGTTGATCTTGAACTCGGAGGTCAGCACCGGCGCGCGCATCGCCGTGCTGCCGGCGTAGGTCAGCGCGTTGTCGGCCAGGTACGCCAGCACGCCGCCGTGGACGAAGCCGTGCTGCTGCCGGAGCGCCTCACCGATCGGCAGCGCGAGCACGCAGTGCCCGGGGCGCAGCACCTCGAGCTCGGCGCCGACCAGGCGGCTGAACGGCTGCGCCGCGAGGATGTCGCGCCCGAGGTCCAGCAGCGCCTGTTCGTGTTCAGTGTCCATCGCCTGCAAGTCGGGGCCAGTATCCGAGCGGCCGCCGCGGAGCCGGCTTCGCCGGGCCGCTGGCGGCGCCCCCTCGGGCCACGAAGAGGCCCCTGCGGGCCCCTCGGGGGTGGCGGGCGCCAGTCCGCTCGGGGGTGGTCAGATCACCTCGAACACGCCAGCCGCGCCCATGCCGCCGCCGACGCACATCGTCACGCAAACCCGCTTCGCGCCACGGCGCTTGCCTTCGATCAGGGCATGACCGGTCAGCCGCTGGCCCGACACGCCGTAGGGATGACCGATGGCGATCGCGCCGCCGTTGACGTTGAGCCGCTCCATCGGGATGCCGAGGCGGTCGGCGCAGTACAGCACCTGCACCGCGAAGGCCTCGTTGAGCTCCCACAGGTCGATGTCGTCGACGGTGAGCCCGAGCCGCTGCAGCACCTTCGGCACGGCGAACACCGGCCCGATGCCCATCTCGTCGGGCTCGCAGCCGGCCACCGCGAAGCCGAGGAAGCGGCCCAGCGGCTTCAGGCCCTTCTTCTCGGCGTAGGACTCGCTGACGACCGCGCACGCGCCGGCGCCGTCGCTGAACTGGCTCGCGTTGCCGGCGGTGACGACGCCACCGGGCATCGCGGTGCGGATGTCCCTGATGCCCTCGACGGTCGTGCCCGGGCGCAGCCCTTCGTCGGCGCCGACGGTGACTTCCTTCGTGCGCAGCCCGAGCACCGGATCGGCGACGCCCATCGTGACGGTGACCGGCACCATCTCGGCGTCGAACAGGCGCTGCTCCTGCGCCGCGCAGGCCTTCTGCTGGCTGCCGGCGCCGTACTCGTCCTGCCGCTGCTTCGAGATGCCGTAGCGCTCGGCCACGTTCTCCGCCGTCTGCAGCATGGTCCAGTAGATCTCGGGCTTGGCCTTGCGCAGCGCCGGGTCGAACAGCATGTGCTGGTTCATCTCCTGCTGCACGCACGAGATGCTCTCGACGCCGCCGGCGACGTAGACGTCGCCCTCGCCGGCCACGATGCGCTGCGCCGCCATCGCGATCGTCTGCAGCCCGCTCGAGCAGAAGCGGTTCACGGTCGCGCCCGACACCGTCACCGGCAGCCCCGCGGCCAGCGCGATCTGGCGCGCGATGTTCATGCCGGTCGCGCCCTCGGGGTTGGCGCAGCCCATCAGCACGTCCTCGACGGCACCGGCGTCGAGGCCGGCGCGCTCGACGGCGGCACGCACGACGTGGCCGCCCAGCGTCGCGCCATGCGTCATGTTGAAGGCGCCCTTCCAACTCTTGGCCAGCGGCGTGCGGGCGGTGGAGACGATCACGGCTCGGGTCATGGCGAATCCTTTCGTTGGCGTGCGGGCGGCGGCGCTCAGGTCAGCGTCTTGCCTTCGGCGACGAGATCGAGCAGCAGCGGCGCGGGCTGCCACGACGCGGCGTCGTCGTGCGGGTTCTTCGCGAAGCGCTTCATCGCCTGCACGACGTTGAACAGGCCGACCTGGTCGGCATAGCACATCGGCCCGCCGCGGTGCAGCGGGAAGCCGTAGCCGGTGAGGTAGACCATGTCGATGTCGCTGGCCTTGCTCGCGATGCCCTCCTCGAGGATGTGGGCGCCCTCGTTGACGAGCGCGAACACCAGGCGCTGCGCGATCTCGTCGTCGCCGAGCTTGCGCGGCGCGATGCCCAGCTCCTTGCGGTGGTCGGCGATCATCTGCTCGACGAGCGGGCTCGGGATCGCGTCGCGCTTGCCGCTCTGGTAGTCGTACCAGCCGGCGCTGGTCTTCTGGCCGAAGCGGCCCTGCTCGCACAGCCGGTCGCCGATGCGGCTGTAGCGGATTTGCGGCTTCTCGACGTAGCGGCGCTTGCGGATCGCCCAGCCGATGTCGTTGCCGGCGAGGTCGCTCATGCGGAACGGCCCCATCGCGAAGCCGAACTTCTCGATCGCCTTGTCGACCTGCGCCGGCGTCGCGCCCTCCTCGAGCATGAACAGCGCCTGGCGGATGTACTGCTCGAGCATGCGGTTGCCGATGAAGCCGTCGCACACGCCCGAGACGACCGCCGTCTTCTTGATCTTCTTCGCGATCGCCATCACGGTGGCGAGCACGTCCTTGCCGGTCTTCGCGCCGCGCACGACCTCGAGCAGCTTCATCACGTTGGCCGGGCTGAAGAAGTGCATGCCCACGACGTCCTGCGGGCGCTTCGTGAACGAGGCGATCTTGTCGAGGTCCAGCGTCGACGTGTTGCTGGCGAGGATCGCGCCGGGCTTCATCACGGTGTCGAGCTGGCGGAACACCTGCTCCTTGACGCCGATCTCCTCGAACACGGCCTCGATGACGAGGTCGGCGTCGCGGATGTCGTCGTAGGCCAGCGTCGTCGTCAGCAGCGCCATGCGCTGCTCGTACTGGTCCGCCTTCAACTTGCCCTTCCTGACCTGCCCTTCGTAGTTCTTGCGCATCACGCCGACGCCGCGCTCGATCGCCTCGGGCTTGGTCTCGAGGATCGTCACCGGGATGCCGGCATTGAGGAAGTTCATGCTGATGCCACCACCCATCGTGCCGGCGCCGATCACCGCGACCTTGCGGACCTCGCGCACCGGCGTGTCCTCGGGCACGTCGGGGATCTTGCTCGCCGCGCGCTCGCCGAAGAACGCGTGGCGCAGCGCCTTGCACTCGGGCGTCATCATCAGCGCGAGGAACGCGGTGCGCTCGTAGACCATGCCGTCGTCGAACTTCGTCTTCGTCGACTGCTCGACGCAGTCGACGCAGCGCACCGGCGCCGGGAAGTGCTTGGCGACCGCCTTGACGGTGTTGCGCGCGAACTGGAAGTAGGCGTCGCCCTGCGGGTGCGCGCTCGGCAGGTCGCGCACCCGCGGCAGCGGACGGCGGTCGGCGACCTCGCGGGCGAAGGCCACCGCGCCGTCGACCAGGTCACCCTCGATCAGGCGGTCGAACAGCTTCTGCCCCGGCAGCGAGGCCAGCACCTCGCTCTTGACCGGATCGCCGCCGACGATCATGTTCAGCGCCGTCTCGACGCCGAGCACGCGCGGCAGCCGCTGCGTGCCGCCGGCGCCCGGCACGAGGCCGATCTTGACCTCGGGAAGCGCGACGCTGGCCCCCGGCACCGCGACGCGATAGTGCGCACCCAGCGACAGCTCGAGCCCGCCGCCCATGCACACGCTGTGGATCGCGGCCACCACCGGCTTGTCGCAGTCCTCGAGCAGCTTGATCAGACTCAGCAGGTTCGGCTCGGCGAGCGCCTTCGGCGAGCCGAACTCGCGGATGTCGGCGCCGCCCGAGAACGCCTTGCCGGCGCCGGTGATCACGATGGCCTTGACGGCGGCGTCGTCGCGCGCGCGCTCGATGCCGGCGGCGAAGGCCTTGCGCGTCTCGTAGCCGAGCCCGTTGACCGGCGGGTTGTCGAGCGTGACGACGGCGACGTCGCCGCGCGGTTCGTAGGTGGCACTCATGGCGTCTCCTCGGGGTGGCCGGTCAACGCGAGCGGCCCGAAATAGCACGATCGTTCGATTCTAGGGCCCGCCGACCGCGCGCCGCTGTCCCTGCCGCGACAGCGTGTCGCGCGACGCGCCGGCGGGTCAGACCTCGAGCCATTCGCGCCGCACGTAGGCGTTGGCCTTGAGCTCGGCCGGCGTGCCGTCGAACACGATCTGGCCGTGGCCCATCACGAGGCAGCGGTCGGCGACTTCGAGCGCGATCGTCAGCTTCTGCTCGACGAGCAGCACCGAGATGCCGCGCCGCTTGAGCTCGCGCAGGTACTCGGCGACGAGCTCGACGATCTTGGGCGCCAGCCCCTCGGTGGGCTCGTCGATCATGATCAGGTCGGGGTCGCCCATCAGCGTCCGGCACAGCGTCAGCATCTGCTGCTCGCCGCCCGACAGCACGCCGGCCTCGGTGTGCTGGCGCTCCTTCAGCCGCGGGAACAGGCGGTACATGTCGTCGAACGACCACCTCGGCGTGCCGGCCCCGCGCTTCTGGCCGAGCTGCAGGTTCTGGTGCACCGTGAGCTTGGGGAAGATGTCGCGGTTCTCGGGCACGTAGCCCAGCCCCAGGTGCGCGATCTCGAACGGCTTCAGGCCCATGATCGGCCGGTCGCGCCAAACGACGCTGCCGCTGCCGTCGACCATGCCCATGATCGCCTTGACCGTCGTCGAGCGCCCCGACCCGTTGCGCCCGAGCAGCGCGACGATCTCGCCGGCGCGCACCTCGAAGTGCACGCCGTGCAGCACGTGGCTCTTGCCGTAGAAGGCGTGGACATTCACGAGCTTCAGCACGAGACCTCCCGCCGGGCCGGCCCAAGGGAGGGCTGCGCCCCCACGGGGGTAGGCGAACGCCAGTGAGCCTGGGGGCGAACCACTTCAGCCCCCCGCCGCCGCGGCCTGCTGGTCGGCGAGCACCGAGCCGAGGTAGGCTTCCTGCACGCGCGCGTTGGCACGCACCGCCTCGGGCGTGTCGAACGCGATGACCTCGCCGTAGACGAGCACCGCGATGCGGTCGGCCAGCCCGAACACGACGCCCATGTCGTGCTCGACCGTCAGCAGCGTCTTGCCCTCGGTCACCTCGCGGATCAGCTGCACGAAGCGCCTGGTCTCGCTCTTGCTCATGCCCGCCGTCGGCTCGTCGAGCAGCACGACGCTCGCGCCGCCGGCGATCGTGATGCCGATCTCGAGCGCGCGCTGCTCGGCGTAGGTCAGGTTCATTGCCAGCACGTCGCGGCGGCGGTCGAGCTTGATCATCTCGAGCACCTCCTCGACGCGGTCGTTGACGTCGCGCAGGTCGGCGAGGAACTTCCAGAACGCGTAGCGGTGGCCCATGCTCCACAGCACCGCGCAGCGCAGGTTCTCGAACACCGACAGCCGGGTGAACAGGTTGCTGACCTGGAAGCTGCGCGCCAGCCCCTTGCGGCTGATCTCGAAGGGCGTCCTGCCGTCGATGCGCTCGCCGTGCAGGCGGATCTCGCCGCGGGTCGGGCCGAAGCGGCCCGAGATGAGGTTGAACAGGGTGCTCTTGCCGGCGCCGTTGGGCCCGATGATGGCCACGCGCTCGCCCGGCTGCACCGCGAGGCTCGCGCCGCGGATGATCTGCGTCTTGCCGAAGCTCTTGTGGACGTCGACGAGTTCGACGGCGGGTGAA
>JBBION010000031.1:0-9827 GCA_037443345.1 Rubrivivax sp. | reverse complement strand
TCACAGCGCCTCCCTGCGCTTGATCTCCTGCTCGATCTCCTGCTGGATCGTGTCCCACTCGCGGCGGAACTGGCGACGCGTCAGCTCGAACAGGCCGGCGCCGACGACGACCACGAACACGGCGCCGAACCAGCTCTCGAACTGGCCGGTGTGCAGCGTCGCGCCGAGGAACTTCAGCTCGGGCCCGAGCGCGGCGTTGAGCTGCTGGTGGTAGACCATCTCGATCATCGCCCCCACGCCGACCAGCACCGTCAGCGCGGTGCCGGCCAGCGCCAGGTAGCTCGCGGCGACGCGCCCGAGCTTGCCGAACGCGGCCACGCGCAGGTTCATCATCAGCAGGCTGGCGATGCCGCCCGGCGCGTACATCACCATGAACAGGAAGATCAGGCCGAGGTACAGCAACCAGGCCTTGGTCCACTCCGACAGCAGCACCAGCGCGACGACCATCAGCACGCCGCCGAGGATGGGCCCGAAGAAGAACGTCGCGCCGCCGAGGAAGACGAACAGCAGGTACGCGCCCGAGCGCGCCGCGCCGACGACGTCGGCGGTGACGATCTCGAAGTTCAGCGCCGTCAACCCGCCGCCGATGCCGGCGAAGAAGCCGGCGATCATGAACGCGAGGTAGCGCACCTTCTGCGTGCTGTAGCCGACGAACTCGACGCGCTCCGGGTTGTCGCGCACCGCGTTGAGGATGCGGCCGAGCGGCGTGCGCGTCAGCGCGAACATCGCCGCCGTGCTGACGAAGCAGTACACCGCGATCAGGTAGTACACCTGCACCTGCGGGCCGTAGCTGATGCCCATCACCGGCTTGCCGACGACGCGGTCACCGGTGATGCCGGCCTCGCCGCCGAAGAACTCGGGCAGCATCAGCGACATCGACCACACCAGCTCGCCGATGCCCAGCGTGATCATCGCGAACGTCGTGCCGGCCTTCTTCGTCGTCACCCAGCCGAGCAACGCGGCGAAGAACAGCCCGGCCAGCCCGCCGACCAGCGGGATCAGGCTCACCGGCAGCGCGAACGCGCCGGCGCTGACGAGGTTCAGCGTGTGGATCGCCAGGTACGCGCCGAGCCCGCTGTAGACCGCGTGGCCGAAGCTGAGCATGCCGCCCTGACCGAAGATCACGTTGTACGACAGGCACACGATGATCGCGATGCCGATCTGCGACAGCAGCGTGTGGGCGAGCCCGCTGGTCCACACCTTCGGCGCCAGCGCGAGCGCGAGGGCGAACGCGCCCCACAGCAGCCAGCGCGCGACGTTCCACGGGCGGAAGTGGAAGTGCGGGCGGGATTCGCGCACGTGCGTCACGGCTCACCCCTCCCGCGTGCCCAGCAGCCCGCGCGGGCGCAGGATCAGGATCAGCACCAGCAGCAGGTACGGCAGGATCGGCGCGGCCTGCGCGAGCGTGATCTTGGCCACGGGGTACAGCCAGCTCTCGGGCGTAACCGTCATGCCGAAGCTCGCCGCCAGGTGCACGAGCGACTTGTCGACCGTCAGCGGCAACGTCTGCAGCAGGCCGACGAGGATCGAGCCGACGAAGGCCCCGGGCAGCGAGCCCATGCCGCCGATCACGATGACGGCGAAGATGATCGGGCCGATGTGCGACATGTTCGGCTCGGTCACGAACGTGATGCCGCCGACGACGCCGGCCAGCCCCGCCATCGCGCAGCCGGTGCCGAACACGAGCATGAACACGCGCGGCACGTTGTGGCCCAGCGCCTCGACCATCTCGGGGTGCGTCAGCGCCGCCTGGATCACGAGCCCGATGCGAGTGCGCGTCAGCAGCAGCCACAGGGCGAGCAGCATCGCGATCGCGACGCCGGCGAGGAACACGCGGTTGAGCGGGTAGCGCGTGCACGTGACCATCACCTCGGCGGTGCGCTGGCACATCTCGGCCGGCGCGACGCCGAGCACGACACGCATCGGCTCCGCCGACGACGACACGAGCGTGAAGGCGGTGCCGGCGAGTGCCGGCGGTGGGTTGAACGGCACCGACGTGCGCCCCCAGACGAGCTGCACGATCTCGAGCAGCACGTACGACAGCCCAAACGTGACCAGCAGCTCGGCGACGTGGCCGAACTTGTGCACCCGGCGCAGCACGCCGCGCTCGAACCCGGCGCCGGCCAGCCCGACGAGCAGCGGCGCGAGCACCAGCGCCGCCCAGAACCCCACCGCACCGCTGAGCGTGTACGCGAAGTACGCGCCGAGCATGTAGAAGCTGGCGTGCGCGAAGTTCAGCACGCCCATCATGCTGAAGATCAGCGTCAGGCCGGCGCTGAGCATGAACAGCAGCAGCCCGGAGCTGACGCCGTTCAGCAGATTGATGAGGATCTGGTCCAAGACGGTCGCGGCGGGGGTCGAAAAACGGGCCCGTCGGAGATGTCCCCGGCGGGCCCGGCGCGGCGCGGGGCGCGCGCGCGAAGGCGTCGGCGCGTCAGCCCGGACGGCTCATCTGGCACGAGGTCGGCGTGCTCGACACGTAGGGTTCGAACACGCGCTCCTGCACCCACGTGAAGCCGGTGCCCTCGACGTTGTACTGCTTGGCCGGGTCGCTGATCTTGCGCCAGCTGGCGATGTACAGCGGCTGCTGCAGCTGGTGGTCGGCAGCGCGCATCGTGACCTCGCCCGAGAAGCTCTTCATCGACAAGCCGCTCATCGCCTTGGCGACCTTGACCGGGTCGGTGCTCTTGGCCTTGGCCATCGCCTGCGCCAGCATCGGCAGCACGTGCACCGTCGACAGCAGCGACAGGTCGTCCTTGAAGCGCGCGTTGTACTCCTTCATCCACGAGCCGAGCTCGGGGATGTTGGAGTGGCCGATGTAGACGTACTTGACCTTGCCTTCCATCGTCGGCCCGATCGCCGACGGCGATCCGTTGGCGCCCGCGTAGTAGGTGTACCAGTTGGCGTCGAGGCCGGCGTCCTTCGCGGCCTTGACCAACAGCGACAGGTCCGAGCCCCAGTTGCCGGTGACGATGCTGTCGGCACCCGAGGCCTTGATCTTGGCGACGTAGGGCGCGAAGTCGCGCACCTGGCCCAGCGGGTGCAGGTCCTCGCCGACGACCTGCACGTCGGGGCGCTTGCGCGCCAGCGCCTCCTTGAAGTACTTCGCGACCTGGTGGCCGTGCGAGTAGTTCTGGTTGATCAGGTAGACCTTCTTGACGTTCTTCTCGTCGCGCACGTAGGTCGTCAGCGCCTCCATCTTCATCGACGTGTCGGCGTCGAAGCGGAAGTGCCAGAAGCTGCACTTGCTGTTCGTGAAGTCGGGGTCGACGGCCGCGTAGTTGAGGAACACGATCTCCTTGCCGGGGTTGCGCTCGTTGTGCTTGTTGATCGCGTCGATCAGCGCGCCGGCCACCGAGCTGCCGTTGCCCTGCGTGACGTAGCGGATGCCCTGGTCGGTGATGGCGCGCAGCGCGGTCAGGCTCTCCTGCGGCGAGAGCTTGTTGTCGAACGGCACGATCTCGAACTTGACGCCGGCCGGGTTGTTCGCGCTGACCTTCTCGGCCATGAACTGGAATGTGCGCAGGCTGTTTTGCCCGATGTTGGCCAGCATGCCCGACAGCGGGTCGAGCCACGCGACCTTGACCGTCTCGCCCTTCTGCGCGAACGCGACCGTGCTGCCCAGCGCCAGCGCGGCGCCCACCGCCAGACCGAACACGCGCCTCGTGAAGTCCATCGTCGTCTCCTTGGATGTTGCACCGCACATCTCGGGTACCCTAACGGAATGCAGGGCGCTTGAGGCTCGGGAACTACCCCGAAGCGCTGTCGCCGCGGGGACAGGCGCCTCCCCGCGCCGCGCGCCGGCAGCGGCTCACGCCGCGGGCAGCCGGTAGTCCTTGAACAGCTCGCGCAGCTTCATCTTCTGCATCTTGCCGGTCGCGCCGAGCGGGATCGCGTCGACGAACTGCACGTCGTCGGGAATCTGCCACTTGGCCACCTTGCTCTCGTAGAACGCGAGCAGCTCGTCGCGCGTGACCTCGGCGCCGGGCTTCTTCATCACGACGAGCAGCGGGCGCTCGTCCCACTTCGGGTGCGGCACGGCGATGCACGCGGCCATCGCGACCGCCGGGTGCGCCATCGCGATGTTCTCGACGTCGATCGAGCTGATCCACTCGCCGCCGGACTTGATCACGTCCTTGCTGCGGTCGGTGATCTGCAGGAAGCCGTCGGGGTCGATCGTCGCGACGTCGCCGGTCGGGAACCAGTCGCCGTCGGCGTCGTGGCGCAGCGGGTCGCCGCCCTCGCCCTTGAAGTAGCTCGAGATGATCCACGGCCCCTTGACGAGCAGGTCGCCGCTTTGCTGGCCGTCCCACGGCAGCTCGCGGCCGGCGGGGTCGACGATCTTCATCTCGACGCCGAACACGGCGCGCCCCTGCTTGACGAGGATCGCCATCTGCTCGTCGGGCGCGAGGCCCAGGTGCTTGTTCTTCAGGTGGCACACCGTGCCCAGCGGCGACATCTCCGTCATGCCCCAGGCGTGCAGCACGGTGACGCCGTAGCGGTCCTTGAACGTGCGGATCATCGCCGGCGGGCACGCCGAGCCGCCGATCACGGTGCGCTGCAGCGTCGAGAAGCGCAGCTCGTGCTGCTGCATGTGGTTGAGCAGCCCGAGCCACACGGTGGGCACGCCGGCGGCCATCGTGACCTTCTCGGCCTCGACCAGGTCGTAGACCGACTTGCCGTCCAGGTGCGGGCCCGGGAACACGAGCTTGGCACCCGTCATCGCGGCGCTGTACGGGATGCCCCACGCGTTGACGTGGAACATCGGCACCACCGGCAGGATGCTGTCGCGCGCCGAGATGCCCAGCGCGTCGGGCAGCGCGCCGCCGTAGGCGTGCAGGATCGTCGAGCGGTGGCTGTACAGCGCGCCCTTCGGGTTGCCCGTGGTGCCGCTCGTGTAACACAGCGCCGCGGCGCTCTTCTCGTCGAACTGCGGCCAGCGGTAGTCGCCGCTCTCGCCGGCGATCCACGCCTCGTAGCTGACGAGCCCGTCGATGCCGGCGTCGGCCGGCAGCGCGGCGGCGTCGCACAGCGCGACCCAGTGCTTCACGGTGGCGCACTTCGACCACACCGCCTTCACGATCGGCAGGAACGTCATGTCGAAGCACAGCACGCGGTCCTCGGCGTGGTTGGCGATCCAGACGATCTGCTCGGGCGCCAGCCGCGGGTTGATCGTGTGCACGACGCGCCCGCTGCCGGCCACGCCGAAGTACAGCTCGAAGTGGCGGTGGCCGTTCCAGGCCAGCGTCGCGACGCGGTCGCCGAAGCCCAGCCCGAGGCGGTCGAGCGCCTGGGCGACGCGCCGCGAGCGCGCCGCCGCGTCGCGGTAGGTGTAGCGGTGCACGTCGCCCTCGACGCGGCGCGAGACGATCTCGCCGTCGTGGTGGTGGCGCGCGGCGAACTCGATCAGGCTCGAGATCAGCAGCGGTGGGTCTTGCATCAGACCGAGCATGGGTGTCTCCTGCGATAGTCCGGGCCGGCGGCCCCGGCGCGCAGTATCGGAGCGGCGCCGGGCGGCGGGCAACGCGTGATTCTCCCCAGCCCGCTTGCAGCCATTGTCGCGGCGGCGACAATCGGGGCTTCGTGGATCACGCGGCCCGCCGCCGCGACCGACGTCCGATGAGCACGCCGATCGACCCACCGCACCCCATCGACGACCCGCGCTACCCGGTGCGCAAGAGCGACGCCGAGTGGCGCGCTCAGCTCGACCCGGCGCAGTACCGCATCGCGCGCCAGGCCGCCACCGAGCGCGCCTTCAGCGGCCGGTACTGGGACCACTTCGCCGACGGCACCTACCGCTGCATCGGCTGCGGCCAGGTGCTGTTCGACGCCGACGCCAAGTTCGACGCCGGCTGCGGCTGGCCGAGCTGGTGGCGCGCCGTCGACGACGCGCGCGTCGAGCGCGTGCTCGACACCAGCCACGGCATGGTCCGCGTCGAGGTGCGCTGTCGCAACTGCGGCTCGCACCTGGGCCACGTGTTCGACGACGGCCCCGAGCCCACCGGCGAGCGCTTCTGCATCAACTCGGCCTCGGTAGACTTCTCGCCGCGATGAAGCCGCTGCTCGACCTGCTGCCCGCCTTCGTGTTCGTCGCCGTCTACGCGTGGTTCGACGACCACCCGGCGGCCGCGGCGGCGTGGTCGGGCGCGACGTTCGTCGCCGACATCGTGCCGGTCGCGCAGGTCGGCGTGCGCGAGGCGCCGGCACTGCTGGCCACCCTCGCGGCGCTCGCGGTGCTGGTGACGCACCTGGGCCTGGTGCAATGGCGCCAGCGGCGCCGCGGGTCGCAGCGCGCGGTCGCGCCGGCGTTCGCGGCGATGGTGGTGCTGATCGCGCTGCTGAGTGCCGCTGCGGCGGCGATGGGCGCCAGCCCCGGCTTCACGGGCTGGAAGCCGAGCGTGCTGTACTGGCTGCTCGGCCTGGCGCTGTGGCTGGCGCGCGTGGCGCTGGGCCGCAACCTGGTGCGCACGCTGCTGGGCCACCGCATCGCGCTGCCCGACGCGGCCTGGCAGCGCCTGAACGCGGCATGGGTCAGCCTGTTCGGCCTGCTCGGGCTGCTGCACCTGTGGGTCGCCTACAGCGCGCAGCCGGCGGCCTGGGCGCAGTTCAAGACGTTCGGCGGCCTGGCGCTGCTGGTCGTGTTCTCGCTCGTGCAGTGGGCCTACCTGTGCCGCCGCGCACGCCGTGTCGACGCCGGCCCGGCGTCGGTCGGCTTCGGCCGTCCGTGACGATGGCGGTCACCGCGGCACAGATCGAGTCCGCACTGCAGCGCGCGCTGGCGCCGCTGTCGCTCGAGGTGATCGACGACAGCCACCTGCACGCCGGCCACGCCGGCGCGCGCGAAGGCCGCCACTTCACGGTGCGGCTCGTCGCCTCCGCGTTCGACGGCCGCACGCGCGTCGCTCGGCACCGCCTTGTGTATGATGCCCTGCGCGACCTGATCCCGGCCGGCGTCCACGCGCTGGCGATCGACGCGCGCAGCCCCGGCGATCCCTGACGCACCGGCGTGCGGCCCCGCCGCCGCCCTCGCGACCCCGGCGTCGCGGCGCGACCTCCATCCCCTGTCGAAAGGCCCCCTCCCGTCATGAAGCTGAAGTCATCCGCGCTGCGCGCCTCGCTGGCTGCCGTCGCCGTCGGCCTGTGGCTGCCCGTCCACGCGCAGAACGTCGCCATCGTCAACGGCAAGCCGGTGCCCAAGTCGCGCGTCGACGTGCTGATGCAGCAGGCCACGCGCGGTGGCCAGCAGCCGGTGACGCCCGAACTCGAGGCACGCGCGCGCGAGGAAGTGGTGCTGCGCGAGATCTTCGCGCAGGAGGCCGAGCGGCGCGGCATCGCGCAGAGCCCCAACTACCGCAACCAGATGGAGCTGGCGCGGCAGACGATCCTGATCCGCGAGCTGTTCGCCGACTGGCAGCGCAAGAACCCGGTCACCGAGGCCGAGGCGCGCGCCGAGTACGACAAGTTCAAGGCGCAGGCCAGCGGCACCGAGTACCGTGCGCGCCACATCCTCGTCGAGAGCGAGGACGAGGCGAAGAAGCTGATCGCGCAGATCAAGGGCGGCGCCAAGTTCGAGGACCTGGCGGCCAGGCATTCGAAGGACCCCGGCTCGGCGTCGAACGGCGGCGACCTCGACTTCGCCAAGCCCGACGCCTACGTGTCCGAGTTCGGGCAGGCGATGGCCAAGCTCGCCAAGGGCCAGGTCACCGACGCGCCGGTGAAGACGCAGTTCGGCTGGCACGTGATCAAGCTCGAGGACACGCGCGAGGCGCAGTTCCCGGCGTTCGCGGACGTGCGCCCGCAGATCGAGCAGCAGCTCGCGCAGGTCAAGATGCAGCAGTACCAGCAGTCGCTGCGCGACAAGGCGAAGACGGACTTCAAGTTCTCGCCGTGACCGCGCGGCGCGCGGCGACGCACGACGAGGGGCGCCGGCGGCGCCCCTCGCGCTTTGCGGCGCTCACGCGCGGCCGGTCACGAGACGAGCCGCCCCGCCTCGATGCGCAGCTGGCGGTCGCAGCGCGCGGCGATCTCGCGGTCGTGCGTGACGAGCACCAGCGTCGTACCGGCCTCGCGGTTGAGGTCGAACATCAGCTCCATCACCGTCGCCCCGGTGGCGAAGTCGAGGCTGCCGGTGGGCTCGTCGGCCAGCAGCACCTGGGGGCGCACGACGAAGGCGCGCGCCAGCGCGACGCGCTGCTGCTCGCCGCCCGACAGCACGCGCGGGTAGTGGCCCAGCCGCTGGCCGAGGCCGACGCGCCCGAGCATCTCGGTGGCCTGCGCGCGCGCGTCGCGCCGGCCCATCAGCTCGAGCGGCAGCATCACGTTCTCGAGCGCGGTCAGGTTGCCCAGCAGCTGGAAGCTCTGGAACACGAAGCCCACGCTGCGCGCGCGCACCGCGGCGCGCGCGTCCTCGTCGAGCGCGAACAGGTCGGTGCCGGCCAGCCGCACCGTGCCCGAGGTCGGCACGTCGAGCCCGGCGATGATGGCCAGCAGCGTGCTCTTGCCCGAGCCCGACGCGCCGACGATCGCCGCCGACTGCCTCGCCGGCAGGGTGAAATCGATGTCGTGGAGAATCGTCAGCACCCCCGTCGAGTCGCTGACCTGCTTCGTGACGTGCTCGACGGCGATGATCGGATCGTTGTCGTTCATGACTGCCTTGTTGTCGCCCGCCCGCAGGCGGTGGATCGCGCACTGTAGCGGCGCCGCCGTCGCGGCCTGGGCCGCGGCCGCGTTGCCCGCACGCGCCGCTCGGCCGGCCACCGTGCTCGTCGTCGGCGACAGCCTGTCGGCCGAGTACGGCCTGCCGCGCGGGCGCGGCTGGGTCGCGCTGCTCGAGCAGCGGCTGGCGCGCGAGAAGGTCGCCGCACGCGTCGTCAACGCCAGCATCAGCGGCGACACGACGTCGGGCGGGCGCTCGCGGCTGCCGGCGCTGCTGGCCGAGCACAAGCCGACGCACGTCGTCGTCGAGCTCGGAGGCAACGACGCGCTGCGCGGCCTGCCGCTGTCGATGACGCGCGACAACCTCGTCGCCATGGTGCGCGCCGCGCGCGCCGCCGGCGCGCGCGTGCTGCTGGTGGGCATGCAGGTGCCGCCGAACTACGGCCGCCGCTATGCCGACGAGTTCGCGGCCCTGTTCGGCGAGGTCGCCAAGGCCGAGGACACCGCGCTGGTGCCGTTCCTGCTCGCCGGCGTGGCCGACGGCCCCGACCCGACGGCGCTGTTCCAGGCCGACCGCATCCACCCGAACGCCGACGCGCAGCCGATCATGCTCGACAACGTCTGGCCCGCGCTGCGCAGGCTGCTGCGCGGCTGAGCGCGCGCTTCGGTGCTCCCGCGGCGCGCCGACGCCGCGTCAGCGCGCGACGGCGCGCGGGTCGAAGACCGGCGGTTGGGCGCGAGGCGACTGGGTGTCGTCGGGCACGGGGCCTCGGCCTTCGCGCCCGCCCGGCACCACCGGCTGCACGCGTTCGCGCGCGAACGCGGGTGGCGGAGGCGACGCCATCGGGGCGCGCACGGCGTCGGGCGGCATCGCCCGCAGGCCGGGTGGAGCGGGCGGACCATCGGGACGCTCGGCGCGCTCGACGCGCGGCACGCGTTCGGTCGGCTCGGGCATCGCGCGCCGCCCCGGCGGTCCTGCGTCGGCACCGCGCTCGACCGGAGGGATCGCCCGCACGCCGACGCCCGCGGCGTAGCCCGGCGGCATGTCGCCGCGCGAGAAACCGGGTCCGGACGCCGGCGCCGGCGGACGCTGGGGCCCGCGCGGCGCTGGCGGAACGGCGTCGCGCTCCCGGTCCCGGTCTCGTTCACGCTCGCGCTCGAACGCCGGCGCC
>JBBION010000030.1:0-16574 GCA_037443345.1 Rubrivivax sp. | reverse complement strand
GCGCGTGCGCGCCCTGCTGCGCGGCGCGCTCGCCGAGCGCGCGGCGGGCATCCATGTGCTGCTCTACGGGCCGCCGGGCACCGGCAAGACCGCCTTCGCCGCCGCGCTCGCCGCCGAATGCGCGGTGAAGCTGCATGAGGTCGGCACCCAGGGCCAGGATGGCGACGAGCACCCACGGCAGGCTCCCTTTCTTGGGAGGAGGGGGTGAGGTGGGTTGTGAGGGCTTGGGAGGCTCTGGCCGGCCGAGCGCCGCACCGCCATGGACGTGCCGTCGGCCAGCGGCGCGAGCAGCACCTCGCGCGGCGCGGCACGCCACACGCGCCAGCCGGCCGCGCCCTCGCCGCCCATCGCGACGACCTCGCCCGGCTGCTGCCAGTGGCCGGCGTCGCGCTGCAGCGGGCGGCCCTCGGCCTCCCACTGCAGGTAGGCCGCGGCCAGCCTCGGCTCGTCGGCCAGCGAGCGCAGCACCAGCGCGCGCTGCGGGTGCGCGAGGACCGTGCCGCGGTCGTCGGTGACGACGACGACGGTGCCGTCGTCGTCGGCGCGCGCCTCGGCCAGGTCGGCCAGCAGGTCGCGGCTGGCCAGCCGCAGCACGCCGTTGAGCACCGCGCGCACCTCGCCGCCCGCCATCACCGGCTGCGTGAAGACGACGATCGGCTCGTTGGCGACGCGCCCGGGCAGCGGGTCCGAGATCTGCGCGCGCCGCTCGGCCAAGGTGCGCCGGAAGTGCGGGCGGTCGGCGATCGACACCGCGGGACGCGTCGCGCCGCGTTCGTCGACCGAGATCAGCAAGCGGCCGTCGCGGGCGGCGACGTTGACGTAGTGGAACGCCGTCAGCAGCACCGGCTTGTCGAGCAGGAAGGCCTCGAGGCGCGCCGGGTCGTCGACGAGGGCCGGGTCCATCCGCGCGGCGACCGCCGCCAGCGCGCGCTGCAGGTCGGCCAGGCGCCGGCCGATCACGGCCGCGGTGCGCTGCGCCTCGCGCTGCTCGCGCGCCTGCGACTGCGCGAGCAGTTCGTCCTTGGCGACCTGCTCCATCTGCCACGCCGCCCACGCCATGCCCACCAGCAGCGCGACGAGCACGCCGGCGGCCAGCCGCAGCTTGAGCGTGCCCAGCCACTGGCGCGGGTGCCACGCGGCCAGCCGCTGGCGCCAGCGCGAGCGCGCCGGCGCGTCGTCGATGAAGAGGTCGGCGTCCACGGGGCGGTCGTCGGGCCGTCAGAGGTCGCGCTTGACGCGCAGGATCGCCGTCACGGTGCGGTTCGACGCCTCGGCGAAATGCGAGCCGCTGCCCAGCAGCCGCTCGGCCTGGTCGTAGGCGCCGCGGTTGATCGTCGCGGCGACCTCGCCGGCGGCGCGGTGGAACTCGGCGTGCTCGTCGAGCAGCGCGACGAAGGCCGGCCGCGCGCCCCAACGCGTGCCGCCCGGGCCGTGCAGCCACTGGCCGAGCGGGCAGCGGTCGTCGCGGCAGATCGCGTCGGCGTCGAGCTGCTCGCGCTGGGCGATCGCGCTGCGCAGCTTGACCTTCCACGCGCGGTGCGCGTCGACCGCCTTGTCGAGGTCGAAGTCGGCCACCGCCGCGGCGGCCGCCGGCGCAGCCGCCGGCGCGTTGCCGTCGGGCAGGCGGAAGCGCGAGACGCGCTGCGCCAGCTGCGCCGCCTGCTCGCGCAGCGCCTGGGCGGCGGCGGCGGTCTGCTCGACGAGCGCGGCGTTGGCCTGCGTCGTCTGGTCGAGTTCCGTCGCCGCGGCACCGACCTGCTCGACGCCCAGCGCCTGCTCGCGCGCCGCGGTGGCGATCTCGTCGATCAGCCCGCCGACGCGCTGCGCGCTGTCGACGACGCGGTCGATCGCCTCGCGCGCCTGGCCGACCACCGCCGTGCCGGCCTGGACCTGCTCGACGCTCGTCGTGATCAGCGCCTTGATCTCGCGCGCCGCGGCGCCCGAGCGCTGCGCCAGCGCGCGCACCTCGCTGGCCACGACGGCGAAGCCGCGGCCGGCGTCGCCGGCGCGCGCGGCCTCGACGGCGGCGTTGAGCGCGAGGATGTTGGTCTGGAACGCGATGCCGTCGATCACGCCGATGATCTCGCCGATGCGCCGCGACGAGTCGCCGATGCCGCCCATCGTCTGCACGACCTGCGCCATCGTGCGCCCGCCCTCGGTGGCGGCGGTGGCGTTGTCGCGCGCGATCGTGACCGCGGCGTTGGCGTTGTCGGCGGTGCTCTTGACCGTGCCCGAGATCTCCTCCATCGACGCGACCGTCTCCTCGAGGTTGGCCGCCGTCTTCTCGGTGCGCGCCGACAGGTCCATCGCGCCGCTGGCGATCTCGCTGCTGGAGTGCAGGATCTGGTCGCTGCCGGTGCGCACCTCGGTGACGATGGTGCGCAGCGAGTCCTGCATCGCGCGCAGCGCGACCATCAGCTGCGCCGCCTCGTCGCGGCCCCAGGGGTCGGGGCTCGTCGTCAGGTCGCCGTCGGTCATCGCGCGCAGGTGACGCCGCGTCTCCTTCAGGCCGCCGTCCATCACGAGGTAGAAGCTGTAGAAGAGGTACCCGGCGACCGCGACGAACAGCGCGACGGCGACGCCCATCGCGATGCCGCGGCCGCGCAGCGTGGCCACGCGCTCGCCGAGCAGGACGTCGAGGCGCTCGAGCATCGCGCGCTGCAGCGCGACGACGTCGTCGGAGACCTTGGCGCCGTTGGCGGTGATCTTGGCGGCGTTGTTCATCGCCTGCGCCTCGAGGCGGAACGCCTTCAGCGCCGCGTCGAGCTCGCCCACGCGCAGCGCGGCCAGCGTGCCGGGGTGCACGCCGTCGACCTTGCGCAGCGCGTCGTCGACCTGCGACGTCAGCATCTCGGCCGAGAACTCGGAGCGCACCATCGCGTCGTGCGCCTTCGACGACGTCTGCGCGCCGCCGGCGATCGCGCCGCCGAGCGCGGACAGGCGGCCGAGACGGTCGAGCAGCGCCGGGATGCGCAGCAGCGCGCCGTCCATCAGGTAGTAGGTGTCGATCACCGGGTCGAGCGTCAGGTTCGAACCGTCGGTGGCCTGCGTGACGAGGTCGACGGCGGCGGCCACGGCCGTGTTGTGCGCCGCCATCACGGCCTCGAGCTCGCCGCCGGCCGGCAGCGCCGCCAGCGTCTGCTTCAGCGTCGCCAGCGCCTTGGCGGTGGCGAACGCGTCGCCGCTGGCCGCCTGCGCCGCCTCGACGGCCTTCAGCTGCCGCGCGACCTCGCCCTGCACCGCGGCCAGCTCGGCCGGCGCCTGGCCGAGCGCGGTCTGCTGCGCGGCCAGCGCGCGCTGGCGCACCAGCAGCGCCTGCAGCGGCATCACCTCGCGCGCGAAGGCCACGCCCTCGCGCTCCTTCTGCGCGAAGCCGATGTCGGCGTTGACGCCGGAGAACCACGCGCCGCCGACGAGCAGCAGCGGCACCAGGAAGCACACGCTGATGATCGCCGCCTTGAAGCGGAAGCCGACCTGGCGGAACAACTTCACGCCCGGCGCCCACACGCCGTGGTGGGTGAAGAAGCCCGCGGGGTCGGCGGCCCGGGCGGAATCGGAGGGAGAAGCCGCCGGCGTCGCACTGCCGGGGTGAAGAACTGCTGCCATCGTCACTGCCACCTTCTCGGCGTGAATCGCCGTCGTTGTCGTGGGCTGCCGCGCCCGAGCATCGGCGCGCGGGCAACCTGGACCGGTCTTCGGCACAGGATCGCCGAAGCTTGAGGATGTCCAAGACAGGAAATGCACCCGCGCGCCGGTCAATCCCGGCACGGGCGCCCCGGCGGTGTCGACGCGGGGTCAGGCCGGCGCGCGGCCGGGGATCGGCGGCAGTGGCAGCTGCACGTCGGCGCACTGCGCGCGGTGGCGCAGCGCGTGATCGATCACGACGAGCGCCAGCATCGCCTCGGCGATCGGCGTCGCGCGGATGCCGACGCAGGGGTCGTGGCGGCCGAAGGTCTCGACCGTGGCCGGGCGGCCTTCGCGGTCGATCGACGCCTTGGGCAGGCGGATCGAGCTGGTGGGCTTGATCGCCAGCCGCACGACGAGGTCCTGCCCGGTGGAGATGCCGCCGAGCACGCCGCCGGCGTGGTTGCTGCGAAAGCCCTCGGGCGAGAGTTCGTCGCCGTGCAGGCTGCCGCGCTGCGCGACGACGACGAAGCCGTCGCCGATCTCGACGCCCTTGACCGCGTTGATGCCCATCATCGCGTGGGCGATGTCGGCGTCGAGCTTGTCGAACAGCGGCTCGCCCAGGCCCACCGGGACGTTCGACGCGCGCACCTCGATGCGCGCGCCGCACGAGTCGCCGGCCTTGCGCAGCGCATCCATGTAGGCCTCGAGTTCGGGCACGATGGCGGCATTCGGCGCGAAGAAGGCGTTGTGCGCGATGTGCTCGGCGCTGACGAAGGGGATCTCGACGTCGCCGAGCGCGCTCATCCAGCCGGTGAACGTGGTGCCGTACGCCTCGCGCAGCCACTTCTTGGCCACTGCGCCGGCGGCGACCATCGGCGCGGTGAGCCGCGCCGACGAGCGGCCGCCGCCGCGCGGGTCGCGCAGCCCGTACTTGCGCCAGTAGGTGTAGTCGGCGTGGCCGGGGCGGAACGTGTCGAGCAGGTTGCCGTAGTCCTTGCTGCGCTGGTCGGTGTTGCGGATCAGCAGGCAGATCGGCGTGCCGGTGGTACGGCCCTCGAACACGCCCGACAGGATCTCGACCGCATCGGGCTCGTTGCGCTGCGTGACGTGGCGGCTGGTGCCGGGGCGGCGGCGGTCGAGGTCGGGCTGGATGTCGGCGTCGGCGAGCGCCATCCCCGGCGGGCAGCCGTCGATCACGCAGCCGATCGCCGGACCGTGGCTCTCGCCGAAGTTGGTGACGCGAAACAGCTCGCCGAACGTGGAACCTGACATGCCGGGTCGCCGCACGCGCGACGTTGCTGGGATGGGGCCGGATTGTGCCTCGCGCCGCCACCGGGCCCGGGCGCGACTGGAGGGGCGCGATCACCGTGCTGCTCTTGGCATCGCGCACACCGGTCCCGTTCAAGAATCGTCGGGCGTCGTCGAAATACCGGTCGCGGCTCGGCCTCGACGGGTCGGGCCGTGAACTCCGTCACTCGACAAGCGCCCGCGCGGCGCACCGAAGACCTCCGGGCAAAGGAACCGTCATGAAGAAGTGGACCTCACTGCTGGCCGGCGTCGCGCTGGCCGTCGGCACCGCGCTGGTGCACGCCAACACGATCAACGACGCGAAGGCGCTCGTCGACGCCGCACTGGTCGAAGTCGGCACCAAGGGCGTCGAGGCCGCGGTCAAGGACTTCAACGCCGGCGGCAGGTGGAACAAGGGCGGCCTGTACGTCGTCGTCGTGCGCTTCGACGGCCAGATGCTGGCCCACTCGGCCAACGACAAGATCGTCGGCAAGAACATGATGGAAGCCAAGGACGCGGGCGGCAAGGCCTTCGTCAAGGAGAACATCGCCAAGGTCCAGGCCGGCGGCACCTCGGAGGTCGACCTGCGCTGGGCCCACCCCGAGACCAAGCAGATCGCCGACGCCGTGATGGTCAGCAAGCGCGTCCCCGGCCAGGACATGTACATCGGCTCGGTCGCGTTCAAGTAAACGAGCCCTCGCGGCCTTCCTGGAGGCCCGGCGGCCACGCCGCCGGGCCGCCCCGCAGCCCCTGCACCGAATCACCATGCACCTTCTCGACAACCTGTCGCTGCGCGCCAAGCTGTTCCTGGCACCCGTCGTCTGCCTCGTGCTGCTCGTGCTCAGCGCCGCCGGCGCGATGTGGGGCTTCGCCCAGCAGCGCGCCGCGCTGCAATCGATCCACGCCGAGCGCCTGCCCAGCTACACCTTCGTCGCCGAGCTCGAGTCGGGCATCCGCGACCTCAACGGCCTGATCAACCGCTCGATCGGCTACTCGTCGATGGGCTTCAACGCCAAGGAGATCGACGCCATCGACCAGGCGCTCGACGCCACGTCGAAGCGTCTGACGAAGGCGCTCGCCGACCGCGCCGCGTCGGTGAGGTCGGACGAGGAGCGCGAGGTCGTCAAGGCGCTGGCCGCCGGCTTCGCGAAGTACGACCAGGCGATCAGAGACACGCTGGACATGAAGTCCACCGGCGCCGCGATGGCCGCGACGTTCCTGACCACGGCGCAGGGCGAGTACGACCGCCTGCTCAAGCAGATCAGCGAAGTGACCGCCGCGCGCCTGGCCGCCGCCGGGACCGACGTCGAACACGCGCGCGCCGCCGCCTCGACGGCGCAGACCTCGATCGCCGTCGCGGCACTGGTCGCGCTCGGCGTCGGCATCGGCCTGAGCTGGGTGCTCGCGCGCGGCCTGCTGCAGCGCGTCGGCGCTGCGTCCACCGCCGTGGGCCGCCTGGCCGACGGCGACCTGACGCAGCCGCTGAAGGTGCACGGCGACGACGAAGTCGGCCGCCTGGTGCGCGACGTCGAGTCGGTGCGCCTTCGCCTGGCCGACGCGATCCGCACGGTGCAGCTGGCCTCCGACTCGGTCAAGGTCGCCGCCGGCGAGATCGCCTCGGGCAACGCCGACCTGAGCGCGCGCACCGAGACGCAGGCCAGCAGCCTGCAGCAGACGGCGTCGTCGATGGAGCAGCTCACCGCCACCGTGAAGACCAACGCCGACACGGCACGCGCGGCCACGCAGCTGGCCACCGCGGCGCGCGACGTCGCCACGCGCGGCGGCGACGTCGTCGGCCAGGTCGTCGCGACGATGGACGAGATCAGCGCCAGCTCGAAGAAGATCGCCGACATCATCGGCACGATCGACGGCATCGCGTTCCAGACCAACATCCTGGCGCTCAACGCCGCGGTGGAAGCCGCGCGCGCCGGCGAGCAGGGTCGCGGCTTCGCGGTCGTCGCGGGCGAAGTGCGCAGCCTCGCGCAGCGCAGCGCGCAGGCGGCGCGCGAGATCAAGAGCCTGATCGGCGCCAGCGTCGAGAAGGTCGACACCGGTGCGAAGCTGGTCGGCGACGCCGGCACGACAATGACCGACATCGTCCAGCAGGTCAAGCGCGTGAGCGACCTGATCGCCGAGATCAGCGCCGCGTCGGCCGAGCAGACCTCGGGCATCGGCCAGGTCAACGACGCCGTCACGCAGCTCGACCAGGCGACGCAGCAGAACGCGGCGCTCGTCGAGCAGTCGGCGGCCGCGGCCGAGAGCCTGCGTCAGCAGGCCGAGCAGCTCGTCGCGGCGGTCGGCGTGTTCCGCGTCGCGCCGCGCGCGGCCTGACGCGACCGGGCCAGACCCAGGCTCGCCCCGCCGGCCCGCGCCGGCGGGGCGGTCTTCATTCGGGCCGGCCGCAGCCGCCGCCGCCCGGCGTCTCGACGACGAACACGTCGCCCGGTGCCATCTCGACCGAACCGCAGGCACCCAGCACCTCGACGCGCCCGTCGGCGCGCTCGACGCGGTTGAGGCCCACCGCCCCCGGTTGCCCGCCGTCGAGGCCGAACGACGGCACGACGCGACCGTTGCTGAGGATGGACGCCGTCATCGGCTCGAGGAAGCGGATGCGGCGCACGCCGCCGTCGCCGCCCGTCCACCGCCCCGCCCCGCCCGAGCCGGCGCGGATCGCGTAGCTGTCGAGCCGCACCGGGAAGCGGAACTCGAGCACCTCGGGGTCCGTCAGGCGCGAGTTCGTCATGTGCGTCTGCACGACCGCCGTGCCGTCGAAGCCCCCGACGACGCGGCCCGCGTCGTCCCCGACGACCCCGGCGCCGCTGCCGCCGCCGATCGTCTCGTAGTACTGGTGGCGCGCGTTGCCGAACGTGAAGTTGCTCATCGTGCACGGGCCGGCGGCCATCACGCCGAGCGCGCCGTACAGCGCGTTGGTCACGCACTGCGAGGTCTCGACGTTGCCGGCCACCACCGCCGCCGGCGGGTTCGGGTTGAGCATGCAGCCCTCGGGCACGACGACGTGCAGCGGCTTCAGGCAGCCGGCGTTGAGCGGGATGTCGTCGTCGACGAGCGTGCGGAACACGTACAGCACGGCGGCCATGGTGACCGCCTTCGGCGCGTTGAAGTTGTTGGGCAGCTGCGCGCTGGTGCCGGTGAAGTCGATCGTCGCCTCGCGCCGCGCAGCGTCGACGCCGACCTTCACGCGAATCACGGCGCCGTTGTCGAGCGGCATCTCGAAGGAGCCGTCCGGGCCCGGCGCCGGGCCGCCCCAAGCCGGGCCAGCCCCCTCGGGGGGTGGCGAGGCCGCGGGCGAGCCTGGGGGCCTGGCGGCCAGCGCGGTGATCACGCGCCGGACCGACTCCTCGGCGTTGTCCTGCACGTGGCGCATGTAGGCCGACACCGTCGCGTGGCCGAACTGCGCGACCATCGCGCGCAGTTCCTGCACGCCCTTCGCGTTGGCGGCGATCTGCGCACGCAGGTCGGCGATCGTCTGGTCGGGGTTGCGCGCCGGGTAGGTTCCAGAGGAGAGCTGCGCGCGCAGCTCGGCCTCGCGCAGCCGCCCGTCGCGCACGAGCAGGAAGTTGTCGAACAGCACGCCCTCCTCGTCGACCGTCGTCGAGAACGGCGGCATCGAACCCGGCGTCGCGCCGCCGATGTCGGCATGGTGGCCGCGGCTGGCCACGAAGAACGACGGCTTCGCGTCGGCGAGGCCCGTCCCGGATCCGGGTTCCCCGGTCCGGGACGCGCCCCCTCGGGGGGCGGCGACCGAAGGGAGACTGGGGGCCTCCGGATACACCGGTGTCACGACGGTGACGTCGGGCAGGTGCGTGCCGCCGTGGTACGGGTCGTTGAGCACGTAGACGTCGCCGGCGCGCATGTCCGGGTTGCGCGCGATCACGGTCCTGATCGACTCGCTCATCGAGCCCAGGTGCACCGGCATGTGCGGCGCGTTGGCGATCAGCTGCCCGTCGGCGTCGAACAGCGCGCACGAGAAGTCGAGCCGCTCCTTGATGTTGACCGAGTGCGCCGTGTTCTGTAGCACCAGTCCCATCTGCTCGGCGATGTTCATGAACAGGTTGTTGAACACCTCGAGCATCACCGGGTCGGCCGCGGTGCCGACCGCGTGGCGTGCGGCGCGCGGCTGCACGCGCACCATCTCGAGCGCGCCCCCGCCCGTGAGCCGCGCCTGCCAGCCGGTCTCGACGACGGTCGTCGCGTTGCGCTCGGCGATGACGGCCGGCCCGTCGATCACGGCGCCGGGCGTCAGCCCCTCGCGCTGGTACAGCCCGGCGTCGCGCCAGCCGGGCGCGTCGTCGGCGGCGAAGTCGTACAGCCGCACGCGCTCGAGCGGCGGCGGGCGGTGCTCGCCGACTACGACCGAGCCGCGCTCGTCGTGACGCTCGCCCGGCGCGACGCCCTCGACCGACACCGCCTCGATCACGCGTGCGCGCTCGGGCATCAGGAACGCGAAGCGCTGGCGGTACGCGGCGTCGAAGTCACGCCCGATCGCCTGCAACGCCTCGTCGGGTTCGGCGCCCACCGGCAGCGGTACGACGAGCGCCGTGTCGGTGCCGGCGTAGCGCACGTGCGCGCGCTGGTGCACCTGCACCGCGTCGGGCGCGACGCCCTGCGCGACGAGCTCGCCCCGCGCAGCGTCGGCCAGTTCGGCGGCGCGGCGCGCAGCGGCCTGCAGCCCGGCCTCGTCGAGAGGCGCCTCGACCGCGCCCTCCCGCATCGCGGTCTGGTCCGCGAGGCCCATGCCGTAGGCCGACAGCACGCCGGCCAGCGGGTGCACGAACACGCGCGTCATCCCGAGCGCGTCGGCGACCAGGCACGCGTGCTGGCCGCCGGCGCCGCCGAAGCACTGCAGCGTGTAGCGCGTCACGTCGTGGCCGCGCGCCACCGAGATGCGCTTGATCGCGCTGGCCATGTTCTGCACCGCGATGCGCAGCGCGCCGGCGGCCACCTCCTCGGCACCGACGGCGCGGCCGGTGGCCGCTGCCATCTCGCGCGCGACAGTGGCGAAGCGCTCGGCCACCACGGCGCGGTCCAGCGTCTGGTCGCCGTGCACCCCGAACACGGCCGGAAAGTGCGCCGGCTGGATGCGCCCGAGCATCACGTTGGCGTCGGTCACCGCCAGCGGCCCGCCGCGGCGGTAGCTCGCCGGCCCCGGGTTGGCGCCGGCCGACTCCGGGCCGACGCGCAGCCGCGCGCCGTCGAAGCGCACGATCGAGCCCCCGCCGGCGGCCACCGTGTGGATGCTCATCATCGGCGCACGCATGCGCACGCCGGCGACCTGCGTCTCGAACGCGCGCTCGAACTCGCCGGCGTAGTGGCTGACGTCGGTCGAGGTGCCGCCCATGTCGAAGCCGATCACGCGGTCGTGCCCGGCGGCCAGCGCGGTACGCACCATGCCGACGATGCCGCCCGCGGGCCCCGACAGGATCGCGTCCTTGCCCTGGAAGCGGTGCGCCTCGGTCAGCCCGCCGCTCGACTGCATGAAGTACAGCGGCACGCCGGGCATCTGCGCGGCGACGCGGTCGACGTAGCGGCGCAGGATCGGCGACAGGTACGCGTCGACGACGGTGGTGTCGCCGCGCGCGACGAACTTCATCAGCGGGCTGGCCTCGTGCGACACCGACACCTGCGTGAACCCCGCCTCGCGCGCGAGCCGCGCCGCCGTCGCCTCGTGCGCGATGAAGCGCCAGCCGTGCATGAACACGATCGCGCACGTGCGTACCCCGGCGTCGAACGCGTCGCGCAGGTCGCGCACGAGCGCGGCCTCGTCGAGCGGCACGACGACCTCGCCGGCGGCGCCGACGCGCTCGTGCGCCTCGACGACGCGCTCGTACAGCAGCTCGGGCAGCACGATGTGGCGGTCGAACAGCCGCGGGCGGTTCTGGTACGCGATGCGCAGTGCGTCGCGGAAGCCCTGCGTCGTCACGAGCAGCGTGCGCTCGCCCTTGCGCTCGAGCAGCGCGTTGGTCGCCACCGTGGTGCCCATCTTCACGCACTCGACGAGCGCCGGTGTGATCGCCTCGCCGGCGGCCAGGCCGAGAAGACGGCGGATGCCCTCGACGGCCGCGTCGTCGTACTGGCCGGGGTTGTCGCTGAGCAGCTTCAGCGTGTGCAGCGCGCCGTCGGGCGCGCGGCCGACGACGTCGGTGAACGTGCCGCCGCGGTCGATCCAGAACTGCCAGCGGCTCATCGGCGCCTCACAGCGAAGTGGCCGCGCGCGCGGCCTGGTCGTACATGCCGCTCATCGTGCGCAGCAGCCGCGCGAGCGCGCCGATGTCGGCGTTGAGCTCGGTGTCCAGGCTCTTCACCAGGCACTCGTCGCGCACCGCGCGGTACTGCTGCACGTAGGCCTCGCCCTGTGGCGTCGGGCGGTAGAACACTTCCTTGCCCTGCTTGTCGGCCTGCGCGAGCCCGGCGGCGACGAGCTTCTTCAGCGAGTAGGCGACGACGTGCGTGTCCTCGTAGTTGAGCACGAAGCAGATGTCGGCGAGCTTCTTGTTGCGCGCGCGGTGGCACAGGTGGTGCACCAGCAGCACGTCGGTGATCGTCAGGTCGGGGCAGCCGGCGGCGGCCATGCAGCGCACGGCCCAGCGCGAGAACGCGTTCCACGCGACGATGAGGCCGAACTCGAACTCCGACAGCTCGACGCTCTTCGGCGAGACGAGGTGCGACGACGACACGATGCCCCCTCGGCGGCGCGAGCTCCTGCCCGCGGCGGCGCGGGGGGCGACGGCGGCAGCGGCGGCAGCGGCGGCGGACTTGCGCGGCATCGGGGTTTGCACCGGAACGTCGAAGATTTATTGACAATTTATCGTCATGCTTCCTAGACTGCAACGCCCCCGCTGGCAAACCCCGGGTCTGCACCCGCGCGGCACGGGACATGCTTGAGCTGCGCAACGCGAACCTCCCACCCACCGCCAGGAGCCCCGATGAAACTGCTGCCGTCCCTGCTCGCCGCCGCCGGACTCGCCGTCGCCGCGGCCGCCCACGCCCAGGTCAAGTGGGACCTGCCCGCCGCCTACCCGGCGACCAACTTCCACAGCGTCAACCTGCAGCAGTTCGCCGACGACGTCGACAAGGCGACCGGCGGCAAGCTCAAGATCACGGTGCACGCCAACGCGTCGCTGTTCAAGGCGCCCGAGATCAAGCGCGCCGTGCAGGGCGGCCAGGCGCAGATCGGCGAGATCCTGCTCGTGAACTTCCAGAACGAGTGGCAGGTCTTCGGCGCCGACGGCATCCCGTTCCTGGCCGCCAGCTACGACGACGCGATGAAGCTGTGGCGCGTGCAGAAGCCGATGCTCGACAAGAAGCTCGCCGAGCAGGGCATGATGGTGCTGTACGCGGTGCCGTGGCCGCCGCAGGGCATCTACGTCAAGAAGCCGATCCAGTCGGCCGCCGACCTCAAGGGCGTCAAGTGGCGCGCCTACAGCCCGGCCACCGCGCGCATCGCCGAACTGGTCGGCGCGCAGCCGGTGACGGTGCAGGCCGCCGAACTGAGCCAGGCGATGGCCACCGGCGTCGTCGAGAGCTACATGTCCAGCGGCTCGACCGGCTTCGACACCAAGACCTACGAGCACATCAAGTACTGGTACGACACGCAGGCCTGGCTGCCGAAGAACGCCGTCATCGTCAACAAGCGCGCGTTCGACGCGCTCGACAAGCCGACGCAGGACGCGCTGCTGAGGGCCGCCGCCGACGCCGAGTCGCGCGGCCTCGAGGCGAGCAGGAAGGCCAACACCGAGAGCCTGGACAAGCTGCGCGCCAACGGCATGACGATCGTCTCGCCGCCGCCGGCCACGCTGACCGCCGACATGAAGAAGGTCGGCGAGACGATGCTCAAGGAGTGGCTCGACAAGGCCGGCCCCGAGGGCAAGGCACTGATCGACGCGTTCCGCAAGTAGGGCGACGGCACGCGCCGCGGCTCGGCCCGCCGGATCGCCCGCGATGCGCCGGCTGCTCGACGCCCTCTACGACGGCGCCGCCTGGCTGGCGGCGCTGGCGATGGTGGGCCTGCTCGTGATGGTGCTGCTCGGCATCCTCGGCCGCGAGCTGCACTTCCACGTGCCGGGCACCGACGCCTATGCCGGCTACCTGATGGCAGCGGCCGGCTTCCTGGCGCTGGCGCACACGCTCAAGCGCCGCGACCACATCCGCGTGACGCTGCTGCTGCAGTACGTGGGCCGGCGCACGCACCGGGCCCTCGAGGTCTGGGCGCTGGCGGCCGCCACCGCGCTGGCCGGGCTGTTCGCGTTCTTCGCGGTGCGGCTCGCCTGGCAGTCGCGCCAGTTCAACGACATCTCCACCGGCAACGACGCGACGCCGCTGTGGATCCCGCAGCTCGGCATGGCCGCCGGCACCGTGATCCTGCTCGTCGCGTTCGTCGACGAGCTGGTGCTCGAGCTGCGCGGCCGGCGCGTCGCCGTCGCCGGCGACGAAGCGGGCCGCAACGAGTGAAGCCGCAGTGACGTCGAGGGGCTGCCGCCGTGGGTGACGTGGGCATCTCGCTGCTGCTCGTCGCGGCGCTGTTCGCGATCCTCGCCTCGGGCGTCTGGATCGGCCTCACGCTGGCCGGCGTGGCCTGGCTCGGCATGACGCTGTTCTCCAGCCGTCCGGCCGGCGACGCGATGGCGGTCACCATCTGGGGCAGCGCCTCGAGCTGGACGCTGACCGCGCTGCCGCTCTTCGTGTGGATGGGCGAGATCCTGTTCCGCACGCGCCTGAGCCAGGACATGTTCCGCGGCCTCGCGCCCTGGATGCAGGCGCTGCCCGGTCGGCTGCTGCACGTCAACGTGGCCGGCTGCGCGATCTTCGCCGCGGTGTCGGGCTCGAGCGCGGCCACCTGCGCCACGATCGGCAAGATGAGCCTGCCGGAACTCTCCCGGCGCGGCTATCCCGACGGCATCGCCATCGGCTCGCTGGCCGGCGCGGGCACGCTCGGCCTGCTGATCCCGCCGTCGATCATCATGATCGTCTACGGCGTCGCCGCCGAGGTGTCGATCGCGCAGCTTTTCATCGCCGGCGTGCTGCCCGGCCTCCTGCTCGCGCTGCTGTTCTCGGGCTATCTCGCGGTCTGGGCCCTGCGCCACCCGCAGCGGGTACCGCCGCCCGACGCGCACCTGAGCTTCGGCCGCAAGCTGCGCGAGTCGCGCCACCTGATCCCGGTGGTGCTGCTGATCCTGGCCGTGCTGGGCAGCATCTACAGCGGCATCGCCACCGCGACCGAGGCCGCGGCGGTGGGCGTCGTCGGCGCGCTCGTGATCTCGGCCGCGCAGGGCTCGCTGAACTGGCGGACCTTCCGCGACAGCCTGCTCGGCGGCACGCGCCTGTACTGCATGATCGCGCTGATCCTCTCCGGCGCCGCCTTCCTGACGCTCGCCATGGGCTACATCGGCCTGCCGCGGCACCTCGCGGAGTGGATCGCGTCGCTGGGCCTCGCGCAGTGGCAGCTGCTGCTGGCGCTGATGCTGTTCTTCGTCCTGCTCGGCTGCTTCCTCGACGGCATCTCGATGGTCGTGCTGACGATGGGCGTGATCCTGCCGACGATCACGAAAGCCGGCATCGACCCGCTGTGGTTCGGCATCTTCGTCGTGCTCGTCGTCGAGATGGCGCAGATCACGCCGCCGGTGGGCTTCAACCTGTTCGTGCTGCAGGGCATGACCAAGAAGCAGATCGGCTGGATCGCCAAGGTGACGCTGCCGTTCTTCTTCCTGATGGTGGCGGCGGTGGCGCTGATCTGGTTGTTCCCGCAGATCGTCACCTTCCTGCCGGAGCAGATGAAGAAGTAGGGCCGCCGCCTCGCGGCCCGCGCCGCAACCCGAGCGCCATCACGGTGCCCACGACCACCAGCCCACCCGCCACCTGCAGCGGCGCGATCGTCTGCCCGAGCAGCGCCCAGGCCAGCACGAGCGCGAAGATCGGCTCCACGTTCATGATCGGCGAGCTGCCCACCACGCCCAGCCGCGGCAGCACCGTGAACATGATCGTGAACGCGGTGCCGTAGAGGAAGGTCAGCGCCGCCAGGCCCCACCAGCCGGCGGCTGCGGTGGGCAGCCGCGGTCCGCCCTGCAGCGCGATCACGACGCCGCCCAGCAGCGCGACGATGACCATCGTCAGCGCGGTGCGCAACCGGCCGTCGAGGCGCACCGCCTCGTGCTGCGTGAGCACGAGCGCGAGGCCGAAGATCGCGGCCGCCGCGACGGCGAAGGCCACTCCGGCGCCGATGCGCTGCCAGTGCGCGCCGGCGCCGAGGCCCGACACCGCGCCGGAGACGTCGAGCGCGAGCGCCAGACCGGCCAGCAGCACCGGCATCGCGAGCAGCACGCGGCGCTCGGCGCGGTGGCGGTACAGCAGCCGCGCCGCCAGCGCCGTCCACAGCGGATAGATGTTGAAGGCCAGCAGCGCCAGCGCCACCGGCAACCGCGCCACCGCCGAGTACAGGCAATAGCTCTGCGCGGCGATCAGCAGGCCGATCAGCGGCAGCGCGCGCCGCTCGCGCGCCTGGAGGTGCCACGACGCACGCGCCGCGAGCAGCAGCGCCGCCACCGCCGCTGCCGTCACGCCGCTGCGCACCGCCACCGCGGTGGCGACGTCCACGCCGTGTTCGAACGCCAGTCGCGCCGCGACGTGATTGGCGCCCATCATCAGGGCGATCAGCAGCAGCGTCGCGAAGGCGGTGCGCGAGAGGGCGGCGGGCATCGCGCCGATTGTCCGGCCGACATCGGGGCGACCGGCCAGCGCGCGTCGGGATGGCCCGCCGCGCCGCCAGGGGCGCTCGGCGCGGGATCAGCGAACTGCGCCGATCTGCACCTGCGCGTCGATCAGGCGCCGCACTTCGGCCAGCATCGTCGGCATGGCCGCCCGCGCCACCGGGCTCAGCCGGTAGCTGGCGTAGTCGAACGATCCGGCGGCGACCGACACCAGCCAGGCTTGCGGCAAGCGGCGGTACAGCGTGTCGCACCAGGCCAGCAGCTCACGCGGGTCCAGGAAGTGCGCCATCGTCGAGATCGCGGAGGCGTCGGGCCCGAGCCGGTGCACCCGCACCTCGCCCGGCACGCCCTGCGCCGCAGCGTCGAGGAAGACCACGCAGTCGGCGGCAGCCAGATCCTGCGCCAGTTCGGCGGTCAGCACGTGCCGCGAGAGCACTTCGACCCCGGACGGCAACGGACCGGCCGCCAGCGCGTCGGCGGCCAGCGCGGCCCGACGCCGTCATCGCCGCGGAGCGTGTTGCCGTAGCCGATGACGAGCGTGCGCCGGGGTGCCGCGCCCTGGCCGGTCTCTGGGGCGTGCGTCGGCGCAGAAGGCGCGGGACGGGTGGCGGGCACGCGGCGCCCTCAGGGCCGGCACAGGCGATCGACGACGCGGCCCGCGGCGTCGACGAGATCGATCGCGATCGGCATCTCGCCGAACGCGTGCGAGGCGCAGGACAGGCAGGGGTCGTAGCAGCGGATCACCGCCTCGACGCGGTTGAGCATGCCCTCCTGCAGCCGCCGGCCGTCGACGTAGGCTTCGGCCACCTGCCGGATCGACTGGTTCATCGCCAGGTTGTTCTGGCCGGTGGCGATGATCAGGTTGACCCAGGTGATGAGTCCGTCGTCGTCGATCCGGTAGTGGTGCACGGCGTTCTCGATCGCCGCAAAGGGCTCGGG
>JBBION010000029.1:0-16586 GCA_037443345.1 Rubrivivax sp. | reverse complement strand
CGCGAGCGCGATTGACGAAAGCGCTTGCCAAGCCCGCCCCGATGGTTGTGGCGGCGCCGCTCAGACCAGCCGCAGCGCCTGCAGCTCGTAGACGAGTTCGCTCGTACCCTGCGCCGAGCGGCTCTTCTCGACGCCGCGCACCGAGCGCCGCGCCTTCGGCGCGTACCAGTAGACGGTGTCGATGCGCACGCCGCCGGCCAGGTGCACGGCCTCGATGCGCCACGCGTCGAAGCGCCCGGCCGGCACCTCGACGGCCTCGGGGCCGACGACGCGCGCGTCGACCTCGACGATGCGGTGGCCGGGCTCGCCGTCCTGCCGCTGCTCGACGGCGGCCTTCCAGCGCCGCCCCGCTTGCAGCGGGAAGCGGAACAGCGGGAACGCCGGCGTGTAGCGCATCGACTCGCCGGGCATCAGCTCGCGCGCGACGCGGTTGAAGTCGGCGTCGAAGACCTGCGTGAGCCACGGGTCGTCGCTGCCGGCCTTGCGCACGCCGATGGCCCAGCCGCCGTCGGGGCGCAGCTCGCGCACGACGTGGTCGAGCACCAGCGGCGCGGCGCCGCCGACGAGGCGGGTGGCGAACTGCCACTGGTCACCGAGCCGCGGCTGCGGCCGCTCGACGGCGGAAGGGGCCTTGCTCATCGCGCAACTCCTGCGAAACGGCGGCCAGTGTAGGGGGCCGCGCCGGGGTCATCGGCGCGTGGGGTTCACGCGCGCCGGGGTCGTCGGCGCGCCGGGTTCATGCCCGCCGGGGCCCCCGCGTAAGATCGGCCGCGCAGGAGAGACGGTCATGCAACTCATCGAATCGATCCTCGCCGACGCGGCGGCGATCACCGCGATCCGCCGCGACATCCACGCCCACCCGGAGCTGTGCTTCGAGGAGCGGCGCACCGCCGACGTGATCGCGAACGCGCTCACCGAGTGGGGCATCCCGGTGCACCGCGGGCTGGGCACCACGGGCGTCGTGGGCATCGTCAAGAACGGCAGCTCGGGCCGCGCGTTGGGCCTGCGCGCCGACATCGACGCGCTGCCGATGACGGAGCACAACACGTTCGCGCACGCGAGCAAGCACGCCGGCAAGATGCACGCCTGCGGCCACGACGGCCACACCGCGATGCTGCTCGCGGCGGCGCGCCACCTGGCGCGGCACCGGAACTTCGACGGCACCGTCTACCTGATCTTCCAGCCGGCCGAGGAAGGCGGCGGCGGCGCGCGCGAGATGATCCGCGACGGGCTGTTCGAGCAGTTCCCGATGGAGGCCGTCTTCGGCATGCACAACTGGCCGGGCATGAAGGCCGGGCAGTTCGCGATCGCCGACGGGCCGATGATGGCCTCGTCCAACGAGTTCCGCATCACGATCACCGGCAAGGGCTCGCACGCGGCGCTGCCGCACAACGGCATCGACCCGGTGCCGGTGGCGTGCCAGATGGTGCAGGCGTTCCAGACCATCGTCACGCGCAACAAGAAGCCCGTCGACGCGGCGGTGATCTCGGTGACGATGATCCACGCCGGCGAGGCGACCAACGTCGTGCCCGACCGCTGCGAGATCCAGGGCACGGTGCGCACGTTCACGCTCGACGTGCTCGACCTGATCGAGCGGCGCATGCGCGAGATCGCCGAGCACACCTGCGCGGCGTTCGGCGCGCAGTGCGGCTTCGAGTTCCGGCGCAACTACCCGCCCACCGTGAACCACAAGGCCGAGGCCGACTTCGTGCGCGGCGTGATGCGCGAGGTGGTGGGCGCCGAGAACACGCTCGAGTTCGAGCCGACGATGGGCGCCGAGGACTTCAGCTACTTCCTGCTCGACAAGCCCGGCGCCTACTTCATGATCGGCAACGGCGACGGCGCGCACCGCGAGGCCTACGGCGACCACGTGCACGGCCTGGGGCCGTGCACGCTGCACAACCCGCACTACGACTTCAACGACGAGCTGATCCCGCTCGGCGCGACGCTGTGGGTGCGGCTGGCCGAGAGGTGGCTCGCGACGCAGCGCCGCTGAACGGCCGATGGACACGGGCCGCTTCTTCGCGCAGAGCTACGCCGGGGCGCGGCGCAAGTTCCTCGACGCGGCCGAGGGCGCCGGGCTCGAGGTGCACGGCCGCGTGCACCCGCTGCGCGGGCGCGACGGCGAAGAGCTGGCGCTCGACGTCGCGCGCGCCGGGCCGCACGACGCTACGGCGCTGCTGATCGTCAGCAGCGGCTGCCACGGCGTCGAGGGCTTCTGCGGCTCGGGCGTGCAGGGCGCGCTGCTCGCCGACCCGGCGTTCCACGCCGCGGCGCGCGACGCCGGCGTCGCCGTGCTGTACCTGCACGCGCTGAACCCGCACGGCTTCTCGTGGTGGCGGCGCACGACGCACGAGAACGTCGACCTGAACCGCAACTTCCACGACTTCCACCGGCCGCTGCCGCGCAACGAGGCCTACGACCGGCTGGCGCACCTGATCGTGCCGCCGACCTGGCCGCCGGCGCCCGAGGTGCAGGCGCAGCTGATGGCGTACGCGGCGCAGCACGGCGAGCGCGCGCTGCAGGCCGCCGTGACCGGCGGCCAGTACGACCACCCGCAGGGCCTGTTCTACGGCGGGCGCGCGCCGACGTGGAGCCACGTGACGCTGCGCCACGTGCTGCAGGAGCAGGCTCGGCACTGCGCGCGGCTGGGCTGGATCGACCTGCACACCGGGCTCGGGCCCAGCGGGGTGGGCGAGCGCATCTTCGCGTGCAAGGACGACGCCGCCGCGCTGGCGCGCGCACGCGCCTGGTGGGGCGAGGGCGTGACCTCGATCTACGACGGCAGCTCGACCTCGGCGCTGCTGACCGGGCTGATGTGGCTGGCCGCCTACGACGAGTGCCCGCAGGCCGAGTACACCGGCATCGCGCTCGAGTACGGCACGGTGCCGGTGGCCGAGGTCATCGACGCGCTGCGCGCCGACCAGTGGCTCGAGAACCACCCCGAGGTCGAGGACGCCGCGCTGCGCGAGACGATCAAGCGCCGCCTGCGCGACGCGTTCTACACCGACACCGACGACTGGAAGCAGCGCGTCGTCGAGCAGGGGCTCGAGGCGGCGCACCAGGCCGTGGCCGGACTCGCGGCGCGCTGATCCCGCGCGCCGTCGCAGCCCGCCGCCCTTCGCGCCCTTCGCGTCCTTCGTCCCCTCGCACGCGTGCGCACCGCGCGGGCAAACCCGCAGCCAGCCGCTTCATTTGTCCTATTGACAGGACATTAGGACAGTGGTCAGATGCCCCGCGATGGGTGCCAGCCTGCCGCTGCCGAAGTACCACCAGATCTACCTGGTGCTGCGCGAGCAGCTGCAGGAAGGCCGCTTCGCCGACGGCCTGCCCGGCGAGCTGGCGCTGGCCGGGCAGTTCGGCGTCGCGCGCGTGACGGTGCGCAAGGCACTCGAGCAGCTGAAGGCGGAAGGCCTGATCGAGCGCGCGCCCGGGCGCGGCACGACGCCGCGCGCGCCGGCGGCCGAACCCGCCCGCGCCGGCGCGCGGCTGACCGGCCTGCTCGAGAACATCGTCAACATGGGCCTGCGCACCTCGGTGCGCGTGCTGTCGTGCGAGACGCTGGGCGCGGGCGACGAGGTCGCCACCGCGCTGCAGCTCGCCCCCGGCACCCCGGTGCAGAAGGCGGTGCGCGTGCGCTCGACGACGCAGGGCCCGCTGTCGCTGATCACGACGCACGTGCCGGCCGACCTGGCCGCCGGCTTCGGCCGCCGCGAGCTCGGGCGCAAGCCGCTGCTCGTGCTACTCGAGGAGGCCGGCGTGCGCATCGGCAGCGCGGTGCAGACGATCTCGGCGCAGCTGGCCGACGCCGCGACGGCGCGCCACCTCGACGTGCCGGTCGGCTCGGCGCTGCTGGCCGTCACGCGCCTGGTGCGCGACGAAGGCGAGCGGCCGGTGCAGTGGCTGCACGGCCTGTACCGCCCCGACCGTTACCAGTACCGCATGCAGTTGTCCCGCGTCGGCGGCATCGACGCCAAGCTGTGGGTCAGCACCGAGCTGTCCGCGCAGTTCCATTGAACCCCCACCCCGAGGAGCGCACACCATGAGCAACCGTCGCCAGTTCCTGCAGCACACCGCCGCCGGGGCCTCCGCCCTCGCCTTCCCGCTCGTCGGCGGCGCGCAGCCGCGCGCCGTCAAGGTCGGCATCCTGCACCCGGTGACCGGCGCGCTCGCGTTCTCGGGCCAGCAGTGCCGCGAGGGCGCGCTGCTCGCGATCGAGGACATCAACAAGACCGGCATCAAGAGCCTGGGCGGCGCCAAGCTCGAAGTGATGCTCGGCGACGCGCAGAGCACGCCGCAGGCCGGCGCCGCCGAGGTCGAGAAGATGAACGAGGCCGGCTGCTCGGCGGTCGTCGGCGCCTTCGCCAGCGCGATCTGCCTGGCGACGACGCAGGCGGCAGCCAAGTACAACCTGCCGCACGTCGTCGACGTCGGCGTGGCCGACCAGATCGTCGAGCGCGGGCTGAAGAACACGTTCCGCTTCGGCCCCGGCTACCGCACCTGCGCGCAGGTCGCGGTCAACAACCTGCACGTGCTCAACACGGTGGCGGGCAAGCCGGCCAAGACGGTGATGATCATCCACGAGGAGAGCCTGTTCGGCACCGGCACCGCGAGCCTGCTGTCGCGCGAACTGCCCGGCTTCGGCTTCGAGGTCAAGGAGGTCGTCAAGCACGCCAACCCGACGCGCGACTTCAACAACATCGTGCTGCGCATGAAGTCGGTCAACCCCGACATCGTGATCCCGGCCAACTACTACAACGAGTACGCGCTGCTCGTGCGCACGATGCAGCAGCAGCGCGTGGTGCCGAAGGCGATCTACAGCGTGCTCGGCGGCGCCGCGTCGAGCTACAAGTTCGTCAAGGAGTTCCCGGACGCGGCCAACGGCATCATCGACTGCAACCACTGGTTCAACCCGAAGAGCCCGAAGAGCGCCGCGCTGCGCAAGCGCGTCGAGGCCAAGGGCCTGTTCTTCACCTACGAGGTCTTCATGGCCTACACGGCGACGATGCTGCTCGCCGACGCGATCGAGCGCGCGAAGAGCGCCGACCGCGCCGCGATCATCGACGCGCTCGAGACCAGCACGTTCGCCGACCACGTCATGCCGTACGGGCCGACGAAGTTCGTCAACGGCCAGAACCAGGGCGCGCAGCCGCTGATGACGCAGGTCGTCGGCGGCGACATCAAGGTCATCGTGCCGCGCGACTACCGCGAGGTGGAGCCGATCTTCCCGTTGAAGGGTTGACCCCCCCGAAGCGGCCTGGCGGCCGCCTCCCCCCAGGGGGCGCCGCCAGCGGACCGGCGAAGCCGGATCCGCGGCGGCCGCTTGAACCGCGGCGGCGCCATTGACGGCGCCTGCCGCGTCCCTTGTTCGATCGGCCATGCTCGAATTCGGCATCCTCTTTCCGTCGGTGCTCAACGGCCTGACGACCGGCGCGGTCTACGCGCTGATCGCGCTCGGGCTGACGCTGATCTACGGCGTGCTGCACATCATCAACTTCGCGCACGGCGCGGCGCTGATGGTGGCGCTGTATGCCGTCTACCTGCTCAAGACGCACTGGGGCATCGACCCGTACCTGGCGCTGCCGCTCGTGATGGCGGGCATGTTCGCGCTCGGCTACGCGCTGCAGCGCGGCATCGTCAACCGCGCCAGCCACGGCAAGGACGAGAACATCCTGCTCGTCACGCTCGGGCTGTCGATCGTGCTCGAGAACCTGGCGCTGATGCTCTTCAAGAGCGACACGCGCACGATCGATACCGCCTACACGCTGACCACCGTGCCGATCGGCCCGGCCTTCATCGCGCTGCCCAAGCTGGTGGCGTTCGCCGGCGCGCTGGTCACGTCGGCCGTCCTGCTGTGGATCGTCACGCGCACGGACCTCGGCCGCGCGATCCGCGCGGTCGCGAAAGAGAAGCACGGCGCGAAGCTGATGGGCATCGACGTCGACCACGTCTACGCGATGAGCTTCGGCATCGGGCTGGCGTGCCTGGGCGCGGCGGCGTGCTTCCTGCTGCCGGCGTACTACGTCAACCCGCAGGTCGGCGGCGGCTTCGTGCTCGTCGCGTTCACGATCGTCGTGCTCGGCGGCATGGGCAGCTTCGCCGGCGCGCTCGTCGGCGGCCTGCTGATCGGCGTCGTCGAGTCGATCGGCGGCCTGTTCCTCGGCGAGTCGCTCGGGCAGATCGGCATCTTCGCGATCTTCATCGCGGTGCTGCTGTTCCGTCCGCAAGGGCTCTTTGGAGCCAAGGCCTGACGCCGATGCGACGCGACCTCGCCGCCATCGCCGCCTTCGCCGTCGCCGTCGGCCTGCTGACCTGGGCGCTCGACTCGGGCGTGTGGCTCACGTTCGTGATGCTGACGCTGTACGCCGCGCTGCTCGCGCAGGCGTGGAACCTGCTCGGCGGCTACGGCGGGCAGTTCTCGTTCGGCCACGCGCTGTTTTTCGGCTGCGGCGCCTACGTGCAGGCCATCGCGCAGTTGCAGGGCGGGCTCAACGCGTGGGTCGCGCTCGCGCTGGCCGTCGTCGTCGCGGGCGCGGTGGGCCTGTTCGTCGGCGCACTGACGTTCCGCTACGGGCTCAAGGGCTCGTACTTCGCGCTCGTCACGCTGGCTTTCGCCGAGGTGTTCCGCATCCTCGCCGTGTCGGTCGAGTTCACCGGCGGCGGCGTCGGGCTGATGCTGCCGCTGCAGGAGTCGGCCACGAACCTGCAGTTCGGCTCGCGCAAGGGCTACATCGGCGTCGTGCTCGGCTTCGTCGTCGCCGCGCTGCTCGTCACGGCGTGGCTTCGCCACTCGCGCTTCGGCGCGCAGCTGCAGGCGGTGCGCGACAACGAGGACGCCGCGCGCGCGGTGGGCGTGGACCCGTACCGCACCAAGCTCGGCGCGATCACGCTGTCGGGCGCGTTCATGGGCGCGGCCGGCGCGTTCTACCTGCAGGTGTTCCAGTACATCGACCCGTCGATCGCGTTCGGCCCGCACGTGTCGGTCGAGGCGCTGGTGGGCGCGATCGTCGGCGGCATGGGCACGCTGTGGGGACCGGTGCTCGGCGCCTTCGTGCTGCACCTGCTCGCCGACCTGACGCGCAACCTGTTCGGCCAGCTGCCGGGGCTGAACATGGTGATCTACGGCACGGTGCTGGTGCTGATCGTGATGTTCCTGCCGCGCGGGCTGTCGGGCCTGGGCCGCTCGGTGCGCGAGCTGTGGAGGCGCGACCGTGGCTGAAACCGTGGCGGATCGCGCGCTGCTCGACCTGCAGGGCGTGTCGATCGCGTTCGGCGGCCTGCGCGCGGTGCAGGACGTCGGCTTCGCCGTCCAGCCCGGCACGCTCACCGCGCTGATCGGCCCGAACGGCGCCGGCAAGACCACGCTGTTCGCGCTGATGTCGGGCTTCCTCGTGCCCGACAGTGGCCGCGTCGTGTTCGACGGCGTCGACATCACCGGGCGCGCGCCGCACCTGAACGCGCGCGCCGGCATGACGCGCACCTTCCAGATCGTGCAGCCGTTCGCGGCGCAGACGGTGCGCGAGAACATCGCCGTCGGCGCGCACCTGCGCGAGCCGCGGCGAGCCGCCGCGCTGGCTGCCGCCGAGCGCGTCGCGCAGCAGGTGGGGCTGGCGCCGCAGCTCGACAAGCCGGCCGCCGACCTGACGGTGGCCGGGCGCAAGCGGCTCGAGCTCGCCCGCGCGCTGGCCACGCGGCCGAAGCTGCTGCTGCTCGACGAGGTGCTGGCCGGCCTGAACCCGCAGGAGATCGCCGAGATGATCCCCGTCGTGCGCGGCATCGCCGGCAGCGGCGTCACGGTGCTGATGATCGAGCACGTGATGCAGGCGGTGATGAACCTCGCCGAGCACGTGTGGGTGCTGGCGCAGGGCCAGCTGATCGCCAGCGGCACGCCGGCGCAGGTGACGGCCGACGAGCGCGTGATCGAGGCCTACCTGGGTCACGGGACCGCGGCGCGGCTGCGGGAAGCGGCAACCCCATGACCGCTGCCCTGCTCGACATCGAGGCCCTGCGCGGCGGCTACGGCCGCGTCGAGGTGCTGCGCGGCGTCGATCTGCAGGTGCGCGACGGCGAGATCGTCGCGCTGCTGGGCAGCAACGGCGCCGGCAAGTCGACGCTGAACAACACGGTGTGCGGCATCGTGCCGGCGTGGGGCGGGCGCGTGACGTTCGACGGCCGGGACCTGACGAAGGCGCACTACCGCGACGTCGTTCGCGCCGGGCTGATCCAGGTGCCCGAGGGGCGCAAGATCTTCCCGAACCTGACGGTGCTCGAAAACCTCGAGCTCGGCTCGTTCACGCGCGGGCGGGAGCGGCGCGCACCCAACCTCGAGCGCGTGTTCGCCACCTTCCCGCGGCTGGCCGAGCGCCGCGCGCAGAAGGCCGGCACGATGAGCGGCGGCGAGCAGCAGATGCTCGCGATCGGCCGCGGGCTGATGGCCGAGCCCAGGCTGCTGATCCTCGACGAGCCGTCGCTGGGCCTGTCGCCGCTGCTGGTCGAGGAGATGTTCGCGCTGATCGGACGCCTGCACGAGCAGGGGCTGGCGGTGCTGCTCGTCGAGCAGAACGTCGGCCAGTCGCTGGCGATCTCCGACCGGGCCTACGTGCTCGAGAACGGCGCCGTCCGCTTCGCCGGCCGGCCGGCCGAGCTGCTCGCCAGCGCCGAGCTGAAGCAGGCCTACCTGGGGCTGTGACGATGGCCCCGACGCGCACCCCGCAGACGCTGGCGCAGAAGCTCGTCGCGCGCGCCGCCGGCCGCGCGCACGTGACGCCGGGCGAGATCGTCACCTGCCGCGTCGACCTCGCGATGTTCCACGACTCGAGCGGCCCGCGGCGCCTGGCGCCGATGCTCGCCGAACTGGGCGCGCCGATCTGGGACAAGCGCAAGGTCGTGCTCGTGATCGACCACTACCTGCCCGCGCACGACGACGAGTCGCGCCGCATCGTCGCGATCGCGCGCGACTGGGCGCGCGAACAGGCGCTGCCGCACGTGCACGACGGCCAGGGCATCTGCCACGTCGTGCTGCCGCAGGGCGGGCACCTGCGCCCGGGCCTGTTCTGCGTCGGCGGCGACTCGCACTCGCCCACCGGCGGCGCGTTCGGCGCCTACATGTTCGGCATCGGCGCGACCGAGATGCTCGGCGTCGTGACCACCGGCGAGATCTGGCTCAAGGTGCCGCAGACGATCTTCATGCGCTGGAGCGGCCGGCTCGCCCCCGGCGTCGGCGCGAAGGACATGATGCTCGCGATGCTCGCGCGCTTCGGCATGAACGGCGGCCAGTACCAGGCCGTGGAGTACTGCGGCGAGGCGGTGCGTGCGCTGCCGATGGCCGAGCGCATGACCCTGTGCAACATGAGCGCCGAGCTCGGGGCGCAGGTCGGCCTCGTCGCACCCGACGCGACGACGCAGGCCTGGCTGCGCGAGGTCGGCGTCGACGTCGCCGACGACGAGCTCGCGCGCTGGACGAGCGACGAGGACGCGCCCGGCGTGCGCCACGGCTTCGACGCGTCGGCGCTCGCGCCGCAGGTCGCGCTGCCGCACAGCCCGGCGAACGTGCGCGGCGTCGACGAGCTCGGGCCGACGACCGTCGACGTGGCCTACATCGGTGCATGCACCGGCGCCAAGCTCGACGACCTGCGCGCCGCCGCCCGGGTGCTGCGCGGCCGGCGCGTCGCGCCCGGCGTGCAGCTGATGGTCGCGCCGGCCAGCGTGCGCGACCGCGAGGCCGCCGCGCGCGAGGGCGTGATGCAGGTGCTGCTCGACGCCGGCGCGACGCTGCTGCCCAGCGCCTGCGGCGCCTGCGCCGGCTACGGCGGCGCGATCCCCGAGGGCAGCACCGTGATCTCGTCGACGGCGCGCAACTTCAAGGGCCGCATGGGGGCGGCGACCGCGCAGGTCTACCTCGGTTCGCCGTACACGGTGGCGGCGTCGGCGCTCGCCGGGCGCATCGCCGACGCGCGGGAGATCCTCGCGTGAACGGCGGTCCGCACCGCGTCTGGCGCCTGGGCGCCGACGTCGACACCGACCAGCTCGCGCCCGGCCATGCGATGAAGCACGGGCTCGACGTGATCGCGCGCCACTGCCTCGAAGGCGTGCGCCCCGACTTCGCGGCCGGCGTGCGGCGCGGCGACGTGATCGTCGCCGCGCCGAACTTCGGCATCGGCTCGTCGCGTGAACAGGCCGCCAGCGTGCTCGTGCACCTGGGCGTGGGCGCCGTGGTCGCGCCGAGCTACGGCGGCCTGTACTTCCGCAACGCGTTCAACGTCGGCCTGCTGCTGCTGACGTGCCCCGACGCCGAACGCATCGCCGAGGGTGAGGCGGTCGCCTTCGACGCGCGTGCCGGCCGCGTCGTGCGCGCGAGCGGCGAGGTGCTGGCCTGCGACCCGATCCCCGGCTTCCTGCTCGACAGGGTCGACGCCGGCGGCCTGTTGCCCCAACTGAAGGCGCGCTTCGCGACAGCCGCCGCCCGTCATACGGAGACCCCATGAGCACCCCCGAGTTCGACCTGCTGATCAAGAACGTGCGCGTCGTGCGGCCGCACGGCAACGTGGTGTTCGACGCCGACATCGCGGTGGCCGGCGAGCGCATCGCGAAGATCGCGCCCGGCATCGCCGCCACGCGCGCGAAGACCGTCTACGACGGCAAGGGCCGGCTGGCCTTTCCCGGCGTCGTCGACGCCCACATGCACAGCGGCATCTACTCGCCGCTGGCCGAGGACGCCGTCACCGAGAGCAAGGCCGCCGCGATGGGCGGTGTCACGTCGAGCCTGAACTACTTCCGCACCGGCCAGTACTACCTCAACAAGGGCGGCGCGTACCGCAAGTTCTACCCCGAGGTGCTGAAGATCAGCAAGGGCCGCTTCCACGTCGACTACGGCTACCACCTCGCGCCGATCGCGCGCGAGCACATCGACGAGATCCCGATGCTGATCGACAAGCACGGCGTGTCGAGCTTCAAGATCTTCATGTTCTACGGCTCGCACGGCCTGCACGGGCGCAGCGACAGCCAGCGCGACTTCCTGATGATCGGCGAGGACGAGCGCTACGACCTCGCGCACTTCGAGTTCATCATGCGCGGCCTCCAGGCCGCGCGCGAGCGCATGCCCGACAAGGCGCGCCAGATCTCGCTGAGCCTGCACTGCGAGACGCCGGAGATCATGACGGCCTACACGAAGATCGTCGAGAAGGACAAGTCGCTGAAGGGGCTGGCGGCCTACAGCGCGTCGCGGCCGCAGCACTCGGAAGGCCTGGCGGTGTTCATCGCCAGCTACCTCGCGCACGAGACGGCGATGCCCAACATCAACCTGCTGCACCTGAGCTCGCGCAAGGCGGTGCAGGCGGCGCTGATGATGGCCGAGGTGTTCCCGCACATCGACTTCCGCCGCGAGGTGACGATCGGCCACCTGATGCTCGACGTCACGTCGAAGGCCGCCGAACTGGCCAAGGTCAACCCGCCGATCCGCCCGCGCGACGACGTCGAGTACCTGTGGGACGCGCTGCTGGCCGGCGAGCTCGACTGGGTCGTCAGCGACCACGCCTGCTGCCGCCAGGAGATGAAGGTGCCGAAGCACTATTTCGGCAACATCTGGATGGCCAAGAGCGGCTTCGGCGGCACCGAGTACCTGCTGCCCGCGCTGGTCAGCGAAGGCACGCGGCGCGGCATGGGCTACAACCACATGGCGCGCGTGACGAGCTGGAACCCGGCGCAGCGCTACGGCCTGAACCGCAAGGGCGACCTCGCCGAAGGCTTCGACGCCGACATCGCCGTCGTCGACCCGGCCAGGACGTGGACGATCCGCGCGTCGGAGTCGCCCTCCACCCAGGGCTACACGCCGTTCGAAGGCCTCGAGCTGTCGGCCCACGTCGACGCGACGTTTCTGCGCGGCCACAAGATCTACGAGAACGGCGAGGTGCTCGGCAAGCCGCGCGGGCAATACCTCCATCGCCCGACGGCATGACGACCGACACCGGTCCGCGCGTCGTGCGCGCGCAGTCGATGCCCGCCGGCACCCCCGCAGTGCCGGTGGCCATCGTCGGTGCCGGCGCCTGCGGGCTGACCGCCGCGCTGATGCTGCGCGACGCTGGCGTCGACTGCGTGCTGCTCGAACGCGACGCGCTGCCGCAAGGTTCGACCGCGCTGTCGTCGGGCTTCATTCCCGCGGCCGGCACCGCGGTGCAGCGCGCCGCTGGCGTGACGGACGACAGCCCCGGGCGCTTCGCCGCCGACATCCAGGCCAAGACGCACGGCACCGCGGCGCCGCACCTGGTGCGCGCGTACACGGAAGCGATTGCGCCGGCGCTCGACGCGCTGCAGCAGCGCCACGGACTGGCCTTCGAGCTGCTCGACGGCTTCCTCTACCCCGGTCACTCGGTGCGCCGCATGCACACGCTGCCCGAGCGCACCGGCGCGGCGCTGGTCGGCGCGCTGACGGCCGCCGCCGAGCGCGCCGGCGCGATGCTCGTCACCGACGCGCTGGTGCGCGAACTGTGGGTCGATGACGCCGATCGCGTGCTCGGCGTCGGCTACCGGCGCCCCGACGGCGGCGTCGAGCACCTCGCGTGCGACGTGCTGCTGCTGGCGTGCAACGGCTTCGGCGGCAATCACGGCATGGTGGCCGAGCTGCTGCCCGAGATGCGCGACGCGACCTTCGGCGGCCATGTCGGCAACGACGGCAGCGCGATCGCGTGGGCGCGCGCGCTCGGGCTCGCGCTCGCCGACCTCGGCGGCTACCAGGGCCACGGGTCGTGGGCCGTGCCGCAGGGCGTGCTGATCACGTGGGCGCTGATGGCCGAAGGCGGCATCCAGGTCAACGCGCGCGGCGAGCGCTTCCACGACGAGACGCAGGGCTACTCCGAAGCCGCGGTGCACGTGCTCGCACAGCCGGGCGGCGTCGCGTGGAACGTGTTCGACGAGCGCCTGCTCGCGCTCGGCCGCACGTTTCCCGACTTCCGCGACGCGGAGGCGGCCGGCGCCGTGAAGCGCGCCGACGGCGTCGAGGCGTTGGCCGCGCTGATCGGCTGTGACGCCGCGACGCTGGCCACCACGGTGGCCACCGCGCGCCGAGTGCTGCAGCCGCCGCTGTACGCGATCAAGGTCACCGGCGCGCTGTTCCACACGCAAGGCGGCCTCGACGTCGACGCGCACTGCCGCGCACGCCGCGCCGACGGCACGCCGCACCCGAACCTGCTCGCCGCCGGCGGCGCGGCGCGCGGCGTGTCGGGCAACGCGGTGTGGGGCTACCTGTCGGGCAACGGACTGCTCAGCGCCGTGGCCGGGGGCTTCATTGCCGCGCGCACGGCGCGCGAGTTGTTGGAGGTGCGATGACGCTGAAGCAACGCCTGGCCGAACCGCGCCTGCTGCTCGCGCCGGGCGTCTACGACGCGCTGTCGGCGCTGCTGGCCGAGCAGGCCGGGTTCGAGGCGCTGTACCTGAGCGGTGCGTCGATCGCGTACACGCGGCTGGGCCGCAGCGACGTCGGGCTGACAACCTACCCCGAGGTCGCCGACACGCTCGCGCGCGTCACGGAACGCGTGCAGGTGCCGGTGATCGTCGACGCCGACACCGGGTTCGGCAACGCGCTGAACGTGCAGCGGACGGTGCGCGGCCTCGAGCGCGCCGGCGCGGCGATGATCCAGCTCGAGGACCAGACCTTCCCGAAGCGCTGCGGCCACCTCGACGGCAAGGCCGTCGTGCCCGTCGCCGAGATGTGCGGCAAGCTGCGCGCCGCGCTCGACGCACGCGCGAGCGACCAGACCCTGATCCTCGCGCGCACCGACGCGCTCGCCGTCGAAGGCCTCGACGCGGCGCTCGAGCGCGCCGAGCGCTACCTCGAGTGCGGCGTCGACGCCCTCTTCGTCGAGGCGCTGCGCACGCCCGCGCAGATGGACGCCGCGTGCGCGCGCTTCGCGCACCGCGTGCCGCTGCTGGCCAACATGGTCGAAGGCGGCAAGACGCCGGTGCAGTCGGCGGCCGAACTCGGGCAGCGCGGCTTTCGCCTCGCGATCTTCCCCGGCGGCACGGTGCGCGCGCTCGCGCACGCGCTGCAGGGCTACTACGCGAGCCTCGCCGCGCACGGCACGACGGCGCCGTGGCGCGAGCGCATGCTCGACTTCGACGGGCTCAACGCCGTCATCGGCACGCCCGAGCTGATGGCGCTCGGGGCGCGGTACGACGGCGACGGGCACGGCTGAGTCCGCCGGCCGAACCGTCGGCCCTGCGCCGCGGCGACAATGCGCGGCCAGGAGACAAGCCGCTCGCCCCGCGGCACACCGGACGAACGCATGGACAGCAAGGAACTCGGCCTCGTACTGGCCAAGCAGCTTCTCGACGTCGAGGACCTGCACTACGGCCTGTGGGACGGCGACCTCGAGCTCAAGCTCGCCAACATCGGCATCGCGCAGCAGCGCTACAACGACATGCTGATCGCCGAGCTGCCGCCGCCCCCGGCGCGCGTGCTCGACATCGGCTGCGGCACCGGCCACCTGCTGCGTCAGCTGCTCGACCGCGGCTACGAGGTCGACGGCGTCGTGCCGGCGGCGGACCTCGCGCGCGCCGTGCGGCAGCGCCTCGAGGGCCATCGCGGACGCGAACCGCGCCTGTACGAATGCCGCTTCGAGGACCTGCCCGACGACGTGCGCGGCTACGACGTGGCGCTGTTCAGCGAGAGCTTCCAGTACATCCCGCTCGCGTCGTCGCTGACCCGCGTGCCGACGATGCTCAAGCCCGGCGGCACGATGCTGATCTGCGACTTCTTCAAGACCGACGCCGACGGCGACGGCGGCCCCGGTGACCGCAGCTTCAAGGGCGGCCACCGCTGGCGCGAGTTCCGGGCGCGCATCGCCGAGGCGCCGTTCGAGCCCGTCAAGGACGAGGACATCACGCGCCGCGTCAGCCCGAACCTCGAGTTGCTCAACGACCTGCTGATGAACCGCCTGAAGCCGGCCGGCCTCACGCTGCACCGCTACCTGACCGAGAACCATCCGCTGGTGAGCCGCATCGGGTTCTGGCTGCTGCGCAAGAAGCTCGCGAAGGCGAACTACAAGTACTTCTCGGGCTTTCGCAGCCGCGAGGTGTTCGAGCGCTACAAGACCTACCACCTGATGGTCTACCGGCTGGCCGCGGGCGCCTGATCCGCCTGCGGGATCGGCACCCCGGGGCACCTCAGCGACCGAGGCTCTCGGCGAACGCGAGCAGGCGGTCACTGACCTGATCGGGTCGGTCGAGCTGCAGGTAGTGGCCGCCGTCGAGCACCTCGTGCTCGCAGCGCACGCCGTCTCGGGCGCGCCAGCACGCCACGACACCGGCGAACCGCGAGCGGGCCCGCGGGCGCGAGCGCGCCTCGAGGAAGACCGTGGGCGCCGTCACGAGGTCGGCGAAGGGCCGGAACGCGAAGCCTTCGACGCCGGAGATCGACTCGTACAGCATGCGCGGGTACTCGAGCGGCACCACGGTGCGCTGCAGCGCCCACGCGCGCTCCATCGCGTCGGCGTCGTGGAACGCCTGGCGGAAGATGCGCCGCGAGACGGCCTGCGACAGGCGGCCGTCGCGCTGGTACGAGCGCACCAGCGGCGACACCACCCAGCACGCGGCCGCGAGCAGCGGCTTGAGCACGGCCGGGCGGCTGCCGCTCTCGGCATACACCGGGTCGACGAGGAACAGCCCGCGCACGCGCTGCGGCTGCTCGCACGCCAGCGCCAGCGCCAGCATCGCGCCCATCGAGTGCGCGACCAGCAGCACCGGCGTGCGGCGAGCGGCCCACGCCAGATCGAGCGCCTCGCGCGCGTCCTGCGCGTAGTCGGCGAGCCCCGCGTCGCGCACGCGCGCCGCCGCGCCGTGGCCGCGGCCTTCCCACACGAGGCACTCGAAGCGGTCGGCCAGCCGCTGCACCTGCGGCGCCCACGACCACGACGCGCCGCCGACGCCGTGCAGGAACAGCATCGGCCCCGCCTCCGGCCGCGGCGTGCCGACGGCATGCAGGGCCCCGCCGGAAGGCAGCCGGTTGAGCGCGGCGAGGCCGGGGGCGTCGCTCATGCACCGACGCCGGTCTCGGGCGCAGCCGCCGACGGGGTGCTCACGGCCCGCCGGCCGGCGTCGCTTCGGCGCCTGCCCCGCGACCGGCCGCCAGCAGCGCAAGCAGCTCGCGCACGAAGGCGTCGAGCTGGATCGGCTTGGTCCAGTAGGCGTCGAAGCCGGCGGCACGCGCCGCGGCCACCTCGTCGGGCATCGCGCTGGCCGACAGCACGACGCAGGGCACGTCGGCCAGACCGGGCATCTCGCGCAGCGCGCGCAGCACGGCGAAGCCGTCGCCGTCGGGCAGCCGCATGTCGACCAGCACGGCGTCGGGCCGCCACTCGCGCGCCGCGTCGATGCCGGCGAGTGCCGTCTCGGCCACGCGCAGCACCAGGTCGGGCCGCGGGCGCAGCAGCTCGGTCAGCAGCATCGCGTTGACCGCGTTGTCCTCGACGTAGAGCACGCGCGACGGCACGGTGGTGGCCGCAGGCAGCGACACCGCGTCGGCCGGCGCGGGAGCCGGCGACGCCGGCGGCGCCGGCGACACGTCGGCGGCCAGCGGCAGGCGGACCTCGAACGTG
>JBBION010000028.1:0-17464 GCA_037443345.1 Rubrivivax sp. | reverse complement strand
TGCCGGTGTCGGCGACGACGGTGGTGTGCTGCTTGAGCTGGTCGAGCTGGTTCATGGCGAACGGGCAATCGGCAGGCGAGTCAGTGCAGATTAGAACCCGAGTGCGTCCCGGCTTGCCGTGCGCAAGCTACGGTGGCACGATGGGCCGGGGCGGCCCGGCGGGCCGGCCGCACGCATCGACGACGAGGAGACCCACCGATGAGCACTTTCAACGAGCAATTGCTGTGGATGTACGAGACGATGATCGTGATTCGCGAGTACGAGGAGACGATGGCCCGCGTCTACCTCGAGGGTAAGCTACCACCGGCGATCCAGAAAGGCTTGGCGTTCGACATCGGCAGCGGCCCGGTGCCCGGCGAGATGCACCTGGCCGCGGGCCAGGAGCCGGTGGCGGTGGGCGTGTGCGCGCACCTGCACAAGGACGACACCGTCGTCGGCACGCACCGCCCGCACCACTTCGCGATCGCCAAGGGCGTGCCGCTAAAGGCGATGACGGCCGAGATGTTCGGCAAGGACGCCGGCCTCGGCCACGGCAAGGGCGGGCACATGCACCTGTTCGATCCGCAGCACAAGTTCAGCTGCAGCGGCATCATCGGCGCGAGCCTGCCACCGGCGTGCGGCGCGGCGCTGGCGGCGAAGAAGCGCGGCAAGGACTGGGTCGCCGTAGCGTTCTTCGGGGACGGCGCGTCCAACCAGGGTTCGTTTCACGAGTCGCTGAACCTGGCGGCGCTGTGGCGGCTGCCGGTGCTGTTCGTCTGCGAGGACAACAAGTACGCGATCTCGGTCGAAAAGTCGGAATCGACCGCCGTAGCGTGGAACGCCGACCGCGCCGCCGCCTACGGCATGCCGGGCGTGCTCGTCGACCGCAACGACGCACTGGCCGTCTACGAGGCAGCGGGCGCGGCAATCGGGCGCGCGCGCCGCGGCGAGGGGCCAACACTGCTCGAGGTGCGCACCGACCGCTACCTCGGCCACTTCCAGGGCGACCCCGAGGTCTACCGCCCCAAGGGCGAGGTCGAAGAGTTGCGCCGCCACGACCCGATCCCCGCGCTCGCCGAGCACCTGCGCCGCCAGGGACTGCTAGACGACGCGGCCGAGCAGGCGATCCGCTCACGCGCCGGCGCGCGCGTGGCCGAGGCTTACGAGTTCGCGCGCACGAGCCCGTACCCGAAGCCCGAGAACGCGCTGCTGCACGTCTTCCACTGAACGATCCCGGAACACCGACGAGGAGACAAGCACCATGAGCAACGCACGCACACTGACGATGGCCGCGGCCATCGCCGAGGCGATCGGGCAGGAAATGGAACGCGACCCCAACGTCTTCGTGATGGGCGAGGACATCGGCAAGTACGGAGGCATCTTCGGTGCCACCGGCGGCCTGCTGGCGAAGTTCGGCAAGGACCGCATCATGGACACGCCGATCTCGGAGACGGCGTTCATCGGCGCAGCCATCGGCGCCGCCGCGGAGGGCATGCGCCCGATCGCCGAGCTGATGTTCGTCGACTTCTTCGGCGTGTGCATGGACATGATCTACAACCACCTGGCCAAGAACACCTACATGTCCGGGGGCAGCGTGCGCCTGCCGATGGTGCTGATGACGGCCATCGGCGGCGGCTACAACGACGCCGCGCAGCACTCGCAGTGCCTGTACGGCACGTTCGCGCACGTGCCGGGCCTCAAGGTCGTCGTGCCGTCCAACGCGTACGACGCCAAGGGACTGATGACGCAGGCGATCCGCGAGGACAACCCGGTCATGTTCATGTACCACAAGGGCATCATGGGACTGCCGTGGATGGCCTACTTCGAGGGCAGCACGACCGAGGTGCCCGAGGCCGCCTACACGCTGCCGTTCGGGCAGGCGAAGGTGGTGCGCGAAGGCGGCGACTTGACGATCGTCACGCTCAGCCAGATGGTGCACAAGGCGGTGGTCGCCGCCGGGCAACTCGCCGCCAGGGGCATCGAGGCCGAGGTCATCGACCTGCGTACGCTGGTGCCACTGGACCGCGCGGCGGTGCTGCAGTCGGTGCGCAAGACGGGCCGGCTGCTGGTCGCCGACGAGGACTACCTGAGCTTCGGCCTGACGGGCGAGATCGCGGCGCTGGTGGCCGAGAACCTCGACACGGTGCGGCTGAAGGCGCCGGTCAAGCGGCTGGCCGTGCCCGACGTGCCGATACCGTACAGCCGCCCGCTCGAGCAGTTCGTGATTCCGCAGATTGACGCGATCGTCGCCGCGGCCGCGCAACTCATGTCGGCGCGCCGGCCCGAGGGGATGCCTGCATGACCGACGTCGTGCTCGACCCCGGCGCCTGGAAGGACGTCGACGCCGGCACGCACGCGCTGCTCGACAAGTGGCTGGTGCGCGTAGGCGACGTCGTGCGTGCCGACCAGCCGCTGGCCAGCGTCGTGCTCGTCAAGGCGACGCTGGACGTGCTCGCGCCGTACGACGGGCGCGTCACGGCGATCCTCGTCGAGGCGTCGCAGACCTTCGGCCCGGGGCAGGTTCTGGCGCGGATCGACTCGGCGGCGTGAACGACGGTCTCGCCGCAGCCGTCGTCGATGCAGCGGCCGAACAGCGCTGGAACGACAACGCGCTCGCACAGCCCGTACCGGCGCCGACGCTACGGCTGTGGCGCTATGCGCGGCCGGCCGTCGTGCTCGGGCGGTCCCAGCGCGCGTGGCTGGACGGCGCCGCCTCTGCGGCGGCGCCGCCGCTCGTCGCGCGCGCCGCCGGCGGCGGCGCGGTGCTCGCCGGACCCTGGCTGCTCGGGCTGTCGGTGCTGCTGCCGCCGAGCCATGCGCCAATCGGCGACGGGCCGGTGGCCGCTTACCGCTGGCTCGGCGAGGGCATCGCGCACGCGCTGCAGGTGGCGGGTGTGAGCGGCGCCGTTGCCCTGTCGCCGCACGTGCTGCGCTCACGGCAGCCAGAGCACATGGCGCCCGACTGGGCGTGCTTCGGCGGGCTGTCGCCGTGGGAGGTCGCCGTCGGCGCGCGCAAGATCGCCGGCCTGGCGCAGGTGCGGCGGCGCCACGGCGTGCTGCTCGTAGCCGGCGTGCTGCTCGACGACAGTCCGTGGGCCCTGCTGTGCCGCGCGCTGCACCGCGGCGAGGGCGAGTCCGAGCGCCTGCGGCGCGCGACGACATCGTGCGCGGCCCACGGCGCCCGCGCCGACGCCGTCACCGCCGCACTGGCGGACGCACTCACGCGGGCGCTGGCGGCGGTGCCTGGCGCCGGTGTCACGGCACTGACGCCATCGGCCCTGGCGGGCTGAACAGCAGGCCGGCACGCGCCGCGTGCGCGAGCACGGCCTCGACGTCGATTGTGCGCGGGCCGGCAAGCTCGAGCGTCAGCTGCAGCGTGCGGGCGGGGTCCAGCTCGAGCTCACGCTCGCCGTCGAAAGCCAGCGTGCCGCGCACCGCCGGCAGCGTCACCGGCACCTCGGGGTGCAGCCGCTCGGCGGCCTCGAGGGCCACGGACTGCAGCCAGCCCGGCAGCAGCGGCGCGCTCAGCGTGCGTCCGGCCCCCAGGCGCAGCCGCAGGCCCCAGGGGTCGTCACGCGAGACCGGGTGACTCAGCCCGGCGAGCGAAGCCAGCCCGATCGAGCCGGGCTCGGCGAAGGCGAGGTAGAGCTCGCTCACTTCGTCGCCTTGCCACACGGCGCGCGTGCCTGTGCCGGCGCGGCGCGTCAGCGCCACGTCGACGAGCGCCATCGCATCGACGCCGCGCCCGCGCACGCGCAGGCGCTTGTGGCGCCGCACGCCGATCTCGGTCGCCACGCGCCCGCTGGCCACCAGCCCGGCCGCCAGGCCGACCAGCGTCGCCTCATGCCGGTCGGGAAACGCATTGTTGGTGCCGGTCGACAGCGTGGCCAGCGGCACGTCGCCGCAGGTCGTCGCCACGGCGCGGTGCGTGCCGTCGCCGCCGAGCACCGCGATCAGCCGCACGCCGCGCGCCACCATCGCCGCGGCGGCCTCGACGCTGTCCTCGGGGCCGTCGCGCAGCCGGTGATCGAGCAGGCGTACCTGCGGCATCGGCAGGCCGCGCTGCGTGCGTGCCAGCGCGGCCGCGTCACGCACGCGCGCCGCGATGCCGGCCGCGTCGGGTGACATCCAGGCCTCGCCCACCCCTTGATGGCCGAGCGCCGACAACAGCCGCAGCACCACGTTGACCTTCTCCGCGGTGGGAAACACGGAGGCCCAGCCGAGCACACGCCGCACGTCGCGACCCGACGCCGGGTTGGCGACGACGCCGACGGACAGCGAAGTGGACATGGCCATGGGAACCGGGGTGGACACCTGCCGACCGATCGTAGTCGACGAGCGCGCCCGCTGCGTTGACCCGCCTCGGAAACGCATGCATCATGAATTCTGAAACAAAGTTACAGCCGCGGCGCCGCAGTGCGTGCGGCCTTGCACGATGGCCTTCGACCTCGTCCTGTTCGGCGGCACTGGCGACCTCGCGTGGCGCAAGCTGATGCCGGCGCTGTTCCAGGCCTGGCGGCACGGCAAGCTGCCGTCCGGCGGTCGCATCCTCGCGGTGGCGCGCGACGCGCGCAGCGACGACGGGTACCGCACGCTGATCCACGAGCGCTTCGCCGAGGTCGAGAGCGCCAAGCGCCCGAGCGACGACGAGTTCGCGCGCTTCGCGCAGCTGCTGCACTACCGGCGCATGGACCTGGCGCAACCCGCCGACTACGCCGGGCTCAGGCAGTGGCTCGACGCGCGCGGCGCCGACACCGTCGTGCTGTTCCTCGCCACCAGCCCGCACCTGTTCCCGCAGATCTGCGCGCAGCTCGGCGCGGTGGGCCTGAACGCCCCGCACGTGCGAGTCGTGCTCGAGAAGCCGCTCGGCCACGACCTGGCCAGCGCGCAGGAGATCAACCGCGTCGTGCGCGCTTCGTTCGACGAGCGGCAGGCGCTGCGCATCGACCACTACCTGGGCAAGCCGGCGGTGCAGAACCTGACCGCGCTGCGCTTCGGCAACGCGCTGTTCGAGCCGCTGTGGCGGCGCGAGAGCATCGCCAACATCCAGATCACGATCGCCGAGGCCATCGGCGTGGGCACGCGCGGCGACTTCTACGACCGCACCGGCGCGCTGCGCGACATGGTGCAGAACCACGCGCTGCAGCTGCTGACGATGATCGCGATGGAGCCGCCGGCCAGTGCCGACGCCGACGCGATCCGCGACGAGAAGCTCAAGGTGCTCAAGTGCCTGAAGCCGTTCGGCGCCGAGTCGGTCGCGCGCGACGTCGTGCGCGGCCAGTACAAGGCCGGCAGCGTCGGCGGCCAGCCGGTGCCGGGCTACCTCGACGAGGTCAAGGTGCCGCACGACAGCCGCTGCGAGACCTTCGTCGCGTTGCGCACCGAGGTGCAGAACTGGCGCTGGGCCGGCGTGCCGTTCTACCTGCGCACCGGCAAGCGGCTGGCCGGGCGCGACGCGCACATCGTCGTCAACTTCCGCCCGGTGCCGCACCCGATCTTCCCCGGCGCCAGCGGTGCCAACAAGCTGGTGATCAAGCTGCAGCCCGAGGACGGGCTCGAGCTGCACCTGCTCGCGGCCAAGGGCAGCGGCCCGGCCGGTGCGAGCGGCGAGACGCTGAGCCCGGTGCAGCTCGACCTCGACTTCGACAAGGCGTTCCCGACGCAGCGCGTGGGCGCCTACGAGCGGCTGCTGCTCGACGCGATCGCCGGGCGGCTGAACCTGTTCGTGCGCAGCGACGAGCAGGAGCAGGCCTGGCGCTGGGTCGAGCCGGTGCTCGACGCGTGGGCGCGCGACCCGGCGGCCCCGCGCCCCTACGCCGCCGGTAGCTGGGGGCCGCCGGCGGCCAGCGCGCTGGTGGCGCGCGACGGCTTCACGTGGGACGAGGAAACGTGAGCCGGCATCGGTGCACCCGGCGTCGGCGCGGCCCTCGCGCGGGTACGACACCCGTCGCCGCGGGGGCACGCTGATGCTCGATCGCATCCGTGCGTCATTGAGCGCGCTGTCGCCTGCCGAGCAGCGCGTCGCGCGACTGGTGCTCGACGACCCGCGCGCCTTCGCGACGCAGCCGGTGGCCGCGCTCGCGGCGCGCGCGGGGGTCAGCAAGCCGACGGTGGTGCGTTTCTGCCGCCGCGTCGGCTACGACGGGCTGGCCGACTTCAAGCGCAAGCTCGCCGGGCGCGTCAACGAGGGCGTGCCGTTCGTGCACGTCGCCGTCGACGACGACGACAAGCCCGCCGACCTCGTCGTCAAGATCGTGGACAACACGGTCGCGGCGCTGCTGCGCTACCGCAACCAGGCCGCGGGCCACGCCTTCGAGCGCGCGATCACCGCGCTTGCCGACGCGGGCCGGCTGGGGCGGCGCATCGAGTTCTACGGCGTCGGCAACTCGGGCATCGTCGCGCTCGACGCGCAGCACAAGTTCTTCCGCCTCGGCGTGCACGCGGCCGCCGTCAGCGACGGCCACGTGCAGGTGATGAGCGCGACGATGCTGCAGCCCGGCGACGTGGCCGTGCTGATCAGCAACTCGGGAGCCAGCCGCGACCTGCTCGACGTGGCCGACATCGCGCGCCGCCACGGCGCGACGACGGTGCTCGTCACCGCCAGCGGGTCACCGCTGGCGGCCACCGCGACCGGCGAGCGGCAGATCCTGCTCGCCGCCGACCACCCCGAGGACCACGACCGCTACAGCCCGATGGTGTCGCGGCTGCTGCACCTGGTGATCGTCGACGTGCTGGCCACCGGCGTCGCGCTGCGGCTGGGCAGCGCGGCGCTGCGCCCGCTGCTGCAGGCGATCAAGAAGAACCTGCGCGCGACGCGCTACGTGACCGAGGCCGCGGCGCCGTTGCCGGCGAGCAGCGCGTCGGCGCCGTAGAGCCGCGCCAGCTCGAGCAGCGGCGCGGGCAGCCCGTCGATGCGCAGCGTGCGCCCGGCCTGCTGGGCCAGGCGGCGACATTCGAGCAGCACCGCGATCGCCGAGGTGTCGAACTGCCTGAGCGCCGACGCGTCGAGCCGCACGTCGCCGGCGCCCGGCGCGCCGACGGCCGCCGCCAGCGCGGCCAGCGTGGCCGTCGCCTCGCGGTGCGTCAGCGTCGCCGGCAGCGTCGTGGTCGAGGGGGACATCAGCTCCTGGCCGCCTTGTTGCGCTCGACCAGGCGCGCGATCAGCCCGTCGATGCCGACCTGCGCGATCTCCTGGTTGAAGCTGGTGCGGTACTGCTGCACCAGCCACACGCCGAGCACGTTGACGTCGTAGATCTTCCACGCGTCGCCGACCTTCTCGAGCCGGTAGTCGAGCTGGATCGGGTCGCCGCGGCCACGCACCTCGGTCTGCACGACGACGTCGGTGTCGGTCGGCGCGGCGCGGAACGGCCGCAGCACCACGTTCTGGTCCTTCACCTCGGCCAGCGCGCCGGAATACGTGCGCACCAGCAGCGTCTTGAACTCGGCCTGCAGCCGCTCGCGCTGCTCTGGCGTCGCCGCGCGCCAGTGGCGCCCGACCGCCGAGGCCGTCATCTTCTGGAAGTTGACGTGCGGCATCACCTTGCCGTCGACGAGGGCGATGATCTTGTTGATGTCGCCGGCCTGGATCGCCGGGTCGGCCTTCACGCTGGCGATGACCTCTTCCGACAGCTTCTGGATCAGGCCGTCGGGCGTCGTCGCCTGCGCGCGCACCGCGCCGCCGGCGACGAGGCCGACGGTGAGCGTGAAGGCAGTGATCAGCGTCTTCCACATGGGCGGTTTCCTTTCGTTGCAGCACGCGGTCTGCACCGCGCTCTTCGACCCCGCTCGCGGCCCGGCGTTCACTTCGCCGGCGTGGCGGCCGGCGCCGCGGGGGCCTTGGCGTCGGTGGCGCCATTGTCCTCGTCGTAGTCGAAGCCGTCGTCCTCGGGCGGGGGGTTGCCGTCGTAGACCAGGTTGCGCCGGCGCTGCAGGTAGGCGTCGCGCACGAACTGGTAGCGGTCGAGCGCGACCTCGCCGAGCAACTGGGTCGCGCCGAGCAGCGTGCTGCGACGGTGCACGACCTCGAGCACCGTCACGGCCACGCGATCGCTCGTGTGGTCGAACAGCAGCATCTGCGTCGAGGCCTGCATGTCGGCGAGCCACGCCGTCGAGTCGCGCAGCGACGAGGGCCCCAGCAGCGGCAGCACCATGTACGGGCCCGGCGCCATGCCCCAGCGGCCGAGCGTCTGGCCGAAGTCCTCGCTGCGGCGCTCGAGGTTCGCGCTGGTCGCGATGTCGATGAAGCCGGCGAAGCCGAACACGGTGTTCATGCCGAAACGCATGCCCATGTGCACCGCGTCGCCGGGCTTGCCCTGCAGCAGGTGGTTGACGGCCGACCACGCGTCGCCGACGTGGCCGAGGAAGTTGCCGACCCAGGTGCGCACCAGCTCGGGCACGACGTCGCGATAGCCCCGCGCCACCGGCGCGACGATGGCCTCGTCGAGCGCGTCGTTGAAGGCGAACACGCCGCGGTTCCAGCGCTCCCACGGGTCCTGCGGCGACGGCGGTGGGGGCGGGTTCCCGGCACCCGCGGCCGGCACGCTGGCACAGCCGCCGAGGGCCAGGCCGAGCACGAGCACGGCCGCCGCCAGGCGCGAGCGCGCGCTCACGGCTTTCCGCCGGCGTCGCCGCCGCTGCCGCCCGCGCTGCCGGATTCGGCCGCGCGGTTGAACAGGAACTGCCCGATCAGGTTCTCGAGCACGACGGCGCCCTGCGTCTGCGCGATGCGGTCACCGGGCTTGAAGTCGGCGTCGTCGCCGCCGGGTTCGATGCCGACGTACTGGTCGCCGAGCAGGCCCGAGGTCAGGATCTTGGCCGACGAGTCGCGCGGGAACGTGACGCCGGTGTCGATGGCCATCGTCACGACGCCTTCGAAGGTCTTCGGGTCGAGCGTGATCGACGTGACGCGCCCGACGGTGACGCCGGCGCTGCGCACCGGTGCACGCGGCTTCAGGCCGCCGATGTTGTCGAAGCGCGCCTGGAGCTCGTAGGTGTTGCGCTGCTCGAAGAAGCTCGTCAGGTTGGCCGCCTGCAGCGACAGGAACACGAGCCCGACGATGCCCAGCAGCACGAAGCCGCCGACCAGCGTCTCGATGCCCTTCTTACCCATGGTCGTTGTTCTCCCTGCGGGTCACGGCGTCGAGAACATCAGCGCCGTGAGGATGAAGTCCATGCCCAGCACCGCCAGCGACGAGATCACCACGGTGCGCGTCGTCGCGTAGGCCACGCCCTCGGGCGTCGCCTCGGTCTCGTAGCCCTGGTACAGCGCCACCGCCGTGCAGATGACGCCGAACACGAAGCTCTTGACGAGGCCGTTGCCGACGTCGTCCCAGATGTCGACGCCGTTCTGCATCGTCGACCAGAAGTTGCCGCCGTCCAGGCCGATCAGCCCGACGGCGACCAGCCACGCGCCGAGGATGCCGATCGCCGAGAACAGCACGGCCAGCACGGGCATCGCGAACACGCCGGCGAGGAAGCGCGGCGCGAGCACGCGCTCGCGCGGGTCGATGGCCATCATCTCCATCGCGGCGATCTGCTCGCCGGCCTTCATCAGGCCGATCTCGGCCGTCAGCGACGTGCCGGCGCGCCCGGCGAACAGCAGCGCCGTCACGACCGGCCCCAGCTCGCGCACCAGCGACAGGTTGACGATCAGCCCGAGCGACTCGGTGGCGCCGTAGCGCACCAGCGCGTAGTACATCTGCAGCGCGAGCACGAAGCCCACCGCCAGCCCCGACGCGAGGATGATCAGCAGCGACAGGTTGCCGATCGCGTGGACCTGCACGACGACGAGCCAGAAGCGCCGCAGCGACGCCGGCACCGCGCGCAGCAGGTCGACGAAGAACAGCGCCGCGTGCCCGAAGCTGCGCAGCACGTGCAGCGTGCGCCCGCCCAGCCGTGTCATCAGGTCGAGCAGCGCACTCACGGCCGCTCCAGCCCGAGGTCCTGCGCCAGCGGCGGCGCCGGGTAGTGGAACTTGACCGGGCCGTCGGGCTCGCCGCGCACGAACTGGCGCACCTCGGGGTCGGTCGAGTCCATCAGCTCCTTCGGCGTGCCCTGTGCCACGATGCGCCCGCCGGGCGCGGCCATCAGGATCACGTAATCGCTGATCGCCATGCACTCGGGCACGTCGTGCGAGACGACGAGCGAGGTCGCGCCGGTCGTGTCGTTGAGCTTGCGGATCAGGTTGGCCGCCACGCCCATCGAGATCAGGTCCAGCCCGGCGAACGGCTCGTCGTACATGATCAGCTCGGGGTCGAGCGCGATCGCGCGCGCCAGCGCGATGCGTCGTGCCATGCCGCCCGACACCTCGGCGATGCGCAGCCCCGCCGCGCCGCGCAGCCCTACGGCGTTGAGCTTCATCAGCACGATGTCGCGGATCAGCGGCTCGGCGAGGTCGGTGTGCTCGCGCAGCGGGAAGGCGACGTTCTCGAACACCGTCAGGTCGGTGAACAGCGCGCCGAACTGGAACAGAATCCCCAGCCGCCGGCGCAGCGCCTGCAGCTGCCTGCGGTTCTTCGCGTCGACGACCTCGCCGTCGAACAGGACGCGCCCGCTGTTGGCGCCGTGGATGCCGCCGATCAGCCGCAGCAGCGTCGTCTTGCCGCAGCCCGAGCCGCCGAGGATCGACGTCACCTTGCCGCGCGGGAAGCGCAGCGTCACGTCGCTGAGGATCAGACGGCTGGCGTCGTACCCGAACGACACATGGTCGATCTCGATGAGGGGGGTGGACTTCACGCGTTTGCGCGTTCGGTGACGGGCGCCGCGTGGCGCCGCCGATTCTTCTTGCGGGGTTGCGCCGGCGGCCGCCCCAACCTGGGCAAGAAACATTGTGTCATGCCCCTGCGCGACGCGTGCCACGCACGGGCCGAAGCCCTGTGTGAGCGACCGCTTCGCCGCAGGACCCCGCACCCACGCTCAGCGCGGCAGGTCGCTGGCCCCCATCAGAAACTCGTCGACCGCGCGCGCGGCCTGGCGGCCTTCGCGGATCGCCCACACGACGAGGCTCTGGCCGCGGCGCATGTCGCCGGCGGCGAAGACCTTGGGCACGCTGGTCGCGTAGCCGCCGGTGAACTCGGTCGTCGCCTTCGCGTTGCCGCGGTTGTCCTTCTCGACGCCGAACGCGTCGAGCACCGAGGCGACGGGGCTGACGAAGCCCATCGCGAGCAGCACGAGGTCGGCCTTCCACGCCTGCTCGGTGCCCGGCACCTCGACCATCTTGCCGCCCTGCCACTGCACGTGCACCGTCTTCAGGCCGACGACGCGGCCCTTGTCCTTGCCGGTGCCGGCGACGAAGGCCTTGGTCGCGATCGCGAACTCGCGCTGGCAGCCCTCCTCGTGGCTCGACGAGGTGCGCAACTTGGTCGGCCAGTACGGCCAGGTCAGCGGTTTGTCCTCGTGCTCGGGCGGCATCGGCATCAGCTCGAACTGCGTCACGCTGGCCGCGCCGTGGCGGTTGCTCGTGCCGACGCAGTCGCTGCCGGTGTCGCCGCCGCCGATCACGATGACGTGCTTGCCGTCGGCACGGATCTGGCCCTTGACCTTGTCGCCGGCGACGACCTTGTTCTGCTGCGGCAGGAACTCCATCGCGAAGTGGACCCCTTCGAGCTCGCGCCCGGGCACCGGCAGGTCGCGGCTGTGCTCGGCGCCGCCGGTGAGCAGCACGGCGTCGAACTCGGCCTTCAGCTGCTCGGGGCTGACCGTCTCCCTGGCCCAGTTCGTGACCTTGCTGCCCGGACCGTCGAGCGGCATCGTGCCCACCAGCACGCCGGTGCGGAACGTGACGCCCTCGGCCTTCATCTGCTCGACGCGGCGGTCGATGTGCGACTTCTCCATCTTGAAGTCGGGAATGCCGTAGCGCAGCAGGCCGCCGACGCGGTCGTTCTTCTCGAACACCGTCACGTCGTGGCCGGCGCGCGCGAGCTGCTGCGCGGCGGCCAGCCCCGCCGGGCCCGAGCCGACCACGGCGACCTTCCTGCCGGTGCGGACCGTCGGCGGCTGCGGCGCGACCCAGCCCTCGGCCCACGCGCGGTCGATGATGGCGTGCTCGATCGACTTGATGCCGACCGCGTCGTCGTTGACGTTGAGCGTGCACGCCGCCTCGCACGGCGCCGGGCACACGCGGCCGGTGAACTCGGGGAAGTTGTTCGTCGAGTGCAGCACGTCGATCGCGTGCTTCCAGTCACCCCGGTACACCAGGTCGTTGAAGTCCGGGATGATGTTGTTGACCGGGCAGCCGCTGTTGCAGAACGGCGTGCCGCAGTCCATGCAGCGCGCAGCCTGCACCTTCGCCTCGGGCTCGGCCAGCCCGATGACGAACTCCTTCCACGTCTTCAGCCGCTGCGGCACCGGCTCGTAGCCTTCCTCGAGCCGCTCGTATTCCAGAAAACCCGTGACCTTGCCCATCGTCGTGCTCCTGTGGCCGCCGCCTCACTTGGCCGGCACGGCCTTGCTGTCGCTGCCCTTGGCCTTGGCGATCGTCGCCGCCGTCTCGGCGCGCGCCCCCATCTCGGTCAGCGCGCGCTTGTACTCGTGCGGGAAGACCTTGACGAACTTCGCGCGCGCGGCGGGCCAGTCGTCGAGGATCTCGCGCGCGCGCAGCGAGCCGGTCCACTTGTGGTGGTCCTCGATGAGCTTCTTCAGCAGCGCCTCGTCGGTCTGGCCCTTGTGCAGCGGGCCGCCGGCGGCCTTCTGCTCGTCGGCCTGCAGCACCTTGTCGAGCGCGACCATCGACGTGTTGCAGCGCTTGGCGAAGCGCCCGTCCTCGTCGTAGACGTAGGCGATGCCGCCGCTCATGCCGGCGGCGAAGTTGCGCCCCGTCCTGCCGAGCACGGCCACCGTGCCGCCGGTCATGTACTCGCAGCCGTGGTCGCCGGTGCCTTCGACCACCGCGGTGGCGCCCGACAGGCGCACCGCGAAGCGCTCGCCGGCCACACCGCGGAAGAAGGCCTCGCCGCTGGTGGCGCCGTACAGCACCGTGTTGCCGACGATGATGTTCTTCGTCGCGTCGCCGCGGAACTCGATCGATGGGCGCACCGCGATGCGCCCGCCCGACAGCCCCTTGCCGGTGTAGTCGTTGGCGTCGCCGATCAGGTACAGCGTGATGCCGCTGGCGAGGAAGGCGCCGAAGCTCTGCCCGCCCGTACCTTCCATCTGGATGAAGATGGTGTGGTCGCTCAGGCCCTCGGGGCGGTGGCGGATCAGCTCGCCCGACAGCATGGCGCCGACGCTGCGGTTGACGTTGCGCGCGCGCTCCATGAACTGCACCGTCTCGCCGCGCTCGATCGCCGGGCGGCACTTCTCGATCAGCTTGACGTCGAGCGCGCGCTCGAGGCCGTGGTCCTGCGTCTCCACGTGGTGGCGCGGCACGTCGGCGGGCACCGCCGGCTGGTGAAACACGCGGCCGAAGTCGAGACCCTTGGCCTTCCAGTGCGCGATGCCCTTCTTCGTGTCGAGCAGGTCCGCGCGGCCGATCAGGTCGTCGAACTTGCGGATGCCCAGCTGCGCCATGATCTGGCGCGCCTCCTCGGCGACGAAGAAGAAGTAGTTGACGACGTGCTCGGGCTTGCCCGCGAACTTCTTGCGCAGCACCGGGTCCTGCGTGGCCACGCCCACCGGGCAGGTGTTGAGGTGGCACTTGCGCATCATGATGCAGCCCTCGACCACCAGCGGCGCCGTCGCGAAGCCGAACTCGTCGGCGCCGAGCAGCGCGCCGATGACGACGTCGCGACCCGTCTTCATCTGCCCGTCGGCCTGCACGCGGATGCGCCCGCGCAGGCGGTTGAGCACCAGCGTCTGCTGCGTCTCGGCGAGGCCCAGCTCCCACGGCGTGCCGGCGTGCTTGATGCTGCTCCACGGTGACGCGCCGGTGCCGCCGTCGTGGCCGGCGATCACGACGTGGTCGGCCTTGCACTTGGCCACGCCGGCGGCCACCGTGCCGACGCCGACCTCGCTGACGAGCTTGACGCTGACCGACGCGCGCGGGTTGGCGTTCTTCAGGTCGTGGATCAGCTGCGCCAGGTCCTCGATCGAGTAGATGTCGTGGTGCGGCGGCGGGCTGATGAGGCCCACGCCAGGCACCGAGTAGCGCAGGAAGCCGATGTACTCGCTGACCTTGCCGCCGGGCAGCTGGCCGCCCTCGCCGGGCTTGGCGCCCTGCGCCATCTTGATCTGGATCTGGTCGGCGCTGACCAGGTACTCGGTCGTGACGCCGAAGCGGCCCGACGCGACCTGCTTGATCTTCGAGCGCAGGCTGTCGCCGTCGCGCAGCTCGTAGTCGGCCTCGATGACCTTGGCGCCGACGACGTCGCTGACCCTGGTGCCGGCGGTGATCGCGATGCCCTTGAGCTCGTTGCGGTAGCGCGCCGGGTCCTCGCCGCCCTCGCCGGTGTTGCTCTTGCCGCCGATGCGGTTCATCGCGATCGCCAGCGTCGAGTGCGCCTCGGTCGAGATCGAGCCGAGCGACATCGCGCCGGTGGCGAAGCGCTTGACGATCTCGGCGGCGGGCTCGACCTCGTCGATCGGGATCGCCCTGCTCGGGTCGAGCCGGAACTCGAACAGGCCGCGCAGCGTCATGTGCCGGCGGCTCTGGTCGTTGATGAGCTGCGCGTACTCCTTATAGGTGTCGAACTTGCCGGCGCGCGTGCTGTGCTGCAGCTTGGCGATCGCGTCGGGCGTCCACATGTGCTCCTCGCCGCGCGTGCGCCACGCGTACTCGCCGCCGGCGTCGAGCATCTCGGCGAGCACCGGGTCGCTGCCGAACGCCGCGCGGTGCATGCGCAGCGCCTCCTCGGCGACCTCGAACACGCCGATGCCGCCGACCTGGCTCGCGGTGCCGCGGAAGTACTTGTCGACGAACTCCTTCTGCAGCCCGATGGCCTCGAAGATCTGGGCGCCGCAGTACGACATGTACGTGCTGATGCCCATCTTCGACATGATCTTCGACAGCCCCTTGCCGACCGCCTTGATGTAGTTGGCGATCGCCTTCTCGGGCTTCAGGTCGCCGGGCAGGTCCTCGTGGATCGCGACCAGCGTCTCGAGCGCGAGGTACGGGTGCACGGCCTCGGCGCCGTAGCCGGCGAGCACGGCGAAGTGGTGCACCTCGCGCGCCGAGCCGGTCTCGACCACCAGCCCGGCCGTCGTGCGCAGGCCCTCGCGCACCAGGTGGTGGTGCACCGCCGACAGCGCGAGCAGCGCCGGGATCGCAACGTGGTCGCGGTCCATGCGGCGGTCGGTGATGATGAGGATGTTGTGGCCGCTGGCCAGCGCGTCCTGTGCCTCGGCGCACAGCGACGCGAGCTTGGCCTCGACGCCCTCGCGGCCCCACGCGAGCGGGTAGACGATGTTCAGCTCGTACGACTTGAACTTGCCGTGCGTGGCCTGCTCGATCGCGCGCAGCCGCGCCATGTCGTCGAAGTCGAGCACCGGCTGCGACACCTCGAGCCGCATCGGCGGGTTCACCGCGTTGATGTCGAGCAGGTTCGGCTTCGGCCCGATGAAGCTGTTCAGGCTCATCACGATGGCCTCGCGGATCGGGTCGATCGGCGGGTTCGTGACCTGCGCGAACAGCTGCTTGAAGTAGCTGTACAGCGCCTTGCTGCGGTCCGACAGCACGGCCAGCGGCGAGTCGTTGCCCATCGAGCCGACCGCCTCCTCGCCGGCGGCGGCCATCGGGCTCATCAGGAACTTGAGGTCTTCCTGCGTGTAGCCGAAGGCCTGCTGGCGGTCGAGCAGCGCCTCGGCGAACGGCACGCCGGCGCCGTCGGGCCGGGGCACGTCGTCGAGCTTGATGCGCACGTTCTCGATCCACTGCCGGTACGGGCGCGCCGAGGCAAACTGGTTCTTCAGCTCCTCGTCGTCGACGATGCGGCCCTGGTCGAAGTCGATCAGGAACATCTTGCCCGGCTGCAGCCGCCACTTCTTGACGATCTTGTTCTCGGGGATCGGCAGCACGCCACTCTCGCTGGCCATCACGACGAGGTCGTCGTCGGTGACGCAGTAGCGCGCGGGGCGCAAGCCGTTGCGGTCCAGCGTGGCGCCGATTTGCCGGCCGTCGGTGAACACCATCGCCGCCGGGCCGTCCCACGGTTCGATCATCGCGGCGTGGTACTCGTAGAACGCGCGCCGGCGCTCGTCCATCCCCTCGTGGTTCTCCCAGGCCTCGGGGATCATCATCATCGCCGCGTGCGCCAGCGGGTAGCCGGCCATCACGAGCAGCTCGAGCGCGTTGTCGAACGTGGCGGTGTCGCTCTGGCCCTCGAAGCTGATCGGGTAGAGCTTCTTCAGGTCGTCGCCGAGCACGGGCGACTTCATCACGCCCTCGCGCGCGCGCATCCAGTTGAAGTTGCCCTTGACGGTGTTGATCTCGCCGTTGTGCGCGACCATGCGGTACGGGTGCGCGAGCGGCCACTCGGGGAACGTGTTGGTGGAAAAGCGCTGGTGCACCAGGGCGAGTGCCGAGACCGCGCGCGGGTCGGCGAGGTCGCGGAAGTACTGGCCGACCTGGTTGGCGAGCAGCAGGCCCTTGTAGATGACCGTGCGGCAGCTCATGCTGGGCACGTAGTACTCGCGGCTGTGCGTGAGCTTCAGGCGCTGGATCGCCGCGCTGGCCGTCTTGCGGATCACGTACAGCTTGCGCTCGAGCGCGTCGGGCACGATGACGTCGGGGCCGCGGCCGATGAAGATCTGGCGGATCACCGGCTCCTTCGCGCGCACCGCGGGGCTCATCGGCATCTCGCGGTCGACCGGCACGTCGCGCCAACCGAGAAGCACCTGGCCCTCGGCCTTGACGGCGCGCTCGAGCTCCTGCTCGCACGCCAGCCGCGACGCGTGCTCCTTGGGCAGGAAGATCATGCCCACGCCGTACTCGCCCGGCGGCGGCAGCTCGACGCCCTGCGCCGCCATCTCGGCGCGGTACAGCTCGTCGGGGATCTGGATCAGGATGCCGGCGCCGTCGCCCATCAGCTTGTCGGCGCCCACGGCACCGCGATGGTCGAGGTTCTCGAGGATCTTCAGGCCCTGCTCGACGATCGGGTGCGAGCGCTCGCCCTTGATGTGCGCGACGAAGCCGACGCCGCAGGCGTCGTGCTCCTGCGCCGGGTCGTACAGCCCGTCGCGCGCCAGCGCGGCGCGTTCGTCGGGGGTGGCGGGCAGCGGGGCATCGGCCCCGGCGGTCAGGTGGCGCATGGCGGCCTCCGTTCGGTCCGGTCGGGCAGGGTCCGCAAGCCTAATGCAGTGCAACATAGGCTGCAAGGCAATTTAAATAGGGTCGGAGTAATTATAAGCAACCTGAAATCATCTATCGGCATAAATAGGGACATACTCGATGCGCCGCCGTGCAGGCCAATGTCACTGCTCGCGCGCCGGCCACGGCGGCCCGAGGTGCAAGCATGAACAATGCCGTGCGGGGCCGGCCCGGCAGGCGGCCGGCACGGGCCGCCGTGGTCAGCGCGGCACCGCTGCGGCAGCCGCCCGCCCGCGTGGCGGGCGG
>JBBION010000027.1:0-17590 GCA_037443345.1 Rubrivivax sp. | reverse complement strand
ACAGGTGCTCGTGCATCAGGTCGACGCCCATCTCGTTGGCCAGCGAGTAGTAGTACACGTTGCTCGACTTGACGATCGAGCGCCGCATGTCGACCGGGCCGAGCCCGGTGTCGCCGTGGCTGCGGAACAGGTGGCCGCCGAAGTTGTACGTGCCGCCGTCGTGGATCACGGTGTTCGGCCCGCGCTTGCCGCTGGTCAGCGCGGCCATCGCCATGAAGGGCTTGAACGTCGAGCCCGGCGGGTAGGTGCCGCGCAGCGCCCGGTTGAGCAGCGGCTTGTCGATGCTCTCGTTGAGCTCGCGCCAGCTGTCGTGGTCGATGCCGTCGACGAAGAGGTTGGGGTCGAACGTGGGCTTGCTGACGAAGGCCAGCACCTCGCCGTTGCGCGGGTCGATCGCCACCAGCGCGCCGCGGCGCTCGCCGAACAGCTGCTCGACGAGCCACTGCAGCCGGATGTCGACCGACAGCACCAGCGTGTTGCCCGGCGTCGGCGGGTGGCTGCGCAGCTGGCGCACCGCGCGTCCGCCGGCGGTCGTCTCGACCTCGGCGTAGCCGGTCGTGCCGTGCAGCTCGGCCTCGTAGCTCTGCTCGAGGCCGAGCTTGCCGATGTACTCGGTGCCGCGGTAGTTGGCCTGGGTCTCCTCGTCCCAGTCCTCCATCGCCTTCTTCTCGGCGGCGTTGATGCGGCCGATGTAGCCGATCAGGTGCGAGCCGGTGTCGCCGAGCGGGTAGCTGCGGAACAGCCGCGCGTTGACCTCCACGCCCGGAAAGCGCCAGCGCTGGGCCGTGAAGCGCGCGACCTCCTCGTCGCTGAGCTTTGTGCGGATCGGGATCGAGTCGAAGCTCTTGCCTTCCTCGCGCAGGCGCTTGAAGCGGCGGCGGTCGCTCGGGCGGATCTCGACGAGTTGCGCGAGCGCGTCGATCGTCGCCTCGACGTCGTCGACCTTCGACGGGGTGATCTCGAGCGTGTACGCCGAGTAGTTGCTCGCCAGCACGACGCCGTGGCGGTCGACGATCAGGCCGCGGTTGGGCACGACGGGCAGCACGGCGATGCGGTTGCTCTCGGCGCGCGTGGCCAGCTCGTCGTGCTTGACCACCTGCAGGTAGACCATGCGCGCGGCGAGCAGCGCCAAGCCCAGCAGTACGAAGGCCGCGGCCGCGATGACGCGGCCGCGGAAGCGGTGCTGCTCGAGCTCGACGTTCCTCAGCTCAGCCATCGGGCGCCTTCACAGAGGGCGATTCTCGTCGGGATCGGGCGGGCGGCGTTGCGGCGCGAGCAGCACCCAGGTCGCCAGCGGCCACAGCAGCGCCTGGATCACCGGTGCGGCGAACAGGCTCCAGCCGGGAAACGGCGCGCCTGCGGCCAGGCGGACCAGCAGCGAGACGGCCGTCGCGGCGGCGAACAGCGGGATCAGCTGCAGGCTCTGCGACCACAGGCCGAACCACAGCAGTCGGCGGTGGATCGTGATCGCGAAGTACGACAGCAGCGTGTACGCCAGCGCGTGCTGGCCGAGCAGCGCGCCCTCGTGCACGTCCATCGCGAGCCCAAGCAGGAAGGCCACGCCGATGCCCACGCGCCGAGGCTGGTGCACGTTCCAGAACACCAGCGCCAGCGCGAGCAGGTCGGGCATCGCCGCGACGCGGCCCAGCGGCACCAGGTTCAGCGCCAGCGCGACGGCCAGCGACAGCGCAATGAACCACGGGTTGACCGGCAGCAGCAGCGCGTCGCCGGTGCGCGGCATGATCATCGCGCGCCCTCCCCGGCGGGCGGCCGCCGGTGGCAGGCCCGCAGCGGCGCGCGCGTCATGGCCGCACCTCGCGCGGCGGCGCGTCGTCGCGTGCCGTCGTCGTCGGGCGCGGCGGCATCTGCGCCGTCAGCGGCTCGAGCACGAGCACGTGGCGCACCGTGTCGGGGGCGGCCGCCGGGCGCAGCAGCACGCGCGCGAAGCCGCCGTCGGCCTGGCGCTCGACGCTCGTCACGTGCGCCACCGGCAGGCCGCTGGGGTAGACGCCGTCGACGCCCGAGGTCAGCAGCGCGTCGCCCTCGGCGACGTCGGCGTTGCCGGGCAGGAAGCGCAGCTCCATCGCCGTGCCGCGCGCGGCACCGCCGTAGGCGAGGCTGCGCTGCCCGGTGCGCGCGTTGAGCACGGGGATCGCGGCGTCCTTGTCGACCAGCAGCGTGACCTCGCTGGACAGCGGGTACGCGCGCGTGACCTGGCCGATGACGCCCTGCGGCGCGACCACCGGCGCGCCGGCGACGACGCCCTGCGTCGAGCCGCGGTCGACGAACAGCTTGCGCGAGAACGGGTCGGCCGCCTCGTACAGCACCTCGGCGGCGATCGCGCGCGAGGCGAGCGCGGCGCGCAGCCCGAGCAGCTCGCGCAGCGAGGCGTTCTCGGCCTCGAGGCGGTCGGCGCGCGCGAGCCGCACCGCCTGCGCGGCGAGCTGCTCCTGCGCGCGGCGTTCGGCCGCCAGCGTGCGGGCCAGCCCCTGCAGGTACTCGCCACCGCCGGCGGCCATCTCCACCGGCACGCGCAGCGCGACCTGCACCGGGTGCAACACGGTGGCGATCGCCGCGCGCGCGTGGCGCACGACGTCGAAGCGCGTGTCGGCGACCATCAGGAACACCGCCAGCGACGAGAAGAAGACGACGCGGGTCAGGGCCGACGGGCCCTGGCGGAAGAACGGCGGAGGGGTGCGGTCGAGCGTGCCCAGCGGCATGGTGCGCGGCGCCCCGGCGCCCTTGGCCTCGCGTTACTCGTAGGTGAAGATGGAGCCGAGCCGTTCCATGCGCTCGAGCGCCATGCCGCAGCCGCGCACGACGCAGGTCAGCGGATCCTCGGCCACCAGCACCGGCAGGCCGGTCTCCTCGGCCAGCAGGCGGTCGAGGTCGCGCAGCAGCGCGCCGCCGCCGGTGAGCATCATGCCGCGCTCGGCGATGTCGGCGCCGAGCTCGGGCGGCGTCTGCTCGAGGGCGTTCTTGACCGCCGAGACGATCTGGTTGAGCGGGTCGGTGAGCGCCTCGAGGATCTCGTTGGAGCTGATCGTGAAGCTGCGCGGCACGCCCTCGCTGAGGTTGCGGCCCTTGACTTCCATCTCCTTGACCTCGGAGCCGGGGAAGGCGCTGCCGATCTGCTTCTTGATCGCCTCGGCGGTGGGCTCGCCGATCAGCATGCCGTAGTTGCGGCGGATGTAGTTGATGATCGCCTCGTCGAACTTGTCGCCGCCGACGCGCACCGAGCCCTTGTAGACCATGCCGCCGAGCGAGATCACACCGACCTCGGTCGTGCCGCCGCCGATGTCGACCACCATCGAGCCCGAGGCCTCGCTGACCGGCAGCCCGGCGCCGATCGCGGCGGCCATCGGCTCCTCGATCAGGTAGACCTCGCTCGCGCCGGCGCCCAGCGCCGACTCGCGGATCGCACGGCGCTCGACCTGCGTCGAGCCGCAGGGCACGCAGATGATGATGCGCGGGCTCGGCTTCATCATCGAGCGCGGGTGCACCATCTTGATGAACTGCTTGAGCATCTGCTCGGTGACGGTGAAGTCGGCGATCACGCCGTCCTTCATCGGGCGGATGGCCTCGATGTTGCCGGGCACCTTGCCCAGCATCGCCTTGGCCTCGTGGCCGACGGCCTGGATCGTCTTCTTGCCGCTCGGGCCGCCTTCGTGGCGGATGGCGACGACGGAGGGCTCGTCGAGCACGATGCCCTTGCCGCGCACGTAGATCAGCGTGTTCGCGGTGCCGAGGTCGATGGCGAGGTCCGTCGAGAAGTAGCGACGAAAGGATTCGAACATGTCAGCGGGGCGGTACGTCGCCTCGGGGGCGCTCGGCGGGCCACGGGGTCCGCGGCGATCGGGCGGGCGGCATCGCGGTGCGGTGGAGGGACGGGGCGTGAACGGTCCGCGGCGTGGGCACTGCGGCAGCGGGTACTAAAAAACCCGCCGGACATGGCCCCGCTGGACATCGGCGAGGACCCGACCGGTGGGTTGTGACTGCGCACGATAATACCCGATCGTTCTCGATCCCAGACCCACTGGCGGCGCCGGAAAAGGCCCGCGAAACGCCCCCTTTCGCCCCATGCCGGGCGGCGCGAGCGCCGCCCGCGCGACCCGAAGAAACGATGGCCCTGACCCCTGACGACGTGAGCCGGATCGCGCATCTGGCGCGGCTCGAACTGCGCGGCGACGAACCCGCGGCGATGCGGGCGCAGCTCAACGGCTTCTTCTCGATCGTCGAGCGCATGAGCGCCGTCGACACCTCGGGCGTCGAGCCGCTGTACACGCCGCTGTCGGCGGTGACGGCGGTCGAGCTGCGGCTGCGCGACGACGCCGTCACCGAAGCCGACGAGCGCGAGGCCAACCAGCGCAGCGCGCCCGCGGTCGAGGATGGTCTGTTCCTCGTGCCGAAGGTGATCGAATGAGCGTCGCGCTGCACCGTCTCGGCGTCGCCGAGGCCGACCGCGCACTTGCGCGCGGCGAGTTCTCGAGCGCCGAGCTGACGCAACATCTGCTGACGCGCGTTGCCGCGCACGAACAACTCGGCGCCTTCCTCGCGGTCGATGCCGACGCCGCGCTCGCCGCCGCGCGCGATGCCGACGCGCGTCGCGCGCGCGGCGACGCGACGCCGCTGACCGGCGTGCCGATCGCGCACAAGGACATCTTCGTCACGCGCGGCCTGCCCACCACCGCCGGCTCGAAGATGCTCGCCGGCTACGCAAGCCCGTTCGACGCCACCGTCGTCGCGCGGCTGGCCGATGCCGGCGCGGTGACGCTGGGCAAGCTCAACTGCGACGAGTTCGCGATGGGCTCGGCCAACGAGAACTCGGCCTTCGGGCCGGTGCGCAACCCGTGGGACGCGTCGCGCGTGCCCGGCGGCTCGTCGGGCGGCTCGGCCGCGGCAGTGGCCGCGCGATTGCTGCCGGCGGCCACCGGCACCGACACCGGCGGCTCGATCCGCCAGCCGGCCAGCTTCTGCGGCGTCACCGGCATCAAGCCGACCTACGGCGTGTGCTCGCGCTACGGGATGATCGCGTTCGCCTCCAGCCTCGACCAGGCCGGCCCGCTGGCACGCAGCGCCGAGGACTGCGCACTGCTGCTGTCGGCGATGAGCGGCTTCGACGAGCGCGACAGCACCAGCGCGCAGCGAGCGCCGCAGGACTACCGCGCGCAGATGCTCGCGCCGCGCGACGGTGCGGGCGCCGGCCGGCCACTGGCGGGGCTGCGTATCGGGCTGCCGCGCGAGTTCTTCCCTGCCGCGCTGGCCGGCGACGTCGGCACGGCGGTGCGCGCCGCGCTGGCCGAATTCGCGAAGCTCGGCGCGACGCTGGTCGACGTCAGCCTGCCGCGCACCGAGCTGTCGATCCCCGTCTACTACATCATCGCGCCGGCCGAGGCGAGCTCGAACCTGTCGCGCTTCGACGGCGTGCGCTACGGCCACCGCGCCGCGCAGTACGACGACCTGCTCGACATGTACAAGAGGACGCGTGCCGAGGGGTTCGGTGCCGAGGTCAAGCGCCGCATCATGATCGGCACCTACGTGCTGTCGCACGGCTACTACGACGCCTACTACCTGCAGGCGCAGAAGCTGCGTCGCATGATCGCCGACGACTTCCGCCAGTGCTTCACGCAGTGCGACGTGATCGCCGGGCCTGTGGCGCCCACCGTCGCGTGGAAGCTCGGCGAAGGCGCCGACGACCCCGTCAAGGCGTACCTCGCCGACATCTTCACGCTGCCGGCGAGCCTGGCCGGCCTGCCCGGCATGAGCGTGCCGGCGGGCTTCGGCGACGGCGGGATGCCGGTCGGGCTGCAGCTGATCGGCAACCATTTCGCCGAGGGCACGCTGCTGCACGCGGCGCACGCGTTCCAGCAGGCCACCGACTTCCACGCCCGCGAACCGCAGGAGGCTGCGCGATGAGCGCTCCCGCACGGCCGCTCCGAAGGGAGCGCGTTCCTCCCCTGGGGAGGTGGTCACGCAGTGACCGGAGGGTGGTCGAATGAACGCCCCGGCCCTGGTGCGCGGCTACGAGGTCGTGATCGGCATCGAGACGCACGCGCAGCTGTCGACCGCGAGCAAGATCTTCAGCGGCGCCTCGACGCGCTTCGGCGCCGCGCCGAACACGCAGGCCTGCGCGGTCGACCTCGCGCTGCCGGGCACGCTGCCGGTGCTCAACCGCGGCGCCGTCGAGCGCGCGATCCGCTTCGGCCTCGCGGTCGGCGCCAAGGTCGCGCCGCTGTCGATCTTCGCGCGCAAGAACTACTTCTACCCCGACCTGCCGAAGGGTTACCAGATCAGCCAGTACGAGATTCCCGTCGTGCAGGGCGGGCAGGTAGAGTTCATGCTCGACGGCCGGGCGCGTCGCGTGCGGCTGACGCGCGCGCACCTCGAGGAGGACGCCGGCAAGAGTCTGCACGAGGACTACCACGGCCTCACCGGCATCGACCTCAACCGTGCCGGCACGCCGCTGCTGGAGATCGTCTCCGAGCCCGACATGCGCTCGAGCGCCGAGGCGGCCGAGTACGCGAAGGCGCTGCACGCGCTCGTCGTGTGGCTCGACATCTGCGACGGCAACATGCAGGAGGGGTCGTTTCGCTGCGACGCCAACGTCTCGGTGCGCAGGCCGGGGCAGCCGCTGGGCACGCGGCGCGAGATCAAGAACCTCAACAGCTTCCGCTTCCTGCAGCAGGCGATCGACTTCGAGGTGCAGTGGCAGATCGACCGCCTCGAAGACGGCTTGGCCGTTGAACAGGCCACTGTGCTGTTCGACCCCTCCAGCGGCGAGACGCGCGCGATGCGCACGAAGGAAGAGGCGCACGACTACCGCTACTTCCCCGACCCCGACCTCCCGCCGCTCGTGATCGCGCCCGAGTGGGTCGAGCGCGTGAAGGCGGGGATGCCCGAGCTGCCGGCGGCGATGGCCGAGCGCTTCCGCCGCGACGACGGCCTCGCGCCCGACGCGGCCGCGCTGATGACGCAAAGCCTCGCGTTCGCGCGCTACTACGAGGCCGCGCGCGACGCCGGCGGGCAGCCGAAGCTGGTCGCGAACTGGCTGATGGGCGAGGTCAGCAAGCGCCTGAACGCCGAAGCGCGCGGGATCGACGCGAGCCCGGTGCCGCCGGCGACGCTGGCCCGGCTGATCGCGCGCGTCGTCGACGGCACGGTGTCGAACAGCGCCGCGCGCCAGGTGTTCGACGCGCTGTGGGCCGGCGAAGGCGACGACGTCGACGCGCTGATCGACGCCAAGGGCCTGCGGCAGATGAACGACGCCGGCGCGCTCGAGGCGATCGTCGACGAGGTCATCGCGGCCAACGCGAAGTCGGTCGAGGAGTTCCGCGCCGGCAAGGACAAGGCGTTCAACGCCCTCGTCGGCCAGGTGATGAAGGCGAGCAAGGGCAAGGCCAATCCGGCGCAGGTCAACGACGTGCTGCGCCGCCGCCTCGGCGGCTGAGCGCGCGGCGGCGTGTCCGGGTCAGCGCGGCGCGGCGGTCGCCGCGCCGGCGGCCACCGGCAGCGTGCCCGAGGGCATCGGCCCCAGCGACCCGGGCTGCGCACCGGCCCAAAGCTTGCGCAGCCGCTCGAGCTCGACGTCGTAGACGCCATTGATGCGGTCGATCTCGGCGCGGTGCGCCGAGATCGCGTTGCGCTGCGCCTGCTGCGAGGCTTCGTTGGCGTCGAGGCGCTGACGCAGCGCGGCGGGCAGCTCGCGCCCGGCGTAGAACTCGGTCTCCGCGATCAGCGGCTCGCGCTCGCGCTGCAATTCCTGCAGCCGCTGCTCGCCCGAGCGCAGCGCCAGCCGCACCGTGTCGAGCGCCGATTCGCGCGCGCGCAGGTGCGCGGCTTCGTCGGGATAGCGCTGCTTGAGGTTGCGGTCGCGGCGCACGGCGTCCTGCTGCGCCTGCCGGATCGCAGCCTGGCGGCGCTCCTCGGCTTCCTTGACGACGAGTTCCTCGGCCGTCAGGGTAGGGGGCAGCACCTGGCGCAGCGAGCCGTCGCGGTTGAGCACGCGCTGCTCGACGCTGCGGCACGCGGGAATCGGCCGGTCCGACGTCAGCCGCTGGCCGTCGGGGGTCGTGCAGGTGTAGATCGCGCCGCCCGTCTGCGCTTGCGCGAGGCCGGCCAGCCACGCGGCGCCGAGCAGCGCGACGCAGCGGCGTGCGCGGCCTCGGGCGACGGTCGGGGGCTTGGTCCTCACTTCAGACTCCATAGCGCTCGCGGTACGACGCCACCGCTGCGGCATGCGCGGCCAGCGCCGGGTCACTGGTCGTCGACAGATACTGGAGCAGGTCGTTCAGTGTCGCAATCGCGGTCACGTTCAGTTTCAGCTCCGACGTGACGTATTGCGTGGCCGAATGGGGTCGTTCGCTGCCGTCGGCCCCGGTGGCGCGCTCCTGGCGGTCGAGCGCGATGACGACGCCGCACGGCGTCGCGCCGGCCGCCTCGATCAGCGCGATCGACTCGCGCACCGAGGTGCCCGCCGAGATCACGTCGTCGACGATCAGCACGCGCCCGCGCACCGGCGCGCCCACCAGCGTGCCGCCCTCGCCGTGGTCCTTGGCCTCCTTGCGGTTGTAGGCGAAGGGCTTGTTGTGGCCCAGCCGTGCCAGCTCGATCGCCACGGCCGCGGCCAGCGTGATGCCCTTGTAGGCCGGACCGAACAGCAGGTCGAACTGCACGTCGCTATCGATCAGCCGGCGTGCATAGAATTGTGCGAGGCGGCCCAGCTTGGCGCCGTCGTCGAACAGGCCGGCGTTGAAGAAGTACGGCGACAGCCGCCCGGCCTTGGTCTTGAACTCCCCGAAGCGCAGCACCCCGGCCTCGACCGAGAACTTCACGAAGTCCTGGGCGAGCGGGTCGGCGTGGGTGGGCGCTGCGGAGATCACGGTGGGTTTTCGGCTCGTCACGCTCAACCTGAACGGCATCCGTTCGGCTGCGAGCAAGGGATTCCTCGACTGGGCCGCGCAGGCGGCCGCGGATTGTATCGGCGTGCAGGAGGTCAAGGCCCAGGCCGTCGATGTGAGCGGTCGCTTCGACCGCATCGGCGATCTCCAGGGCCACTTCCACTTCGCGCAGAAGAAGGGCTATTCCGGCGTCGGGCTGTACACGCGGCGCTCGCCGAGCGCCGTCGTCACCGGCTTCGGCAGCGACGAGTTCGACGCCGAGGGCCGCTACGTCGAGGCGCGCTTCGACACGCGCCGGCGCAAGTTCAGCGTCATCAGTTGCTACTTCCCGAGCGGCTCGAGCGGCCCCGAGCGTCAGGACGCCAAGTACCGCTTCCTCGCGCAGATCGAGCCGCACCTGCGACGCTTGGCGACCGAGCGCGAGTTCGTGCTGGTGGGCGACGTGAACATCGCGCACAAGGAAATCGACCTGAAGAACTGGCGCAGCAACCAGAAGAACAGCGGCTTCCTGCCCGAGGAGCGCGCCTGGCTGACGGCGATGCTCGAAGGCGACGCGCTGGTCGACGTGTTCCGCCGCCTGAACCCGCTGCCCGAGCAGTACACGTGGTGGAGCAACCGCGGGCAGGCGTGGGCGAAGAACGTCGGCTGGCGGCTCGACTACCAACTCGCGACGCCGGCCATCGCGGCCAAGGCGCAGCGCGAACAGATCTTCCTGGACCAGCGCTTCTCGGACCACGCGCCGGTGACGATCGACTACGGTTTCGATCTCTGACCCGGCACCGGGGTGATGTACGCAAATGCGACTCATTCGCGTATAGTCGGTCGCGTCCGCCGTGCTGGAACGGCGGGCGCACCGACCCCGCAGTGCAGGAGATCCGCATGGCCCACCGCCGCCCGACCGACACCCCGCCCGCCGTCGCTGCCGCCGACGGCTCCGACGAGGCCTCCGCGACGCCGGCCGCCGGCGCGCTCGAGCCGATCATCGGCGGCACGCTCGCGCTGCTGACGTTCTACGCGCGCACGCCGCACCTCGCGGCGGCCGACAAGATCGCCCGCAACCTCGCGCTGATCGCGCGCCACCCGCAGGCCAGCGCGCCCCTGCAGACGGTGTGCACGCGCCTGTTTCTCGACTGGCTCGGCCCGACGGGCACGAACGACGAGTCCAGCGCGCGGCAGTGGCGCACGGTGCACGCCCGGCCGGACGCCGTGCAGTGACGCCGTCGGCGCGCGTGCCGCTCAGCGCGCGTCGTCGGCGCGCTCGATGACGCCGCCGCCGAGGCACACGTCGCCGTCGTAGAGCACCGCGCTCTGCCCCGGCGTCACGGCCCACTGGCCCGCGTCGAAGTGCAGCGTGAACTCGGCGTCGCCGCTGGGGGTGAAGCTGCAGGCGGCGTCGGCCTGGCGGTAGCGTGTCTTCGCGCCGCAGCGGCCGGCCGCAGGCGGCGCGCCGGCGACCCAGCTCGCGTCAGTGGCCGCCAGCGTCGTCGACAGCAGCCACGGATGGTCGTGTCCCTGCACGACGACGAGGCGGTTGCGCTCGCGGTCCTTGCGCGCGACGAACCACGGGGCGTGCACGCCGCCGCCGCGCGGCGCGCCGCGCTCCTTGACGCCGCCGATACCCAGCCCCTGGCGCTGGCCCAGCGTGTAGAAGCTCAGCCCCACGTGGCGCCCGAGCCGGCGACCGCGGTCGTCGACGATGTCGCCCGGCTCGTGGCTCAGGTAGCGGTTCAGGAACTCGCGAAACGGCCGCTCGCCGATGAAGCAGATGCCGGTCGAGTCCTTCTTCGCGGCGTTGGGCAGCCCGATCTCGGCGGCGATGCGGCGCACCTCGACCTTGGTCAGAGCGCCGAGCGGGAACAGCGTCTTCGCCAGCTGCGCCTGCGTCAGCCGGTGCAGGAAGTAGCTCTGGTCCTTCGCCGCGTCGACGCCCTTGAGCAGCTCGACGCGCCCGCCCGCGTCACGCACGCGGGCGTAGTGCCCGGTCGCGATGCGGTCGGCACCCAGGCGCAGCGCGTGGTCGAGGAAGGCCTTGAACTTGATCTCGGCGTTGCACAGCACGTCGGGGTTCGGCGTGCGGCCCGCCTCGTATTCGCGCAGGAACTCGGCGAACACGCGGTCCTTGTACTCCGCGGCGAAGTTGACGTGCTCGACGTCGATGCCGATCACGTCGGCCACCGACGCGGCGTCGAGCCAGTCCTGGCGCGCCGAGCAGTACTCGCTGTCGTCGTCGTCCTCCCAGTTCTTCATGAACAGGCCGACGACCTCGTGGCCCTGCTGCTTGAGCAGCCACGCGCCGACGGCCGAGTCGACACCGCCGCTCAGCCCGATCACCACCCGCTGCTTCGCGCCCATCGAACCATTATCCCGGCCACCCCCGGGCCGTCTCACGCGTCGGCGAGCGCCTGTCGCACGAGCGCTGCGGCGTCGCGCGGGAAGGCCTCGTGCATCAGGTGGCCGCCGCTCCAGCGGCGCACGTCGGCGCGCGGCAGCCAGCGCGCGATCACGGCGTCGAGCTGCGCCGGCGGCACCCAGTCGTCGTCGCGGCCGACGACGAGCAGGGTCCGTGCCTGCAGGGTCGCCGCGTCGGCGAGCAGCCGAGGCAGGTCGGCGGCCGCCATGAACCCGAGCGTGCCCTGCACGTGGTCGGCGCGCGCCAACAGCACACGGTAGCGCGCCTTCTGCTCGTCGGTCAGCGGCGTGCGCGTCGACGCGAGCAGCCGGTCGACGAGGCCGGTGGCCGGCGCCACCGACGCGAGCAGCCGCGCCACCGGCCCGCTCGTGGCCACCGGGTTGACCAGCGGCGCGACGAACTGCATGTACGCCGGCGGCGGCGCGACCAGCGACGGGTTGAAGCCGACGATGGCGCGCGGCGGGCGCGGCACGTCGAGCGCCCAGCGCAGCGCCAGCGCCGCGCCGGCCGAGTGGCCGACGACGACCGTCGGCGCCGGCAGCTTCAGCGCTTGCAGCAGCGCCTGCAAGGCGACCGACACGCGCGGCAGCGTCAGCTCGGACGCCGCGGCACCGGTCGTGAACGCGTGCCCGGGCAGGTCGGGGGCGACGACGGTGCACTGCGCGGCGACCTCGGACAGCACGTCGGCCCACGAGTGCGCCGACGCGCCCGAGCCGTGCAGCAGCAGCGCGACCGGACCGCGGCCGGCGACCTGCACGTGCCAGTCGATCGTGCCGACGCGCACCGCGCGGCTCGCGTCGCGCTGCGGCCAGTCGGCGGGCACTCGCGGCGGCGCCGTCATCGCGCCCACCAGGCCCGGGGGACGCGGTCAGCGCAGCGCGGCCGGCGCATGGACGCTGGGGTCGGCGGTCACGACGTCGAGCGGATGGCGGCGCCCGGCCAGGTGGTCCTCGATGCAGCGCAGCACGAGCGGGCTGCGGTGGCGTGCCGCGCTGGCGCGCACCTCGTCGGGCGTCAGCCACAGCGTGCGCACGATGCCGGCGTCGAGCGTCCGCCCGGGCTCGGGCTCGCCGACGTCGCCGCAGAACGCCAGGCGCAGGTACGTGACGTCCTCGCCCGACGCCGGGCGCACGAAGCGCGACAGGTACACGCCCAGCAGCGCCGTCGGCGTGAAGGCGCACGCCGTCTCCTCGAGCACTTCGCGCACGACACCCTCCAGCGGCGACTCCGACGGGTCGAGGTGGCCGGCGGGGTTGTTCAGCCGCAGCCCCTCGGGCGTGTGTTCCTCGACAAGCAGGTAGCGGCCGGCGCGTTCGACGACGGCGGCGACGGTGACGCTCGGACCCCAGCGCTGAGCGGCCATGGCCGCGATGGTACCGGGGCGTTTCCCCACCCTGCGCGAGCACCGATCAACAGATAAACTCTGAATCTACGGGCGCGAAAACTAAGCAGCAGCATGCGGCGCCCGCTGTCGCAAGCACCCGCAGCGGGTGAGGAGGCCTCCATGTTGATCGGCGTGCCGCTGGAGACGGCGGCGGGGGAGACCCGCGTGTCCGTCACGGCCGAGACGGCCAAGAAGCTCAAGGCGCAGGGCCACACGGTGCGCGTGCAGTCGGGCGCCGGCGTGGCCGCGAGCGTCACCGACGAGGCCTACGTCGCCGTCGGTGCCGAGATCGTCGACCGCGCCGGTGCGTTCGGCTGCGAGATGGTGCTCAAGGTGCGCGCTCCCGACGCCGACGAGCTGAGCCTGATGAAGACCGGCACCGTGCTCGTGGGCATGCTCAATCCGTTCGACAAGGACGGCCTCGGCAGGCTCGCCGTCGCCGGGCTGACGAGCTTCGCGCTCGAGGCCGCGCCGCGCACGACGCGCGCGCAGAGCATGGACGTGCTGTCGAGCCAGGCCAACATCGGCGGCTACAAGGCGGTGATGATCGCCGCCAACCAGTACCCGCGCCTGTTTCCGATGCTGATGACGGCGGCCGGCACGATCAAGGCCGCGCGCGTCGTGATCCTCGGCGTCGGCGTCGCGGGCCTGCAGGCGATCGCGACCGCGAAGCGCCTGGGCGCCGTGATCGAGGCCAGCGACGTGCGCCCGAGTGTGAAGGAGCAGGTCGAGTCGCTGGGCGCCAAGTTCATCGACGTGCCGTACGAGACCGCCGAGGAGAAGGAGGCGGCCGAGGGCGTGGGCGGCTACGCGAGGCCGATGCCGCAGAGCTGGCTCGACCGGCAGAAGGTCGAGGTCGCCAAGCGCGTCGCGCAGGCCGACGTCGTGATCTCGACCGCGCTGATCCCCGGCCGCGCCGCGCCGGTGCTGATCACCGAGGAGATGGTCAAGGCCATGAAGCCCGGCAGCGTGATCGTCGACATGGCGGCCGGCAAGGGCCCCAACGGCGCCGACGGCAACTGCCCGCTGACCGAGGCCGGCAAGACGGTCGTCAGGCACGGCGTGACGATCGTCGGCGAGACGAACCTGCCGGCGCTGGTGGCCGCCGACGCGTCGGCGCTGTACGCGCGCAACGTGCTCGACTTCCTGAAGCTCGTGCTGACGAAGGAAGGCACGTTCCAGATTCCCGCCGACGACGACATCGTCGCCGCCTGCCTGATGACGCAGGACGGCCAGGTCAAGAGGAGCTGAGCATGGACGCCGTCTCGCCGATCATCCTGAACCTCATCATCTTCGTGCTCGCGATCTACGTCGGCTACCACGTCGTGTGGAACGTGACGCCGGCGCTGCACACGCCGCTGATGGCCGTCACCAACGCGATCAGCGCGATCGTGATCGTCGGTGCGATGCTCGCCGCGGCGCTGACCGAAGGCGGGCTGGGCAAGGCGATGGGCGTGCTGGCCGTGGCGCTGGCCGCCGTCAACGTGTTCGGCGGCTTCCTCGTCACGCGGCGCATGCTCGAGATGTTCAAGAAGAAAGAAAAGAAGGCCCCGGCCGCGGGAGACAAGGCATGAGCCTGAACCTCGTCACGCTGCTGTACCTCGTCGCGAGCGTCTGCTTCATCCAGGCGCTCAAGGGCCTGAGCCACCCGACGACGTCGATCCGCGGCAACGTCTTCGGCATGGTCGGCATGGCGATCGCCGTGCTGACCACCGCCGCGCTGATCGTCAAGCTTGCCGGCCAGATGGGCCAGGGCTCGGCGCAGGGCATGGTGTGGGTGCTCGGTGGCCTGCTGGTGGGCGGCAGCGCCGGCGCGATCATGGCCAAGCGCGTCGAGATGACGAAGATGCCCGAGCTGGTGGCCTTCATGCACAGCATGGTCGGCCTGGCGGCGGTGTTCATCGCGGTCGCGGCGGTGGCCGAGCCGTGGGCCTTCGGCATCGCCGAGCGCGGCAGCCCGATCCCGGTGGGCAACAAGATCGAGCTGTTCCTCGGCGCCGCGATCGGCGCGATCACGTTCAGCGGCTCGGTGATCGCGTTCGGCAAGCTCAGCGGCAAGTACAAGTTCCGCCTGTTCCAGGGCGCGCCGGTGGTCTTCAACGGCCAGCACCTGCTCAATCTCGTGCTCGGCATCGCCACCGTCGTGCTCGGCATCGTCTTTGCGCTGACCGAGAACTGGGCCGCCTTCTTCGCGATGCTGGCGCTCGCCTTCGTGCTCGGCGTGCTGATCATCATCCCGATCGGCGGCGCCGACATGCCGGTCGTCGTCTCGATGCTCAACAGCTACTCGGGCTGGGCGGCTGCGGGCATCGGCTTCTCGATCAACAACAGCATGCTGATCATCGCCGGCTCGCTGGTGGGCAGCTCGGGCGCGATCCTGAGCTACATCATGTGCAAGGCGATGAACCGCTCGTTCTTCAACGTCATCCTCGGCGGCTTCGGCGGCGAGGCTGGGCAGGCGGCGGCAGGCGCGCAGCAGCAGCGCAGCGTCAAGAGCGGCAGCGCCGACGACGCGGCGTTCATCCTCGGCAACGCCGAGACGGTGATCATCGTGCCCGGCTACGGCCTGGCGGTCGCGCGCGCGCAGCACGCGGTGAAGGAGCTGGCGGAGAAGCTCACCCACAAGGGCGTCACGGTGAAGTACGCGATCCACCCGGTGGCCGGGCGCATGCCGGGGCACATGAACGTGCTGCTCGCCGAGGCCGAGGTGCCGTACGACCAGGTGTTCGAGATGGAGGACATCAACGGCGAGTTCGGCCAGGCCGACGTCGCGATCATCCTCGGCGCCAACGACGTCGTGAACCCGGCCGCGCTGCAGAAGGGCAGCCCGATCTACGGCATGCCGATCCTCGAGGCCTACAAGGCCAAGACCGTGATCGTCAACAAGCGCTCGATGGCCGCCGGCTACGCCGGCCTCGACAACGAGCTGTTCTACATGGACAAGACGATGATGGTCTTCGGCGACGCGAAGAAGGTCGTCGAGGACATGGTCAAGGCGATCGAGTAGCGCTGGCGGTGCCCTGCACGACGAAGGGCCGGCGCTGCCGGCCCTTTTCGCTGCCGCGGACTCAGGCGCCGGCGCGCGGCACCGCGCGGTGGTGCGCCTCCATCTCGCGGCGCACGCGGTAGGCGCGTGTCGCGGTGTCGATCGCGACGTCGGCCCAGCTCAGCATCTGGCCCTGCGCGACCGGTCGCACGACCCTGACCTGGTGCGCCAGCCCGAGCGGCAGCCCGCCCTCGCCGCGGTACGCGAGCGACGCCGCCGCCGGCTGCAGCTTGCCCCATACCGTGCAGCCGCCCTCGCCGTCGAGCAGCTCGCCCGGCGCGAGGTCGCGCTTCGCGGTGGCCACGACGTCGGCGTTCCAGCACGTCGCGACGCCGGTGGCCTCGCCGCGCAGCGCGACGCTGGCCACGCTGTAGCCGACCTCGAGCCCGATCAGGTGCCAGCGCTTGTACAGGGTGAAGTAGCGCCCGCTCGGGTCGGTGTGCGCGTTGTACTCCTCGAAGCAGTGGCGGATGTAGTCGGTCTCGCCCTCGACGGTGACCCACACGCCCATGCGGATGTCGTACGGGATGGCGCGGCCGTCGGCTTCGAGCGAGCTGATCACCTCGACCACGCCCTTCTTCTCGAGGTGGCCGCCCTCGCTCCTCGGTCGCGTGACGAACGGGATGTCGGCGACGCTGGCCGGCGGATACAGCAGGCCGGTGGACGGCACCTCGAGCCCGGTCGCGTTGGCCACCGCGGCGCTCTCGATCGACGGCTTGCTGCCGTCGAGGAAGCTGTTGAACATCTTCGGGTTCAGCCCGCCGCGCGCCGCCTGCTCGGGCGTCAGGCCGTAGTAGCCCCACACCGTCTCGGGTGTCGACTGCGCGAAGTGCGGCAGCCACTTGTGGCCGCGACCGGCCGCCACCACCGGGAAGCCGCAGGTGCGCGCCCAGTCGACGAGGTCGCAGACCAGCGCCGGCTGGTCGCCGAACGCGAGCGTGTAGACGACGCCGGCCGCAGCGGCCTCGCGCGCCAGCCACGGGCCGCAGAACGCGTCGGCCTCGACGGTGACGTTGACGACGTGCTTGCCGTGGGCGAACGCGTCGAGGCAGTGGTCGACGGCGTGCACCGGCGAGCCGGTGCACTCGACGACGACGTCGATCGCCGGGTGCGCGACGAGGGCGCGCCAGTCGTCGCCGACGTGCGTCGTGCCGTCCTTCAGCGCGGCGTCGATCGACGCCGCGCGCACCTGCGCGGCCGGCCAACCCACGCGCGCGAGGTTGCGGCACGCGGCCTCGGGCGAGAGGTCGGCGATCGCCGCGACGTGCATGCCGGGCGTGCGCGGCACCTGCGCGAGGTACATCGAGCCGAACTTGCCGGCGCCGATCAGGCCGACGCGGATCGGGCGGCCCTCGGCCTGGCGATTCAGGAGCTGGCGGTGCAGGGACATGGGGCCGTCTCGCGGGGGTGGGTCGTCGGCGGTCGAACCGGGCGTGCCCGCGCAGCCTAAGTGCCGCGCCGGCGGCCCACGAGCGGGTTTGCCCGCGGTGCGCGCCGGCCCGTCGCAGCGCGTCAGAGCCACCAGCCGATGTCGAACAGGTCGAGCGCGAACGGCCCTCGGCCGTCGCGGTGGCCGTCCTTGGTCAGCATCACGCCGACTTGCGTGATCGCGTCGGCGCGCAGCGGCGACGCGTCGGGTACGGCACGCCCGCGCCCGCGGCGCGAAAGGCGTCGAAGTCGAAGGCCGCGGCGGTCGTCTCGCCCGCGTGGGTGTCGACGAGCACGTGCCAGGCCGGTGCCGAACTCGCGGTGTGCGCGGTCAGCCGGTAGCGGTGCCCGTCGCCGCGGCAGACGATGCGCAGCCCGCGCGGCGAAGCGCCGGCCGGCAGCGGCGCGGCGCTGCGCCGCGTCGA
>JBBION010000026.1:0-17703 GCA_037443345.1 Rubrivivax sp. | reverse complement strand
TCGCGCCACGCGACCTCCGACTGGATGGAGATCGAGAAGCAGCGCGGCATCTCGGTGGCGAGCTCGGTGATGCAGATGGAGTACCGCGACTGCGTCATCAACCTGCTCGACACGCCGGGCCACCAGGACTTCTCGGAAGACACCTACCGCGTGCTGACCGCGGTCGACGCCGCGCTGATGGTGATCGACGCGGCCAACGGCGTCGAGCCGCAGACGCGGCGGCTGCTGCAGGTGTGCCGCGCGCGCAACACGCCGATCCTGACCTTCGTCAACAAGATGGACCGCGAGGTGCAGGAGCCGCTGGCGCTGATGGACGAGATCGAGCGCGAGCTCGGCATGGGCGTCGTGCCGTTCACGTGGCCGGTGGGCATGGCCAAGTTCTTCGGCGGCGTGCTCGACCTGCGGCGCGACCAGATGCGCGTCTTCGCGCCGGGCGCTGACCGTGCGGGCGGCGACGACGAGATCGTCGAGGGACTGGGCAACCCGGCGCTCGCGCAGCGCTTCGGCGCCGCCTACGAGCAGGCCGCCGGCGAGATCGAGCTCGTGCGCGAGGCGGCGCCGGCGTTCGACGAGGCGGCCTTCCTCGCCGGCCGCCAGACGCCGATGTTCTTCGGCAGCGCGATCAACAACTTCGGCGTTCGGGAGGTGCTCGACGCGCTGGTCGACCTCGCGCCGCCGCCGGGGCCGAAGGCCGCGATCCAGCGCACCGTCGAGCCGACCGAGCCCAAGTTCAGCGGCGTCGTGTTCAAGATCCAGGCCAACATGGACCCGGCGCACCGCGACCGCATCGCGTTCGTGCGCGTCGCGAGCGGCCACTTCACGCGCGGCATGCGGCTGAAGGTGACGCGCTCGGGCAAGGAACTGCGGCCGAACACGGTGGTGTCGTTCCTCAGCCAGCGGCGCGAGCTGCTCGAGGAGGCCTTCGCCGGCGACATCATCGGCATCCCGAACCACGGTGTGCTGCAGCTCGGCGACACGCTGACCGAAGGCGAGGCGCTGCAGTTCACCGGGCTGCCGTTCTTCGCCCCCGAGATGTTCCGCTCGGTCGAGGTCGCCGACCCGCTGAAGACGAAGCAGCTGCGCGCCGGACTGCAGCAGCTCGGCGAGGAAGGCGCGATCCAGGTCTTCCGCCCGGCGGCGGGCAGCGTGCTGCTGCTCGGCGCGGTGGGGCAGCTGCAGTTCGAGGTCGTCGCGCACCGCCTCGAGCACGAGTACGGCTGCAAGGCGCGCATCCTGCCGGCGCGCCACAACGTCGCGCGCTGGGTGACCTGCGACGACCCGAGGGAGCTCGCGCGCTTCGTGGACCACAACGCGCACCGCGTCGCCTACGACGCCGTCGACGCGCCGACCGTGCTGCTCGAGTACGCCGGCGAGCTGCGCGCGATGCAGGACAACTGGCCGAAGATCCAGTTCCACGCGCTGCGCGAGCACGCGGGGCTGGTGTTCCAGAAGCAGATCGAGGCTTGAGCGCCGCGGCTCACGGCCCGCCGGCGCGGGCCGGGACGGCGCTCGAGGGGCCGAGCTCTGCGAGGCCGCGGCCCGCAGGCCTGAGCCCGGGGCTCCCGGCGTGCCCGCGCACGCCGGGACGGGCGAAGGGGCCCGAGCTCAGCGAGGGCGCCGCCTGCAGGGCTGAGCGCCGCGGCTCACGGCCCGCAGCGCGACGTGGTCGGGCCGGGCGCTCAGGTGGTGGCCGACCGCCGGTCGGCCAGGATCGCGCGCGAGACCATCGAGCGCGTCAGCCCCCAGCGGCACAGCATGTGGTCGAACACCAGCCGCTCGACGTCGTCCACGCGGCCGTCGGCCGTGATCACGCTGGCCGCGAGCCGGCACGCGAGCAGGCGCTTGGCCGGGTCGCGCACCGCCTCGAGCGCGGCGTCGATCTGGGCGATGTCCGACATGCGCAGGTAGCCGCGCTCGCCCAGCCGCGTGCGCTCGGCGTGCGCGCGCGCCGAGCGCAGGAAGGCATCGCGCGTCGTCCCCAGCCGCGCATAGGCGTCGAGCTCGTCGAGGATCGCGAGCTCGCGCGCGTCGAGCTCGGTGTCGGCGACGATGGCCAGGATCACGACCTGGGCCAGGGCTTCGGGCGAATCGGTCGCGTGCTCGGGCATCGGTGTCTCCTGTCCTGGAATGTCGGCCTCGCGCCATGGTGCCCGGCGGCGCTTCGGGTCGAGCGCGCTTCGAGCCGAAGCGCCGTCCGGGGTTCCGCGCCCGGCTCCGATAATCGGCGCGTGAACACCGCCGTCACTCCGTCGCCGTCGCGGCTGGCGCTGTACCTCGACCTGATCCGCTGGGACCGTCCGGCCGGCTGGCTGCTTCTGCTGTGGCCGACGCTGTCGGCACTGTGGATCGCCGCCGACGGCTTCCCGGGCTGGCACCTGGTGGCGGTGTTCGTGCTCGGCACGATCCTGATGCGCAGCGCCGGCTGCTGCGTCAACGACGTTGCCGACCGCGAGTTCGACCGCCACGTCGAGCGCACGGCGCGCCGCCCCGTCACGCGCGGCGCGCTGCCGGCGGCCGAGGCGCTGGCCGTCGGCGCGGCGCTGGCGCTGGTGGCCTTCGCGCTCGTCCTGTCGACCAACCCGCCGACGGTGCTCCTGTCGTTCGCCGCGCTGGCGATCGCGATCGCCTACCCCTACGCGAAGCGCGTCGTCTCGATGCCGCAGGCCGTGCTCGGCGTGGCGTTCAGCTTCGGCATTCCGATGGCGTTCGCCGCCGTGCTCGGCGGCAACGACCGGTCGCTGGCGGCAGTCGCCGACGCCGTGCCGCCGCACGCGTGGGCGCTGCTGCTGTCGAACCTGTTCTGGGTGCTGGCCTACGACACCGAGTACGCGATGGTCGACCGCGACGACGACGTCAAGATCGGCATCCAGACCTCGGCCATCACGCTCGGCCGCCACGACGTGGCCGGCGTGATGGTCTTCTACGCGATCCACCTCGCGAGCTGGGCCGCGATCGGGCGCTCGCTCGGTCTCGGCGCGTGGTTCCTCGCCGGCGTCGCGGGCGCGGCGGCGCAGGTGCTGTGGCACTGGACGCTGATCCGTGCGCGCCGGCGCGACGGCTGCTTCAAGGCGTTCCGCCTGAACCACTGGGTCGGCTTCGCGCTGTTCGCCGGCGCGGCGCTCGACCTCGCGCTGCGCTGAGCGCCGCGGCTCCCGGCCCGCCTGCGCGGGCGGGGACGGCGCGAAGGGCCCGGGCTGCGGGAGGGGGCGGCCGGCAGACTCAGCCGAACTCGTCGCCGAGTTCCTTCGCGCGCCGCTGCGCGGCGACGATCGCGCGCGCGACGGCGGCCCGCACGCCGTCGGCCTCCATCGACGTGATCGCCGCGTGCGTCGTGCCGCCCTTCGACGTCACGCGCTCGCGCAGCACCGCGGGCGGCTCGCCCGACTGCAGCGCCAGTGACGCCGCGCCGGCCACCGTGGCCAGCGCCAGCTCGCGGCCCTGAGCGGCGGTGAGCCCCATCTCGACGGCGGCGGCTTCCATCGCCTCGACGAGGTAGAAGACGTAGGCCGGCCCCGACCCCGACAGCGCCGTGACCGCGTCGAGGTCTGCCTCGCGCTCGACCCACAGCACGCGCCCGGTGGGCGCCAGCACCTGTTCGACCGCCGCGCGCTGCGCCGGCGTCACGGCCGCCCGCGCGTACAGCCCGCTGATGCCCTGGCCGATCAGCGCCGGCGTGTTCGGCATTGCGCGCACGACGGCGTCGCTGCCGGTGGCGCGCGCGATCGCGTCGCTGCGGATGCCGGCCATCACGCTGAGCTGCAGCGCGCGGCGCACGTGCGCCGCGCACGGCGCGGCGGCCGCGGCGAAGGCCTGCGGCTTGACGGCCCAGACGACGAGCGAAGCCTCGGCCAGCGTCGCGTTGGCGCCGGCCAGCGTGCGCACGCCGTGCTGCGCGGCGAGCCGCTCGCGCTGAAGCGCATCGGGCTCGACGACGACGATCGAGCCCGGCGCGCGGCCCGCGCGCACGAGGCCGCCGACGATGGCGCCGGCCATGTTGCCGCCGCCGACGAACGCGAGGGTGGTGTCGGTCATGCGCGCAGTGTAGGCTCGCGCTTCCCCGACGCGAGGAGCGCGCGATGAACGAACCGCTGTCGTACGTCGCCCCGGGCCCCGACAGCCCCTGGTCCACCTACCTGGCGCAGGTCGACCGCGTGCTGCCCTACCTCGGGCCGCTGGCACGCTGGGCCGAGACGCTGCGCCGGCCCAAGCGCGCGCTCGTCGTCGACGTGCCGATCGAGCTCGACGACGGGCGCGTCGCGCACTTCGAGGGATTTCGCGTGCAGCACAACCTCAGCCGCGGCCCCGGCAAGGGCGGCGTGCGCTACCACCCGGCGGTCACGCTCGAGGAGGTGATGGCGCTGGCGGCGTGGATGAGCATCAAGAACGCGGCCGTCAACCTGCCGTTCGGCGGCGCCAAGGGCGGCATCCGCGTCGACCCGAAGGCGCTGTCGCGCAAGGAGCTCGAGCGGCTGACGCGGCGCTACACGAGCGAGATCGGGCTCGTGATCGGCCCGCAGCAGGACATCCCGGCGCCCGACGTCAACACCGACGCGCAGGTGATGGCGTGGATGATGGACACCTACAGCATGAACGTCGGCGGCACCGTCACGGGCGTCGTCACCGGCAAGCCGATCCACCTCGGCGGCTCGCTCGGCCGCGTGAAGGCCACCGGCCGCGGCGTGTTCGTCACCGGGCGCGAGGCGGCGCGACGCATCGGGCTGAACCTCGACGGCGCGCGCGTCGCGGTGCAGGGCTTCGGCAACGTCGGCTCGGCGGCGGCCGAGCTGTTCGCGCAGGCCGGCGCGAAGCTGGTCGCGATCCAGGATCATTCGGGCACGCTCGTCAACGAGCGCGGCTTCGACTTCGCCGAGCTGATGCCCCACGTGCGCGCGCAGCGTGGCGTGGCCGGCTTCGCCGGCGGCGACGCGGTCGACGCCGAGTCGTTCTGGGACGTGCCGTGCGACGTGCTGATCCCGGCCGCGCTCGAGGGCCAGATCACGGCCGAGCGCGCGCGCCGCATCCGCGCGCGCATGGTGCTCGAAGGCGCCAACGGCCCGACGCTGCCCGGGGCCGACGACGTGCTCGCCGAGCGCGGCATCCTCGTCGTGCCCGACGTGATCTGCAACGCCGGCGGCGTGACGGTCAGCTACTTCGAGTGGGTGCAGGACTTCAGCTCGTTCTTCTGGACCGAGGACGAGATCAACGTGCGGCTCGACAAGATCCTCGTCGGCGCGCTGAAGACGATCTGGGACACGGCCGACCGCCACCGCATCTCGCTGCGCACGGCGACGTTCGCCGTCGCGTGCGAGCGCATCCTGATGGCGCGGCAGGAGCGCGGGCTGTACCCTTGACGCCGGCGCGCGCTCAACGCGCCGGCGCGGGCGGCGGCTCCACGGGGCTCGGGATCGTGATGCCCGGCGCCAGCGGGATGTCGCCCGACAGCGTCACCCGGGTCACGAAGTGTCGCGTCTCGCCGAAGCAGCTCGTCGGCAGGTCGACCTTCTCCTCGTAGTGCAGCGCCACGCGCTTGCCCATCACCTGCATGATCTGCGCGGCGACCGCGTCGTCGCGCACCGTGAACGGAAACTTCTCGACCGTGCTGCCGGGCAGCGAGACGAGCGCGAGCTCGCCTTCCCAGGTCTTGCAGATCCAGCCCTTCTTCGACAGCTTCTGCACCCAGCCGGCGCGCTCGCCCTCGGAGTAGTTCCAGCTCAGCATCGCGAACAGGTAGCCGACGAACAGCGCGACGGCCAGCACGAGGCCCAGCAGCAGGCGGACGATCATCACGGGCGAACGACGGGGGCGACGGCCGCGATGGTGACACGAACCCGGCGCCGCCGCGCGTACCATCGCCGGCACCGCCCAGTCTCGTCGAGCCCGCCATGCGACGTCGCCACCTGCTCGCCCTCGCGCTGACCGCCCCCGTGTCCGCCGCCGGCCTCGCACAGCCGGCGTGGCCGACGCAGCCGGTCAAGGTCATCGTGCCGGCGCCGGCCGGCAGTTCGCTCGACATCGTCGTGCGGCTGATGAGCGACAAGCTCAAGGAGCGCTGGGGCCAGCCGGTCGTCGTCGAGAACCGGGTCGGCGTCGGCGGCCTGCTCGGTACCGACGCGGCGGCCAAGGCCCCACCCGACGGCCACACGATGGTGCTGTCGTTCAACGGGCCGATCTCGTTCGCGCCGTTCATGTACGCGAAGATGCCGTACGACCCGGCCAAGGATCTGCTGCCGGTCGTGATGACGACGTCGCAGCCCAACGTGCTGGCCGTCCACGCGAACGTGCCGGCGGCCGACGTGAAGGCGTTCGTCGCCTGGGCCAAGGCCAAGCCGGGCGGGCTGAACTTCTCGTCGCTGGGCAAGGGCAGCTCGTCGCACCTGTCGATGGAGCTGTTTCTCGCCGACGCCGGCGTCGCCGGCACGCACGTGCCGTACAACGGCTCGCCGCCGAGCGCGATGGCGGTCGCGCAGGGCGAGGTCGACGCGACGATGATGGTCGCGCCGGCGATGCTGCCGCACGTGCAAGCCGGCCGCGTCAGGCTGCTCGCGGTCACGAGCGCGCAGCGCCCCGAATCGCTGAAGAGCCTGCCGACGATGGCCGAGGCCGGCTACCCGAACGTCGAGTCGGTGGCGTGGAACGGCCTTTTCGTGCCCGCCGGCACGCCGGCGGCGGTGGTGGCCAGGATCAACGCCGACGTCAACGCCGTGCTGCGCGACGCCGACGTGCGCGCCAAGCTCGACGCCGCCGGGCTGACGCCGGTGGGCGGCAGCGCGGCCGAGTTCGCCGCCGCGGTGGCCGCCGACACGCAGCGCTGGGGGCCGAACATCCGCCGCATCGGGCTCAAGCTGGACTGACCTCGCCGCGCCGGCTGCGCGCGCCGAAGATCGCGCTGCCCACGCGCACGATCGTCGCCCCCTCGGCGACCGCCGCCTCGAGGTCGGCGCTCATGCCCATCGACAGCGTGTCCAGCGCCAGCCCTTGCGCGCGCAGCGCGTGCATGAGTTCTCGCAGCGCGCGCAGCGGGCGGCGCTGCGCGTCGGCGTCGGCCGCCGGCTCGGGGATCGCCATCAGACCGCGCAGCACGAGCCGCTCGCGCGGCAGCGCGGCCACGGCGTGCGCCAGCGCCGGCACGTCGGCGGGCGCCGCGCCGCTCTTGCTCGCCTCGCCGCTGACGTTGACCTGCAGGCACACCTGCAGCGGCGGCAGGCCAGGCGGGCGCTGCTCGGCCAGACGCTGCGCGATCTTGAGCCGGTCCACCGATTGCACCCAGTCGAAGGCCTCGGCCACCGGCCGCGTCTTGTTGCTCTGCAGCGGGCCGATCAGGTGCCATTGCAGCTCGGCGCGCAGGTCGCCCAGCGCGTCGATCTTGTCCAGCGCCTCCTGGACGTAGTTCTCGCCGAACGCGCGCTGGCCGGCGGCGTACGCGGCGCGCACCGCGTCGGGGCCGAAGGTCTTGCTCACCGCCAGCAGCGTGACGCTTTCCACGGGCCTCCCCGCGCGGGCGCAGGCGGCGGCGATGCGCCCTCTGACTTCTTGGAGATTGGCCGATATGGTCGCCATAATGAGTCGAGCTTAGTCTGTCTTCATGGACATCACCCAGCTGCTGGCCTTCTCGGTCAAGAACAAGGCCTCGGACCTGCACTTGTCGGCGGGGCTTCCGCCGATGATCCGCGTGCACGGCGACGTGCGCCGCATCAATGTCGACCCGCTCGAGCACAAGCAGGTGCACGACATGGTGTACGACATCATGAACGACAGCCAGCGCAAGCACTATGAGGACACGCTCGAGTGCGACTTCTCGTTCGAGATCCAGGGGCTGGCGCGCTTTCGCGTCAACGCGTTCAACCAGAACCGCGGCGCCGGCGCCGTGTTCCGCACGATCCCGAGCAAGATCCTGACGCTCGAGCAGCTCAACGCGCCGAAGGTGTTCGGCGAGCTCGCACTCAAGCCGCGCGGCCTGGTGCTCGTGACGGGACCGACCGGCTCGGGCAAGAGCACGACGCTGGCGGGCATGATCAACCACCTCAACGAGCACGAGTACGGCCACATCCTGACCGTCGAGGATCCGATCGAGTTCGTGCACGAGTCGAAGAAGTGCCTGATCAACCAGCGCGAGGTCGGCCCGCACACGCTGAGCTTCTCCAACGCGCTGCGCTCGGCGCTGCGCGAGGACCCCGACGCGATCCTCGTCGGCGAGATGCGCGACCTGGAGACGATCCGCCTGGCGCTCACCGCCGCCGAGACCGGCCACCTCGTGTTCGGCACGCTGCACACCTCGAGCGCGGCCAAGACGATCGACCGCATCGTCGACGTCTTCCCCGCCGCCGAGAAGGAGATGGTGCGCGCGATGCTGTCGGAGTCGCTGGTGGCGGTGATCTCGCAGACGCTGTGCAAGCTCAAGGACGGCTCGGGGCGCGTCGCCGCGCACGAGATCATGCTCGGCACCTCGGCGATCAAGAACCTGATCCGCGAGAACAAGATCGCGCAGATGTACTCGGCGATCCAGACCGGCCAGAGCCTGGGCATGCAGACGCTCGACCAGAACCTGGCCGACCTGGTGCGGCGCAACGTGATCTCGCCGGCCGAAGCGCGCAGCAAGGCCAAGACCCCCGAGAACTTCCCCGGCTGACCCAGGCCGCGCAGCCCGACGAGGAATCACGATGGAACGTGACCAGGCTTCCAAGTTCGTGCACGACCTGTTGCGGCTGATGGTGTCGCGCAACGGCTCCGACCTGTTCCTGACGGCCGACTTCCCGCCGGCGGTGAAGGTCGACGGCAGGGTGACCAAGGTCAGCCCGCAGCCGCTGACCGGCCAGCACACGCTGGCGCTCGCGCGCGCGGTGATGAACGACAAGCAGGCCGCCGAGTTCGAGCGCACGAAGGAGTGCAACTTCGCGATCTCGCCGCAGGGTATCGGGCGATTCCGGGTCAACGCCTTCATGCAGCAGGGCAACGTCGGCCTCGTGATGCGCACGATCCCGCAGCAGATCCCGACGATCGACGGGCTCGGGCTGCCGAAGATCCTGAAGGACGTCTCGATGACCAAGCGCGGCCTGGTCATCTTCGTCGGCGCGACCGGCTCGGGCAAGAGCACCTCGCTGGCGGCGATGGTCGACTGGCGCAACGAGAACTCGTTCGGCCACATCATCACCGTCGAGGACCCGGTCGAGTTCGTGCATCCCCACAAGAACTGCATCGTCACGCAGCGCGAGGTCGGCATCGACACCGACGGCTGGGAGCAGGCGCTGAAGAACACGTTGCGCCAGGCGCCCGACGTGATCTTGATGGGCGAGATCCGCGACCGCGAGACGATGGAGCACGCGGTGGCCTTCGCCGAGACCGGTCACCTGTGCCTGGCCACGCTGCACGCCAACAGCGCCAACCAGGCGCTGGACCGCATCATCAACTTCTTCCCCGAGGAGCGCCGACCGCAGCTGCTGATGGACCTGTCGCTCAACCTGAAGGCCATCGTCTCGCAGCGCCTGCTGCCGCGGCAGGAGACCAAGGGCCGCATCGCGGCCGTCGAGATCATGCTCAACACGCCGCTGATCTCGGACCTGATCTTCAAGGGCGAGGTCGGCGAGATCAAGGAGCTGATGAAGCGCAGCCGCGAGCTCGGCATGCAGACCTTCGACCAGGCGCTGTTCGACCTCTACGAGGCGCGCCTGATCACCTACGAGGACGCGCTGCGCAACGCCGACTCGCTCAACGACCTGCGGCTGAACATCAAGCTCAACAGCGAGCGCGCGCGCAGCCCCGACCTGGCGGCCGGCACCGAGCACCTGACGATCGTCTGAGGCCGGTGCACCCGCGCACCCCGGCGCTGTCCTCGCCGGTCAGCTACCCCGGCGCCGCAGCGCGGCGAGCTCGTCCTCGCTGATCAACTCGAACACGCGCACCACCTTCTGCACGCCGCGCACGCCGCGCGCGATCTCGGCCGCACGCGTGGACTCGCGCTCGGTCACGCGCCCCATCAGGTGCACGACGCCGCGCTCGGTCACGACCTTGACCGCCGTCGCGTCGAGATCCCGGGCGTCGACGAACGAGGCCTTGACGCGGCTGGTCAGCAGGCCGTCGTTGGCGCGCTCGGTCAGCGAGCTGCCCGGCATGACCGCCAGTTCGTTGACCACCGAGCGCACGTTGTCGATGCCCTTGGCGGCCTCCTCGACGCGCGTGCGGTCGGCCTCGGTGGGCACCTCGCCGGTCAACAGCACGATGCGGTTGTAGCTCGTGACGTTGACGTGGCCGCGGTCGCCGACGACGTCTCGAGCGCGGTTGCGGCCCTTGAGCTCGATGGACTGGTCCTCGAGCTGGATGCCGGTCGTGCGGCGGTCGTTGGCCACCAGCACGGTGCCGACCGCCGCGCCGCCGAGCACCAGCGGTGCGCAGCCGGCGAGCAGCGCGCTGCCGGCCAGCGCGGCGGCCACCAGCGCCGCGGTGCGCACGTGCCGCGCATGGCGGCCGCGGGAACGAAGTGAAGTCGTCATGCGGGATCCTGTTCACCCATCAGTTGCAGGTCCAGCGCGTCGCACAGCGCGTGCGCGACGAGCAGCTGGACCTCTTGCACGCGTGCCGCGCGGTCGTGCGGCACGGCGATCCAGACGTCGGTCTCCCCGAGCAGCGCGCCGAGCGCGCTGCCGCGCGGGGTGATCGCGACGACGGTCATGTCGCGCGCCTGCGCGGCGGCCACGGCCTCGGCCAGCGCCGCGTCGTGCGGCGCCGACGCGAAGACGACGAGCACGTCGCCGGGCGTGCCCAGCGCCTGCACCTGCATCGCCAGCGGCGAGCCCGGTGGCGCGACCTTCAGCAGCGCCGCCGTCACGGCGGCGTCGGCACCGAGCGCCAGTGCGGCGAGCCCGGGCCGGTCGCGTTCGAAGCGCCCGACGAGCTGCGCCGCCATCGCCTGCGCCACCGCCAGGGCGGCGCCGGTGCCGGTGAGCAGCAGCTTGCCGCCGGCGGTCAGGCTGCCGAGCAGTGCCTGCGTCGCACTGGCCACCGGCTTGGCGAGCACCTCGGCCGACTGGTACAGCAGGTCGGCACCGTCGAAGAAGTGCTGCTGGATGCGCTGCTCGAGCATGACCATGCATCATATGACAGGCCCTTGTGCCGCCGCTTCCGCAGTGCCTCTGACTTAGCACATTCGATTGCAGCTACTGCAATCCTATGGTTCAACTCGCAACTGCAATCCTATGGTTCATTTCGCGTTTCCACCCAGGACCCGCACGAACTACCGGCGGTGACCGGCGGTCGTAGCCGCGGAGAATGGCAATATGCCCCCGGGGAGGGCGCCCTCCTGCCTGTGACCTCGCCTTGGGACCATGAACAAGAAGAGCCTGTCCGAAAGCGACATCTGCGACAAGTTCATCCGCCCGGCCATTGAATCGGCCGGGTGGGACGGCATGTCGCAGATCTACCGCGAGTACCCCCTGCGGGCGGGTCGCGTTGTCGTTCGCGGGCGCAGGGCTCGCCGGGATGCATCGACGGTTCTTCGGGCGGACTACGCACTCTTCTTCAAGGCCAACATCCCGCTGGCTGTCGTCGAGGCCAAGGACAACAACCACGCGATGAGCGCCGAGATGGCGCAGGCCATCAATTACGCCCAACTGCTCGACGTTCCGTTCAGCTTTGCCAGCAACGGCGACGGGCGGGCCTGCGATCGCGAACCCGTTGATCGTGCTCGACGAAGTGGACAAGGCGCCGGCGAGTGACCATGCCCCCATTGGCGCGCTGTATGACATCCTGGAGACGGACACGGCAGCCCGGTTCGTCGACCAAGCATTGCCCGACGTCGTCATCGACATCAGCCGAGTTCGCATCGTGCTGACGGCGAACGATGCCAACGCGATCCCTGATCCCCTGTTGTCGCGGATGTTCGTGTTCGAGATCGAGGCCCCGTCCGCAACCGACATCGATGTCGTCGCTCGCGAAGTTCTTCGGGAGGCCGTCGAACGACTTGGCATCGCTTTCAGCCTCGATCTGCCGACCGACGTCGCTGGCGACGCTCGAGACATGGGCGTCCGCGAACTGCGGATCCGCCTGGAGGCGGCTGTGGCGCATGCACTGACAAAGGGCCGAAGTCGCATCCATGGAGACGACTGGCAGCGGGTGAACGTCAAGGCTCGCATGCCACCGGCCGACGTATGCCGAGCTTTGCCGTGCATACGAGCGCGACTTGAGTCGGTTGTTCGCAGCGAGAAGCGGACCTCGCGGCGGCCCTGGCAGGAGGGACGGAGGTCGGCTGGCACGATCCAGCGCAGGCAGTACGTGCCGTGGCGGTTGCGCGTCAGTCGGGTCGGCTTGACCAAGAGTGGCACCCTGAAGTGGATACCCGGTCAAGCAAAAGGGGCTTGCAAGTCCTCAACTCACAAGCCCCTTGGGGATTTTGGTGGCGCTTCAGGGACTCGAACCCCGGACCTGCGGATTATGATTCCGTCGCTCTAACCGACTGAGCTAAAGCGCCTGAGCCGCTCATTATATGCTGTATGCGGCGCCGATCCGGCGCTGCCGCACCCTGGGCGCCGCGTTCCGACTCTCCCCGATGTTCAGCTTCTTCCGCAAGAAGGCCCCGCCGCCGGCGGTGCCCGTGCCCGAGCCGTCCGCCGCCGTCGCGGACGTGGCCGCGTCCGCGGTCACCCCACCCACAATGCCCGCGCCGACGCCCCCCGAGCCCGCCGTGCCGGCCACCACGGGTGTCGCGCCCGCGGCCGCCGAAACCGCGCCGCGGGCCGGCTGGCTCGACCGGCTGCGCAACGGCCTGCGCAATACCGGCAGCAGCCTCACGCAGGTCTTCACCGGCACGCGGATCGACGACGCGCTGTACGAGGAACTCGAGAGCGCGCTGCTGATGGCCGACGCCGGCGTCAAGGCGACCGAGTTCCTGCTCGCGGACCTGAAGCGCCGCGTCAAGGACGCCAAGGCGACGGACCCGGCGCAGGTCAAGGCATTGCTGGTCGACGCCATCGCCGACCTGCTGCACCCGCTCGAGAAGCCGCTCGTGATCGGCAGCGAGGGCGCCGAGGCGCCGACCGTGATGATGGTCGTCGGCGTCAACGGCGCCGGCAAGACGACGTCGATCGGCAAGCTCACGCGCCACCTCGCCGACGCCGAGCAGAAGGTGCTGCTCGCCGCCGCCGACACGTTTCGCGCCGCGGCGCGCGAGCAGCTCGCGGTGTGGGCCGACCGCAACCGCGTCGAGATCGTCAGCCAGGCCAGCGGAGACCCGGCGGCGGTGACGTTCGACGCCGTCGTGGCCGGCAAGGCGCGTGGCTGCGACGTCGTCATCGCCGACACCGCCGGGCGGCTGCCGACGCAGCTGCACCTGATGGAAGAGCTGAAGAAGATCAAGCGCACGATCGCCAAGGCGCAGGCCGGCGCGCCGCATGAGGTGCTGCTGGTGGTCGACGGCAACACGGGCCAGAACGCGCTCGCGCAGGTCAAGGCCTTCGACGACGCGCTGCAGCTCACGGGTCTCGTCGTGACCAAGCTCGACGGCACCGCCAAGGGCGGCGTGCTCGCGGCCATCGCGCGCGAGCGGCCGGTGCCGGTCTACTTCATCGGCGTCGGCGAGAAGCTCGAAGACCTGCAGACCTTCGACGCGCGCGAGTTCGCCCAGGCGCTGCTCGGTTGATCGCGCAGCGGGTGCGGCCGAACGGTCTGCGCCCGCCGTCCATTCATTGACGGCCGTCAAGACGGCGCGGTGACCCGGCGCGCATCCTTGGCCCGCAAGTCCACGTGCCGAGTCGCGCGTCATGTTCAGTCGTCGTCGCTTCGTCCACGCGCTGCCGGCCACGCTGGCGGCCACCACCGGCGTCGCCGGATGCGCGTCCGGCGCCGGCGAGTCGGCGTACCAGGCCGCCGTGCAGCAGATCTGGCGGCGCGGGCCGTTGCAGGGTCTTGCCGGCGCCGCGCTGAGCGCCGAGCTGGTGCGCTATGCCCCGCTGGCGCCCTCCAGTCACAACACGCAGTGCTGGAAGTTCGCCCTCGAGAACGACGCCATCACGATCCTGCCGGACCTCACGCGCCGCTGTCCGGTCGTCGATCCCGACGATCACCACCTGTTCGTCTCGCTCGGCTGCGCGGCCGAGAACCTGATCCTCGCCGCGCGGGCGCACGGCCTGCACGGCGAGGTCGAGTTCGACGACGCACGCAGCGCCGTGCGCATTGCGCTGACGCCGGCCGCGGCCGAGGCGACGGCCCTGTTCGATGCGATCGCGTCGCGGCAGTCCACGCGCGCCGAGTACGACGGCCGGCCCGTCGCGCCGGGCGAGCTCGAACGCCTGCAGGCCGTCGCCCGATCCGAGCGCGTGCGCCTGCTGCTGCTGACCGAGCGGCCGGCGGTCGAGAACGTGCTCGACTTCGTCGTGCAGGGCAACACCGCCCAGATGAACGACCAGGCCTTCGTCGACGAGCTTCGGCAGTGGATCCGCTTCAGCAGCGCCGACGCCGTGCGCCTCGGCGACGGGCTGTTCGCCAGGTCCTCCGGCAACCCGGACGTGCCGGCCTGGCTCGGCGGCCTGATGTTCGGCTTCTTCTTCACGCCGAAGGCCGAGAACGAGAAGTACGTCAGGCACCTTCGCAGCTCGGCCGGCGTCGCCGTCTTCGCCGCGGCGAAGGAGGACAAGGCGCACTGGGTCGAGGTCGGCCGCTCGTTCGAGCGCTTCGCGTTGCAGGCCACGGCGCTGGGCATCCGCACCGCGCACGTCAACATGCCCGTCGAGGTGGCGTCGCTGCGGCCGAAGTTCGCCGGGGCGGTCGGCCTGGGCGGCACGCGCCCGGACCTCGTGATCCGCTTCGGCCGCGGGCCGTCGCTGCCGCCGTCGCTGCGCCGGCCCGTGCAGGCCGTGCTCGTCTGAGGCGCCGCTGCACTGCGGCGCAAAGAACGTCTCGGGCGCGACCGCGTCAGCGCCCGAAGCCCGGCGGCATGAAGCCTCCGGGGCCGCCCGGGCCCTTCATGCCGCCCATGCGCTTGAGCATCTTCATGAAGCCGCCGCCCTTCATCTTCTTCATCATCCCCTGCATCTGCTCGAACTGGTTCAGCAGGCGGTTGACTTCCTGGACGTGAACGCCGGCACCGGCGGCGATGCGGCGCTTGCGCGAGGCCTTGATCAGCTCGGGCTTGCGCCGCTCGAGCGGCGTCATCGAGTGGATGATGCCCTCCATGCGCCGCACCTCGCGCTCGGCGCGGTCCATGTCGACGGCACCGGCTTTCGCGGTGAGCTGCGTCGGCAGTTTGTCGAGCATGCCGCCGAGGCCGCCCATCTTCTTCATCTGCTGCAGCTGCATCAGGAAGTCGTCGAGGTCGAACGAGTCGCCGGCCTTGACCTTGGCGGCGAGCGTCTCGGCGGCCTTCAGGTCGACGCTTTCCTGCACCTGCTCGACGAGCGCGACGATGTCGCCCATGCCCAGCACGCGCCCGGCGTGGCGCTCGGCGTCGAACACCTCGAGGCCGTCGAGCTTCTCGCTCGTGCCGGCGAACTTGATCGGCGCGCCGGTGACCTGCCGCACGCTCAGCGCCGCGCCGCCGCGCGAGTCGCCGTCGAGCTTGGTCAGGATCACGCCGGTCAGCGGCAGCGCGTCCTTGAACGCCTTCGCGGTGTTGACCGCGTCCTGGCCCTGCATCGCGTCGACGACGAACAGCGTCTCGACCGGCTTGAGCGCCGCGTGCAGGTCGCGGATCTCGGCCATCAGCGCCTCGTCGATCGCGAGCCGCCCGGCGGTGTCGACGAGCAGCACGTCGACGTGGTGCTTGCGCGCGTGGTCGAGCGCGGCCAGCGCGATGTCGTGCGGCTTCTGGTCGGGCGCGCTCGGGAACCACTCGGCGCCGGCCTGCTTCGTCACCGTCTTCAGCTGCTCGATGGCCGCCGGCCGGTAGACGTCGGCCGAGACGGTGAGCACCTTCTTCTTGCGCTTGGCGATCAGGTGCTTCGCGAGCTTGGCGGTCGTCGTCGTCTTGCCGGCGCCTTGCAGACCGGCCATCAGGATCACCGCCGGCGGCTGCGTCGCGAGGTTGAGGTCCGCGACGCCGTCGCCCATTGTCGCGGCGAGCTCCTTGTGCACGATGCCCACCAGCGCCTGGCCGGGGTTCAGCGAGCCGACGACCTCCTGGCCCAGCGCCTTGTCCTTCACGCGGGCGACGAAGTCGCGCACCACCGGCAGCGCGACGTCGGCCTCGAGCAGCGCCATGCGCACCTCGCGCAGCATGTCCTGCACGTTGCTTTCGGTGATGCGCGCCTGACCGCGCATCGTCTTGACCAGGCGCGACAGGCGGTCGGTGAGGGCGGAGGCCATGGGGGCGCGGGCGGCGAGCCGGCGGCGCCTCGCAGGGTGCGCCGTGCCGCGAAAGTAAACTGAGCCAATGATTTTACCGATCGGCACCGAGGGGGCGACCAACATCTGGACATGGTGGCCGGCCTTCGTCGCGACGCTGGCCTACATCGTCGCGCTCGTGCCCGGTGGAGCCACGCAGCGCGTGCCCAACGTGGGCCTGGTCGTCGGGTGGCTGTTCCACGCGTTGGCGCTGGTCTACGACGTGGCCGGCGTCGGCACCGAGGGCGCGGGTGCCCGCTTCGGCTTCGCACCGGCGATGTCGGCCACCGTCTGGCTCGTCGTCGGGGTGCACGGGGTCGAGAGCCGCCTGCTGCCGCTGCCCGGCGTGCGGCGTCTGCTCGCGGTGGCCGCGCTGCTCGTGGTGCCGCTGGCCGCGGCCTTCCCGGGCGAGGTGCGACCGCACGTGGGCTCGGGCTGGCTGCCGCTGCACTGGCTGCTCGGCATCGTGTCGTACGGCCTGTTCGGCGCTGCCGTGCTGCACGCCCTGCTGCTCGACGCGGCCGAGCGACGGATGCGATCGAAGGTCGCGCCGCTGGGCGGTGGCGGACCCGGGCCGCTGGGGCTGCCGCTGCTGCGCCTGGAGCGGCTGACGTTCCGCTTCGTCGACGCGGGCTTCGTCGTGCTCAGTCTCGCGCTGCTGCTCGGCGTGGCCACGTCGCTCGGCACGCCGGGGCTGTGGCGCTGGGATCACAAGACGGTGTTCTCGCTGCTCGGCTGGGCGACGTTCGCCGCGCTGATCGCCGGCCGGCGGCTGCAGGGCTGGCGGGGCCGTCGCGCGACGCGCTGGCTCTACCTGGGCGCCGGCCTGCTCGTGCTCGCCTACGTCGGCTCGCGCTTCGTGCTCGAGGTGCTGCTGATGCGGGGGCGCTGACGCGATGGCCAAGTACCTCGTCGTCGCCCTCGTCGTCGGCCTCGTGCTGTGGCTGATGTTCGGCCGGCGCGGGCGCGGCTCGTCGCGTGCGCGCACGTCGGCGCGGCGCGGGCCCGAGGACATGCTCACCTGCGCGCACTGCGGCGTGCACCTGCCGCGCAGCGAGGCACTCGTCGCTGGCGGTCACTCGTACTGCAGCGCGGCACACCGCGACGCCGGGCCGCGCGCCGATGCCTGACGACGAGCGCGACGCCGCGCCGGCCGAGCGCCGCCGGGGCGACCGCCGGCGCGGCGGCGACCGCCGCGGTGCCGACCGCCGCCAGGGCGACCGCCGACAACGCGACCGCCGCCAGGGCGACCGCGACACGGCCGCCGGGGCCGACTTCGACGCGTCGTGGTTCGCCGACATTGGCGTGGCCGCCGACTCGCGCCCTCAGGACGACGCCGAGTCGCGCTTCGCGCCCGGCTGGGGCAGCGCCGACACCGCCGACAGCCGATTCCTGTCGCGG
>JBBION010000025.1:0-17791 GCA_037443345.1 Rubrivivax sp. | reverse complement strand
GAGTCACTGAACCCGGCGCACCTCAAGGCGCACCTCGAGGCGCGCTACCTCGGCTGACGGCCGGCGTGCGAAGGCCCGGCGCCGCCTCAGGCGTGCGCCGGCGGCGGCAGCGTGCGCTCGAGGTCGGCCAGCACCTGCTCGAGCCGCCTGAGCGCGCGCACGGTGCGCCCGCGCGCGAGCGGGCGGCGGCCGACGAGGTGACGCTTCGGGTCGTCGAGCGCGCCGTCGTCGATCGCGATGCCGTGGCGCGCGAGCACCGGCACCAGCGCGGCGCGGCGCGCGCGCAGGTCGGCGCGCGTCTGCTGGTAGGCGTGCTCGGCCACGACGCGGCGCTGCGAGTAGCTGAAGATGTTGGCGAGGAACATCTCCGGGTCGCGCTGGTCGGGCTCGAACAGCACGATGTCGACGTGCGGGTGGCTCGTCTCGTAGCCCTTCATGCCCAGCTCGAGGCGCGAGTGGATCAGCGAGCGGAAGGTCTGGCTCAGCACCACCGGCAGGCCGCCGTCGACCAGGCGGGGGATGCGCTCGTCGCCGCTGGCCAGCGTGCGGGTGTGCGGCGCGTGCGACGCGTCGAACGGCACCAGCGGGTTCAGGCACAGCACGAGGTCGACGCCGCGGTCGAGCAGCACGCGCGTGTGCAGCGTCTTCTTCAGCGCCCCGTCGACGTAGTGGCGCGTGCCGATCTTGACCGGCGGGAACAGCCCCGGCAGCGCGGCGCTGGCCTGCACCGCCTGCGAGATCGGCACGTGGTCCCAGCCCGGCAGGCCGAACGGCGCCGACTCGCCGCTGTCGAGGTCGGTGGCGACGATGATGAGCCGCCGCGCGAGGCGCCGGAAGTCGTTGCTGCGCCCGTCGGCGTCGAACACGCGGCGCATCTGCGCCTCGAGCGGCGCGTTGCTGAACACGCCGGTGGGCAGCGCGCGGCCCAGCCGCTCGAACGCCGACAGCAGCGAGCGGCGCTTGAACGCGTAGCGCCAGCCGGCCTGCGCGACCAGTGTCGGGATCGACGCCAGCCGCTGCACGTACTCGCTCCACGCCGGGTGGATGAACGCGGTGGGCGAGACCTCGAAGCCGGCGTCGGCGTCGTTCTCGATGAAGGCGCGGCACATCTGCCGCGGCGTGATGCCGTTGGCCAGCCCGGCGGCGATGAACGAGCCGGCCGACACGCCGATGTAGCCGTCGAGCGCGTTGAGGTCCAGCCCGAGCAGCGACTCCTCGAGCGCGCACAGCGCGCCGATCTCGTAGATCGCCCCGAGCGGCCCGCCGCCGGCCAGCGCGAGGCCGATGCGCGGGGCGTGCGGGGTGCGGCGGGTCGCCATGATCTGCAGTCTACGGCCGCAGGTATCGGGGCGGGTGGGCCGCGACGTCTAGAACGGCCGGCCTATTGCGGTGATCGCGGCGAGCGCCCCGGCGCCGCCGACTCGCCGGCGCCGGGGCGCCAGTCGATGCTGCTTTGCAGCAACTCGCGCAGCAGCGCCTGCGCCGGCACGGCGCGCGCGGCGTCCCAGTGCTGCGGTCGGTCCTCGTCGAGGTAGCAGCGCCAGCACATCTCCAGCTGCACGGCGTGCACGCCGTCGCCCGGGCGGCCGTAGGCGCGCGTGATGTGCCCGCCCTTGAAACGCCCGTCGACGACGTGGTCGAAGGTCGCCGCGTGGCGCTCCAGCACGGCCACGAGCGCACGGCGCAGCGACGGCGCGCAGCTCGCGCCGCCGGCGGTGCCGAGGTTCAGCGCCGGCAGCCGCCCCGGGAACAGCCACGGCAACTCGGAGCGGATGCTGTGGCCGTCGAACAGCACGGCATGGCCGTGCGCGGCCTTGACGCGCGCGAGCTCGCCGGCCAGCGCGTCGTGGTACGGCTGCCAGTACGGCGCGACGCGTGCGCTCACGTCGGCGGCGTCGGGCTCGGCGCCGGGCCGGTACAGCGGCTCGCCGGTGAAGAAGGTGCGCGGCACGAGCCCGGTGTTGTTCGCGCCGGGGTACATCGGCACGTCGTCGCGCGGGCGGTTGAGGTCGATCACGTAGCGGCTGTGGCGCGCGGTGATCAGCGTCGCGCCGAGCTCGCGCGCGAACGCGTACAGGCGCTCGAGGTGCCAGTCGGTGTCCTCGACGTCGAGCGCGCGCGGCACCAGCCGCTCGCGCAGCCAGCCGGGCAACTCGCGGCCGCAGTGCGGCACGCTGACGACGAGCGGCGTCGCGCCGCGGTGCAGCGCGAAGACGCCGTCGGCGGGCGGTGCGACATCGGCCATGCGCCGATCGTAAGCCCGTCGCGGGATGGCTATCCTCGCGGCTCGACATGGCCCGCACGCTGCTGATCGTCTACCACTCGCTGACCGGCGGCACGGCGCAGATGGCGCGCGCGGCGGCCGATGCCGCCGCCGCGGCCGAGCCGGCGCTGGCGGTGCGGCTGCAGCGCGCCGCCGACACCGGGCCCGACGACGTGCTCGCCGCCGACGGCTACCTCTTCGCGACGCCCGAGACCCTGGCCGCGATGGCCGGGCCGATGAAGGACTTCTTCGACCGCTGCTACTACCCGGTGCTCGGCCGCGTCGAGGGTCGGCCGTACGCGACGCTGGTTTGCGCCGGCAGCGACGGCACGGCGGCGGCGCGCCAGCTCGAGCGCATCGCCACCGGCTGGCGGCTGCGCGCGGTGGCGCCGCCACTGGTCGTGCGCACCCACGCACAGACGCCCGAGGCGATCGCGGCGCCGAAGCGCATCGGCGACGCCGACCTCGCGCGCTGCGCCGAAGCCGGCGGCGCGTTGGCCAGCGGCCTCGTGCTCGGCGTGTTCTGAAGCTGCGCCGCTCAGGCGGCGGCCAGCGCGCCGCGCAGACCCGGCGACGCGCGCAGCGCGCCGACCTCGAGGCCGTTCCAGTTGACGAGCCGCACCTCGGCAAGGCCGCGCACGAAGGCGCGCTCGTCGTCGTCGAGCGACACCAGCGCATCGATCGCGGCGGCCATCGCGACTTCGGCGGCGCGCGTCGCGCCATCGTCGACCTTGATCGCGACGCCGAGCCCGCGACCGGGCAGCGCGGCACAGTAGACGCCCTCGGCGCCAACCTTGCAGCACACGCGCTCGCCCAGGCGCTGCATCACGCGCGTGTCGAAGCGCTCGCTGCCGGCGACCATGAACGGCGCCGCGGCGACGGCGCGGCGCAGCCGCCGGGCCGCGGCGGCGTGCGCGTCGGAAAGCCCCGCCCCGGTGGCCACGCGCGCGAAGCCCAGCGCCAGCCGTCGCAGGGCGATGCCGTAGGTCGGGATCGAGCAGCCGTCGGTGCCCACCGGCGCAGCCGCCGCGTCGAAGCCGGTGGCGGCCTGCAGCGCGGCGGTCACCTCGCGCATCACCGGGTGGTCGCGCTGCACGTAGCCGCGCACGAAAGCGCGCGCGTCGGCACCGCGCGCGCTCGCGAGCAGGCAGCCGAGGCAGACGAAGCCGGCGTGCTTGCCCGAGCAGTTGTTGTGCAGCGCGCCGGGCCCCGCGCCGGCGGCGGCCAGCGCGCGCTGCACCGCCTCGTGGGATGGCCAGTGGGCGCCGCACTCGAGCGCGTCGGCGTCGAGCCCGCACTTGGCGAGCGTCGAGCGCGCCGTGGCGACGTGCGCCGGTTCGCCGCCGTGCGACGCGCACGCGAGCGCGAGCTCGTCGTCGGTCAGGCCGAAGCGGTCGGCCGCGCCGCTGGCCACCAGCGGCAGCGCCTGCAGCAGCTTGACCGCCGAGCGCGGAAACACGGGCCGCTCGACGTCGCCGAGCGCGACGACGACGCCACCGTCGGCGTCGACCACCACCAGCGCGCCGCGGTGGCGCGACTCCACCTGCGTGCCGCGCAGCACCTCGACGAGGCCCGGGTTCGCGTCCATGGCGACCACTGTAGCGGCGCCGGGCGGCGCGACGCCGACAATGGCGCGATGTCCCCCGCGCCGATTCCCCCGCTGCTGCTCGGCGTCGACTTCACCTGCGCGCCGAGCCGGCGCAAGCCGATCGTCGCCGCGCACGGCGTGCGCGCCGGGGACGTGCTGCGGCTGCAGTCGCTGCAGGCGATCGAGACGCTCGACGGTTTCGAGGCGCTGCTCGCGACGCCGGGGCCTTGGCTCGGCGCGTTCGACTTCCCGTTCGGCCTGCCCCGGGCGTTCGTCGACGCGCTGGCGCTCGGCAGCGACGCGCGCGCGGTGGTCGCCGCGCTGCACCGCCGCTGCCCGACGCGCATGGCGTTTCGCGCCCTCGTCGACGCGTGGGGCAACGCGCGGCCCAAGGGCCAGCGGCTGCTGCACCGGCGCACCGACACCGCACTGCCCGGCGTCAGCTCGTCGAGTCCGCTGCAGACGCGCTACGTGCCGGTGGGCTTCATGTACTACGAGGGCTTCGCGCGGCTGGTCGCCGCCGGCGTCAACCTGCCCGGCCTGTGCCACGGCGACGCGTCGCGCGTCGCGCTCGAGGGCTACCCCGGCTGGCTCGCGCACGCGCTCGTCGGACGGCTCTCGTACAAGAACCGCGACGGCGCCGAGACGCTGATCGCGCGCAAGGAGATCGTCGACGCGCTCGAGCAAGGCCGCTCGCCGCTCGGGCTGCGGCTGAAGCTGACGCACGCGCAGCGCGACGCGCTGGCCGCCGACGCGTCGGGCGACCGGCTCGACGCCGTGCTGTGCCTGGCGCAGGCCGCGTGGGCGTCGGCGCAGCCGGGGCACGGTCTGCCGCCCGACGTCGACGCGGTCGAGGGCTGGATCGTCGGTGCCGGGCGCTTCGGCGGGCAGGTGCGCTGATGGACCTGCTCAACGCGATCCTGCTGGCCGCCGGCGCGCTCGTCTTCGCGAGCGTCCTCACGGGCCTGTTCTCGGCGCGCGCCGGGTTCTCGTTCCTGCTCGTGTTCCTGGTGGGCGGCATGCTCGTCGGCGTCGACGGGCCGGGCGGCGTCGAGTTCGACGACTTCCGCCTCGCGTTCTGGGTCGGCAACGCGGCGCTGGCCGTGATCCTGCTCGACGGCGGCCTGCGCACGTCGCTCGACACGTTCCGCACCGGGCTCAAGCCCGCGCTCGGGCTGGCCACCGTCGGCGTCGCCGTCACGGCGGCGCTCACCGGCGCGGCAGCGGCGTGGCTGCTGGCCGTCGACTGGCGCCTGGGCCTGCTGGCCGGCGCGATCGTCGGCTCGACCGACGCGGCGGCGGTGTTCTCGCTGATGCGCACCAGCCAGCTGCGGCTGAGCGAGCGCATGGCCACGACGCTGGAGATCGAGTCGGGCATCAACGACCCGATGGCGGTGTTCCTGACGCTGATGCTGATCGCGTGGATCACCGCGCCGCAGCCGCAGGGTGCCGCCGAGCTCGCGCTGATGTTCGCGACGCAGGCCGGCGGAGGGCTGGCGGTGGGGCTGGCCGGCGGCTGGCTCGTCGGCGAGGTGCTGCGGCGGCTGCGGCTGGGCCCGGAGTTCGAGGCGCTGGGTGCGCTGCTGCTGCTGTCGTCGGGGGTCGCCGTGTTCGCCGGCGCCAACCTCGCCGGCGGCTCGGGCTTCCTGGCCGTGTACCTGTACGGCCTCGTCGTGCGCCGCCGCGCCGAGCGCATCGTGCTCAACGCGCTGGCGGCGATGGACGGCTACGCGTGGCTCGCGCAGGCGTCGATGTTCGTGCTGCTGGGGCTGCTGGTGACGCCGTCGCGGCTGGTCGACCACCTGCTGCCGGCGCTGGGCGTGGCCGCGGTGCTGATGGTCGTCGCGCGGCCGGTGGCGGTGTGGCTGTGCCTGGCCCCGCTGCGCTTCACGCGCGCCGAGATGGCCTTCGTCTCGTGGGTCGGCCTGCGCGGCGCGGTGCCCATCGTGCTGGCCGTGTTCCCGATCGTCGCCGGCGTGCCCGACGCGCGGCGGCTGTTCGACGTGGCCTTCGTCGTCGTGCTCGCGTCGCTGCTGCTGCAGGGCACGACGATGCGCTGGGCCGCGCAGCGCTTCGGCGTCAACCTGCCCGACGTCGCCGACGAGCCGGCGCACCGCGCGCTGTTCGGCGACTTCGCGCTCGACGCCGCGACGCCGCTGTCGGACCTGTGTGCGTTCTACGGCCTGCCGGTGCCCGAGGACGGCCCGCGCGATCTCGGCGCGTGGCTGGCGTGGCGGCTCGGCCGCCCCCCGGTGGTCGGCGACACCACCGAGTGGGCGGGTGCGCAGTTCAGCGTACGCGTGCTCGATGGCGGGCGCGTCGCGCGCGTCGGCCTGCGGCTGGGCGCGCCGCCCGCGCCGTGAACCCGGCTTGCAGCCGCGCCGGTCGCCCGCAGATGAGGCAGACTGGCGCAGGGAACCGGCCGCCGGCCGGGGCGTCGGACTATCGTGGCGAAGACGGGCAATCGTGGCGTGGCGGGACTGGCGGGTGGCGTGCTCGCGCTCTTCGTGCGGCTGCTGCTGATCGTCGCCGGGGCCTTGTTCTTCGTCAGCGCGATGATCGCGGCGGTGATCGCCTCGGTCGTGCTGGCCGTGTGGGCGCTGCTGACCGGACGCCGGCCGACGCTGGTGCAGTTTCCCGACGGTCGCTGGATGTTCCGCACGCGCCGCGCCGCGCAGCCGCCTCCGCCCGCCGGTGCGCGTGCCGACGCCGCGAGCGACGTGATCGACGTCGAGGCGCGCGAGGTGTCCGACCCGCCGCGGCGCGACTGAATCGTTCGCCCGCGTATCGTGGCGCGGGCGCGCGTCGCGCGACACTGCCGAAGTCACCGGCGTGAATCCCGACGCGTGGTTCGCCGGCCGCGGCTGGACGCCGTTCGACTTCCAGCGCCGTGTCTGGGCCGCGATGGCCGCCGGCGCGAGCGGGCTGCTGCACGCGACGACCGGCAGCGGCAAGACCCATGCCGTGTGGCTCGGCGCGCTGCAGCGCGCCGGGGCGCTGGGCATCGACACCCACGGCAGGACGCCGCCGCTGGGCGTGCTGTGGATCACGCCGATGCGCGCGCTCGCCGCCGACACCGTGCGCGCGCTGCACGAGCCGCTGGCGGAGCTCGCGCCGGCGTGGACGGTGGGCCTGCGCACCGGTGACACGCCGGCGGCCGAGCGCGCGCGGCAGGACCGGCGGCTGCCCACCGCGCTGGTCACGACGCCCGAGTCGCTGAGCCTGCTGCTGACGCGCGCCGACGCGCGCGAGCGGCTGGCGGGCGTGCACACCGTCGTCGTCGACGAGTGGCACGAGCTGATCGGCAACAAGCGCGGCGTGCAGGTGCAGCTCGCGCTCGCGCGCCTGAAGCGCTGGAACCCGGCGCTCGTCGCCTGGGGCCTGAGCGCGACGCTGGGCAACCTCGCCGACGCGATGGCCACCCTCGTCGGCACCGCCGACGGCGTGCTCGTGCAAGGCAAGCTCGACAAGCCGCTCGTCGTCGACACGCTGCTGCCGCACGAGCCGGGGCGCTTCAGCTGGGGCGGGCACCTGGGCGCGCAGATGCAGCAGCCGGTCGTCGACGAGATCGAGCGCTCGTCGACGACGCTCGTCTTCACGAACACGCGCAGCCAGGCCGAGATCTGGTACCAGCTGCTGCTCGAGGCGCGCCCCGACTGGGCGGGGCTCGTTGCGCTGCACCACGGCTCGCTCGACAAGTCGGTGCGCGACTGGGTCGAGCTCGGCCTGAAGGAAGGGCGGCTGAAGGCGGTGGTGGCGACGTCGTCGCTCGACCTCGGCGTCGACTTCCTGCCCGTCGAGCGCGTGCTGCAGATCGGCAGCGCGAAGGGCGTGGCCCGGCTGCTGCAGCGCGCCGGGCGCAGCGGCCACGCGCCCGGGCGTGCGAGCCGCGTGACGCTGGTGCCCACCAACACGCTCGAGCTCGTCGAGGCCGCGGCGGCACGGCGTGCCGCGCTCGCCGGCCAGGTCGAGTCGCGCGCGAGCCCCGACAAGCCGCTCGACGTGCTCGTGCAGCACCTGGTCACCGTCGCGCTGGGCGGCGGCTTCGACACCGACGCGCTGTACGACGAGGTGCGCACCGCGCCGGCGTACCGCACGCTCTCCCGCGACGAGTTCGACTGGGCGCTGGCCTTCGTCGTGCAGGGCGGCACGAGTCTGGCCGCCTACCCCGAGTACCACCGCGTGACGCGCGGCGACGACGGCGTCCACCGTGTCGTCGACCGTGGCATCGCGCACCGCCACCGGCTGCAGGTCGGCACGATCGTCAGCGACGCGTCGATGCAGGTGAAGTGGCTGAGCGGCGGGGTGATCGGCACGATCGAGGAGGGCTTCATCGCGCGGCTGTCGAGCGGCGACCACTTCGTCTTCGCCGGGCGCGTGCTCGAGTACGTGCGCACGCAGGAGATGACGGCCTACGTGCGCAAGGCGACGAAGCCGAAAGGCATCGTGCCGTCGTGGGCGGGCAGCAAGATGCCGCTGTCCAGCGAGATGGCCGACGCGGTGCAGGCGCTGCTCGAGGGCTTCGCGCGCGGCGACCTCGCCGACCGTGCCGAACCCGAGATCGTCGCCGCGACGCCGATGCTCGCGACGCAGCGGCAGCGCTCGACGCTGCCGCGCGCCGGGCGGCTGCTCGCCGAGCGCTACCGCTCGCGCGAGGGCGAGCACCTGTTCCTGTACCCGTTCGGCGGGCGCCACGTGCACGTCGGCCTGGCGCAGCTGCTCGCGTGGCGGCTCGCGCGCGCGGCGCCGAACACGTACTCGCTGTCGGTCAACGACTACGGCCTCGAGATCCTGGCGGCCAGGCCGCTCGACCTCGCGCCGCTGCGCGACGGCCGCCTGTTCGCGACGACCGTCCTTCTCTCCGACGTGCTCGCGAGCCTGGGCAGCGGCGCGCTCGCGCAGCGGCGCTTCCGCGAGATCGCGCGCGTCGCGGGGCTCGTGTTCGGCGGCTACCCCGGCGCGCCGAAGAGCCTGCGCCAGCTGCAGGCCTCCTCCAGCCTGTTCTACGAGGTGTTCCGCAAGTACGACGCCGGCAACCTCCTGCTCGCGCAGGCCGAGCAGGAGGTGCTCGCGCAGGAGCTCGAACTCGGGCGGCTCGAGGCCGTGCTGCGCCGCATGGCGGCCGCGTCGCTCGACCTCGTCGAGCTGGCCGCTCCGAGCCCGTTCGCGCTGCCGCTGATGGTCGAGCGCCTGCGCGAGCAGCTGAGCACCGAGAAGCTGAAGGACCGCCTGGCGCGCATCCTGGCCGACGCCGAGGCGGGCCTATGATGCCGGCGATGACGCCCCCACCCTGGCTGAACTGGGCGCTGGTCGGCCTGAGCCTGCTGCTGCTCGTCGGCTACGAGTGGCGCGTGCACCACGTCGGCAGCCGCGACCCGCGGCGCATGGCGCGCTACGCGCACGCACGGCTGCGCGGCGAGTGGGTCACGTCGATGTCGGCGCAGCCCGGCTTCGAGATCGTCGCGGTGCAGGCGCTGCGCAACTCGCAGATGTCGGCGACGATCTCGGCATCGACGGCGGCGCTGGCCGTGATGGGCGCGGTCAGCCTGTCGGGTGGCTCGCTCGCGGCGCACGTCGAGCACTGGTCGAGCGCCGAGTCGCTGCACACGGTGCTGCAGGCGCTGCTGGTGCTCGTGCTGTTCGCGTCGTACGTCTGCTCGGCGATGGCGATGCGCTACTGGGGCCACGCGAGCTTCGTGATGTCGATGCCGGTCGCGTCGCCACAGCGCCAGCCGCTGAACGCCGCGGCCGCCGAGCACGTGCGCCGCGCCGGCATCCTGTACGGCTGGGGGCTGCGGCTGTTCCTGATGGTCGCCGCCGTCGTGGCCGGCATCGTGCACCCTTGGGCCATGCTGCCGGTGACGCTGCTGCTGCTGGTGGCGCTGCACTACTTCGACCGGCCGGTCGACCTCGAGGTCGACTGAGCACGCACCGCCGAGCCGCTACGATGCGTGGCAGCCCGACGCAGGAGACGACCCGATGAGCGAACCGCTGGTGCTGACGTCGAACGACGGCGCGGTGCGCACGCTGACGCTGAACCGCCCCGCGGCGCTCAACAGCTTCACCGCCGCGATGCACGCCGAACTGCACGCCGCGCTCGACGCGGCGGCGCACGACGCCACGGTGCGCTGCGTCGTCGTCACCGGCGCCGGCCGCGGCTTCTGCGCCGGGCAGGACCTGAACGACGCCGGCATGGCCGGCGACGACGTCGACGTCGGCGACGTCATCGAGCGGCTGTACCGGCCGCTGGCGCTGCGCGTGCGCTCGATGCCGGTGCCGGTCGTCGCCGCCGTCAACGGCGTCGCCGCCGGCGCGGGCGCCAACTTCGCGCTCGGCTGCGACATCGTCGTCGCCGCGCGCTCGGCGAGCTTCATCCAGGCGTTCTCGAAGATCGGGCTCGTCCCCGACTGCGGCGGCACCTGGCTGCTGCCCCACCTGGTCGGCCGCGCGCGCGCGCTGGCGCTCGCGATGACGGGCGACAAGCTGGGTGCCGCCGACGCGCAGGCGATGGGGCTGATCTGGCAGTGCGTCGACGACGACGCGTTCGCCGACACCGTGAAGACGCTCGCGCACCGGCTCGCGGCGATGCCGACCAAGGCGCTCGCCGACACGCGCCGCGCGATCGACGCCTCGGCGCAGCTGGGCTACGCCGACGCGCTGCGGCTCGAGGCCGACCTGCAGCGCGAACTCGGCCGCGCGCACGACTACCGCGAAGGCGTCGCCGCGTTCCTCGAGAAGCGCAAGCCCGTGTTCGAGGACCGCTGACGGTGGCGTTCGAGGCGGTCGACGCCGTCGCCGATGTCGTCGTGGTGGGCGCCGGCGTCGTCGGGCTGGCGGTGGCGCGCGCGCTGGCGCTCGCCGGGCGCGAGGTCGTCGTCGTCGAGCGCGAGACCGCGATCGGCACCGGCACCAGTTCGCGCAACAGCGAGGTGATCCACGCCGGGCTGTATTACCCGACCGGCTCGCTGAAGGCGAGGCTGTGCGTGCGCGGGCGCGAGCAGCTGTACGACTACTGTGCCGCTCACGGCGTCGCGCACCGGCGCTGCGGCAAGCTGATCGTCGCGACCGACGACGGCCAGCGCGACGCGCTGCGCGCGCTGCAGGCGCAGGCCCGTGCCAACGGCGTGACCGACGTGCAATGGCTCGACCGCGACGCTGCGCTCGCGATGGAGCCGGCGTTGCGCGCGGTCGCTGCCCTGCACTCGCCGTCGACCGGGATCGTCGACAGCCACGGGCTGATGCTCGCGCTGCAGGGCGACGCCGAGTCGCACGGCGCGATGCTGGCGTTCGGCAGTCCCGTGCTCGGCGGCCGTGTCGTCGCCGGTGGCATCGAGCTCGACGTCGGCGGCAGCGTGGCGACGACGCTGCACGCGCGCACCGTCGTCAACGCCGCCGGGCTCGACGCGCCGGCGCTCGCGTCGCGCCTGGCCGGACTCGACCCGGCGCAGGTGCCGCGCGCCTACCGTTGCAAGGGCAGCTACTTCGCGCTCACGGGCAAGGCGCCGTTCTCGCGCCTGGTCTATCCGCTGCACGACGCCGCGGGGCTGGGCGTGCACCTGACGCTGGACCTCGCCGGCCAAGCGCGGTTCGGCCCCGACACCGAGTGGCTGCCCGACGGCGCACCACTCGACTACCGCGTCGACCCGGCGCGCGGCGACGCGTTCTGCGCCGCGATCCGCCGCTACTGGCCCGCGCTGCCCGACGGCGCGTTGCAGCCGGCGTACAGCGGCATCCGTCCGAAGATCGCCGGCCCCGGCGAGCCCGCCCGCGACTTCGTGATCGCCGGCCCGGCCGAGCACGGCGTGCCGGGCCTCGTGAACCTGTTCGGCATCGAGTCGCCGGGGCTCACCGCGTGCCTCGCGGTCGCCGACGAGGTCGTCGTGCGGCTGGCGGCAGCGCGATGACCCCGAAGCTGCCGCTCCCGCGGCACGACGCTACGCTTCGCGCCGCCCCCCGCCGCTGCCGATGAGCACCCCGCCGATGACCGACTCCGTCGCCGCGCGCCGCGGCTGGTTCGCCGCGCTCGCGCGCTGGTTCGACGCCAACATCCTCGAGCTCGGCCGCGAGATGCGGCTGTCGTACCTGCCGCCGCTGATGGTCTACGTCGCGGCCGGCATCTCAGGGCTGACGGGCATCGTCGGCACCTTCTTCGTCAAGGAGTACCTCGGGCTGTCGGCCGAGTTCCTCGCCGCACTGGGCTTCTGGGCCGGGCTGCCGTGGGCGCTGAAGATGCCCGTGGGGCACCTGGTGGACCTGATGTGGCGCTACAAGGCCGGGCTGATCTACCTCGGCGCGCTGCTGCTGGCGGCCAGCCTGGTGATCATGATCGGCCTGCTGTCCGACCGCGCGGCGATGGCCGCCGTGCTGCCGGTCGAGACCTGGTTCGTCGTCTCGGCGCTGCTCGGCCCCGTGGGCTACGTGCTGCAGGACGTCGTGGCCGACGCGATGACGGTCGAGGCGGTGCCGCGCGTCGACGAGCGCGGCCAGCCGCTGCCGGAAGACCAGCGCCGGCTGATGAACACGACGGTGCAGACGCTGGGCCGGGTGGCGATCATCGGCGGCAGCGTGCTGGTGTCGCTGGTCAACGTCGTGATGTTCGCCGGCGCGGCGGCGCTGCCCGAGGCCGAGAAGGTCGCGATCTACACGCACGTGTACCAGTTGGCGCTCGTGATCCCCGTCGTCTCGGTGGCCGGCGTCGTGCTCGCGCGCTGGGTCTGGCGGCGCGAACTCGCCGGCCTCGTCTCGCGCGGCATCGCGCGCGACGACGCGCTGCGCCTGCTCGCCGCGCAGCCCGAGCCGCCGCCGGTCAACTGGTGGATCCTCGGCGGCGGGCTGCTGTTCGCCGTCGCGTCGGTCGGGCTCGGCGTCGCGAACATCCCGGCGGCGCAGGAGATCGTGTTCGCGCTGTCGATGGCGATCATCGTGTTCCTGATCGTGAAGCTCACCGGCGAGCTCACGCCCGAGGCGCGCCACACGCTGATCGGCACCGCCATCGTCGTGTTCGTGTTCCGCGCGCTGCCCGGCCCCGGCGCCGGCTCGACGTGGTGGATGATCGACGAGCTCGGCTTCGATCAGCAGTTCCTCGCCACGCTGTCGCTGATCGCGAGCGTGCTGACGCTCGCCGGGCTGTTCCTGTTTCGCCGCTACATGGGCGACCACTCGATCACCCACATCGTCGCGATGCTGACGGTGGTCGGCGCCGTGCTCGCGCTGCCGACGCTGGGCATGTACTACGGGCTGCACGAGTGGACCGCGGCGCGCACCGGCGGTGTCGTCGACGCGCGCTTCATCGCGATCGTCGACACCGCGCTCGAGTCGCCGCTGGGCCAGATCGCGATGGTGCCGATGCTGGCGTGGATCGCGCGCTCGGCGCCCGACCGGCTGAAGGCGACCTACTTCGCCGTGATGGCCTCGTTCACGAACCTGGCGCTGTCGGCGTCGCAACTGGGCACCAAGTACCTGAACCAGTGGTTCACCGTGACGCGCGAGGTCAAGGACCCGCTGACCGGCATCGTCAGCGTGCCGGCCCACTACGGCGAGCTCGGCCACCTGCTGATCACGACGACGGTGCTGGGCTTCGTGCTGCCGTTCGTCGCGATCGCGTTCATCCGCTTCAGCCGCTTCCGCAGCGCTTAGGCCGGGTGGGTGCCCTTGCGGCCCGCTCGGTCATGGCCTGGCCGTCACCCGGCCTCGCCACAATGGGGCCGTGGAACCGGGCCTGACTGCCGACGCTGCCGCCGCGGTCGACGCCGCGCTCGCGCGCTGGCACGCGCGCCGCGACGCGCTGGTGCAGATCCTGCGCGAGGTGCAGGCCGCCACCACGTGGTTGCCGCGCCCGGTGCTGGCGGCGGTGGCGCGCGGCGTCGGGCTCACGCCGGCCGTCGTCGAAGGCGTGGCCAGCTTCTACCGCTTCTTCCACCTGCGCCCGGTCGGCCGCTACCACCTGCTGTTCAGCGACAACGTCACCGACCGCCTGCTCGGCAACCAGGCGCTCGCGCAGCGGCTGTGCGAGCGGTTCGGCGTCGCGCCGGGGCAGGTCGGCGCCGACGGCCGTGCCAGCGTGGGCTTCACGTCGTGCACCGGCCTGGGCGACCAGGGGCCGGCGCTGCTGGTGAACCACCACCACGCGCTGACGCGCATGACGGCCGTGCGCATCGACGAACTGGCCGTCCTCGTGCGCGCCGACGTGCCCGTCGTGCAATGGCCGCCCGAGTGGTTCGCCGTCGAGGACCCGGTCCGCCGCGCCGACGCGCTGCTCGGCGCCGAGCCGCTGCGCGGAAGCGCGATCCAGGCCGTGCTCGAGCGCGGGGCCGACGCGACGCTCGACGAGCTCGAGGCCTCGCGCCTGCGCGGGCGCGGCGGCGCCGGCTTCGCGACGGCGGCCAAGTGGCGCCTGTGCCGCAAGGCAGCCGTGCCCGACGGCGGCACGCGCGTCGTCGTCTGCAACGCCGACGAGGGCGAGCCCGGCACGTTCAAGGACCGCGTGCTGCTCGCGCGCCACGCCGACACCGTGTTCGAGGGCATGGCGGTCGCGGCGCGCGTGCTCGGCGCGCGCCTGGGCTTCGTCTACCTGCGCGGCGAGTACCGCTGGATGCTCGAGCGGCTCGAGGCCGTGCTCGCGCGCCGGCGCGCGCGCGGGCTGCTCGGGCGGTCGATCGGCGGCACCGCCGGCTTCGACTTCGACATCGAGATCCACGTCGGCGCCGGCGCCTACGTGTGCGGCGAGGAGACGGCGCTGATCGAGTCGCTCGAGGGCAAGCGCGGCACGCCGCGCATCCGCCCGCCGTTTCCGGTCGAGCGCGGCTACCTCGGCCAGCCCACGGTCGTCAACAACGTCGAGACGTTCTGCGCCGCGGCGCACGTCGCGCTGCGCGGCGGCGCGTGGTGGGCCGCACTCGGCACCCCGGGCAGCAGCGGCACCAAGATCCACAGCGTCAGCGGCGACGTCGCACGCCCCGGCGTCTACGAGTACCCGTTCGGTGTCACCGTCGAGCAGGTGCTGCACGACGCCGGCGCCACCGACGCTCAGGCGGTGCAGGTCGGCGGGCCATCGGGCGTGTGCCTGGCGCGCGACGAGTTCGGCCGGCGCCTCGCGTTCGAGGACGTGCCCACCGCGGGCGCGTTCATGGTGTTCGACGGCACGCGCGACCTGTTCGAGGTCGCGCGCGGCTTCGCGCACTTCTTCGCGCACGAGAGCTGCGGCTTCTGCACGCCGTGCCGTGTCGGCACCGAGCTCGTGGTGCGCCGCATGGACAAGCTCGCCGACGGCCTCGGCTCCGTGTTCGACGAGGCCGAGCTGCGCCAGCTCGAGGCGCTGCTGCACCGCACGACGCACTGCGGGTTGGGCTCGTCGGCGACCAATCCGCTGCGCGACACGCTGCAGCGCTTCCGCCCGGCGTACGAGCGGCGGCTGCAGCGCCCGCATTTCGTGCCGGCGTTCGACCTCGACGCCGAACTCGCGCCGGCGCGCCGCGTGACCGGCCGCGACGACGCGCTGGCGCACCTGGAGCGCGAAGGATGAGCACGTTCCAACTCGACGGCGTCGAGGTGCCGTTCGACGACGGCGACACGCTGCTCGCCGCCGCGCAGCGCGCCGGGCACCACGTGCCGCACCTGTGCTGGCACCCGCGCCTGGGGCAAAGCGGCGCGTGTCGGCTGTGCACCGTGCGCGTCGACGGACGCTGGGCCGCGGCGTGCACGACGCGCGCGACGGCCGGCCAGGTCGTCGAAAACCGCACGCCGGCCATCGACGCGCAGCGGCGCACGCTGCTGCAACTGCTGTTCGTCGAGGGCAACCACTTCTGCCCGAGCTGCGAGAAGAGCGGCGACTGCCTGCTGCAGGCCACTGCGTACGAGATGGGCATGACGGGCCCGCAGTTCGAGGAGTTCTACCCGCACCGCCCGGTCGACGCGAGCCACCCGACGACGTGGCTCGATCTCAACCGCTGCATCCTGTGCAAGCTGTGCGTGCGCGCCAGCACCGAGGTCGACGGCAAGGGCGTTTTCGCGATCGGCGGCCACGGGGTCGGCGCGCACCTGCTGGTCAACTCGCCCAGCGGCCAGCTCGGCGACAGCGCGTTCGCCGAGAGCGACTTCGCCGCGACGGTGTGCCCGGTGGGCGCGATCCTGCCCAAGCGGCGCGGCTTCGCGGTGCCGATCGGCGAGCGTCGCTTCGACCGGGCGCCGGTGTCGGCGCAAGCCGGCACGGAGGAGGCCGATGAGCATTGAGCCCGCCCCGGCGCGCAGGCCGCGCATCGCCACCGTGTCGCTGGCCGGCTGCTTCGGCTGCCACATGTCGTTCCTCGACATCGACGAGCGGCTGTTCGCGCTGGCCGAGATCGTCACGTTCGACCGCAGTCCGCTGACCGACCTCAAGCACTGCGGCGACTGCGACGTCGGCCTCGTCGAGGGCGGCCTGTGCAACGCCGAGAACGTGCACGTGCTGCGCGAGTTCCGCGCGCGCTGCAAGGTGCTGGTGGCGGTGGGCGCGTGCGCGATCAACGGCGGCCTGCCGGCGCAGCGCAACGCGCTCGATGTCGGGCGCATCCTCGTCGACGTCTACGACCACGGCCGCCCGGGGCTCGCCGCCGGCAGCGCGGTGCCGAACGACCCCGAACTGCCGCTGCCGCTGGCCAAGGTGCACCCCATCCACGAGGTCGTGCACGTCGACCACTTCCTGCCCGGCTGCCCGCCGAGCGCCGACGCGATCTGGGAGTGCGTCACCGCGCTGCTCGAGGGCCGGACGCCCCAGCTCGGCCACGGCCTGATCCACTACGACTGATGGACCCCGCCACCGACACCGCCAAGCTGCGCCGCGTCGCGATCGACCCGCTGTCGCGCGTCGAGGGCCACGGCAAGGTCACGCTGCTGCTCGACGAGCACCACCGCGTGCGCCAGGCGCGGCTGCACATCGTCGAGTTCCGCGGCTTCGAGGCCTTCGTCTGCGGCCGCCCCTACTGGGAGGTGCCGGTGATGGTGCAGCGGCTGTGCGGCATCTGCCCGGTCTCGCACCACCTCGCGGCGAGCAAGGCGATCGACGCCGCGCTGGGCATCCGCCACGTGCCGCCGGCGGCCGAGGCGCAGCGGCGGCTGATGCACTACGGGCAGATCCTGCAGTCGCACGCGCTGCACTTCTTCCACCTCTCGAGCCCCGACCTGCTGTTCGGCTTCGACAGCGAGGTCGCGCGCCGCAACATCGTCGGCGTTGCCGCCGCGCACCCCGACGTCGCGCGCCAGGGCGTGCTGCTGCGCAAGTTCGGCCAGGAGGTGATCCGCCTCACGGCCGGCAAGAAGGTGCACGGCACCGGCTCGGTGCCGGGCGGCGTCAACCGCCGGCTGCAGCCGGCCGAGCGCGACGCGCTGCGTGCCGAGCTGCCGCAGATCCTCGACTGGTGCGAGCAGGCGGTCGACCTCGTCGCGCGGCTGCACGAGGCCGATCCGGCGCTCTACGACCGCTTCGGCGTCGCGCCGGCGGCGCTGTTCTCGCTGAACCGCGACGACGGCGCGCTCGAGCTCTACGACGGCCGGATCACGGTGCGCGACGCCGCGGGCCGCATCACCGTCGCCGGCCATGACCCGGCGACCTACCTCGAGCTCGTCGACGAGGCGGTGCGGCCGTGGAGCTACATGAAGTTCCCGTACCTGCGGTCGCTCGGGCCCGAGGCCGGCTGGTACCGCGTCGGGCCGCTGGCGCGGGTGCAGAACTGCGAGTTCATCGCCACGCCGCGCGCCGAGGCGCGCCGGCAGGCCTTCCGCGCGCGCACCGGCGGCGCGGTGCAGCACGGGGCGCTGGCCACGCACTGGGCGCGCATGATCGAGATGCTGCACTCGGCCGAGGTGATCGGCGAGATCCTCGGCGGCGATGCCGTCACCGGCGCCGAACTGACGGCGCCGCTGCCGCCGCACCGCCCCGGCGAGGGCGTCGGCGTGATCGAGGCGCC
>JBBION010000024.1:0-18184 GCA_037443345.1 Rubrivivax sp. | reverse complement strand
CCGGCCGGCTCGGCGATCGCGAGCGCGGCGGCCGTGACGGCGCTCGGCATCGCGGCGACGGACGCCGGCTGGGCCGCGTTCGGCGGTCTGCACGCCGCGCTCGGCCTGCTGGCCGCGCTGGGCGGCCTCGCGACCTGGCATCGACCCCGACCTGTCCTCGAGGAGCTTCGACGATGAACAGCATCGACATCGACGTCGTGCGCACCGCGCTCGACTGGCTGGACCGCGGCCACCGCGTCACGCTGGGCACGGTGGTGCGCACCTGGGGCTCGGCGCCGCGCCCTCCGGGCTCGCTGATGATCATCCGCGACGACGGGCAGGTCGCCGGCTCGGTCTCGGGCGGCTGCATCGAGGACGACCTGATCGGCCGCGTCGCGCGCGGCGAACTGGCCAGCCGGCTGCCGCAGGTCACGACCTACGGCGCCACCGCCGAGGAGTCGCAGCGCTTCGGGCTGCCATGCGGCGGCACGGTGCGGGTCGTGCTCGAGCCGCTGTCGGCCGCGTCGCAACTGCGCGAGCTGCTGGTGGCGATCGAGTCGCACCGGCTGGTGGCGCGCCGGCTCGACCTGGCCACCGGCGTCGTCGCGCTCGGCGCCGCCGACGCGGGCGACACCGTGCGCTTCGACGGCCGCACGCTGGTCACGGTGCACGGCCCGCGGATGCGGCTCGTGATCGTCGGCGGCGGGCAGCTGTCGCGCTACCTCGCGGCGATGGCGGTGATGCTCGACTACCGCGTCACCGTCTGCGACCCGCGCGAGGAGTACCACGAGGGCTGGCAGGGGATGGACGGCGTGACGCTGTCGACGCTGATGCCCGACGACCTCGTGCTCGCGATGAACCTCGACGCGAACAGCGCGGTGGTCGCCGTCACACACGATGCGAAGCTCGACGACCTCGCGCTGCTGGAGGCGCTGCGCACGCCGGCGTTCTACGTCGGCGCCCTGGGCTCGAAGCGCAACAACGACGCGCGCCGCCAGCGGCTGCGCGAGCACTTCGGCCTCGCCGACGACGAACTCGCGCGGCTGCGCGGGCCGGTGGGGCTGAACCTCGGCGCCCTGACGCCGCCCGAGATCGCGCTCGCCGTCGTCGCCGAGATGACGGCGCTTCGGCGCGGCGCCGACCTCGCCGGACCGCTGACCGACTGGAGCGGCTCGACGACCGAGTGCCGCACCGCCTGACGACGGCCGCGAGGCCGGTCAGCGCGCGGGGCGCGCGCGCAGCGACTCGTACAGGCAGATCGCCGCCGCGGCGGCGACGTTGAGCGACTCCTCGCCGCCGGGCTGCGGGATGCGCAACGCGAGCGCCGCGCGCTCGAGCAGCGCCGGCTGCACGCCCTGCCCTTCGTGGCCGAACACCCACGCGCACGGCCACGGCAGCGCCGCCTGCGGCAGCGGCACGCCGCCGTGCGAGCTGGTGACGAGCAGGGGCACGCGCAGCGCCGCGAGCGCGTCGACGCTTTGTCCCTCGACGAGGTGCAGCGCGAAGTGCGCGCCCATCCCGGCGCGCAGCACCTTCGGCGTCCACAACCCGGCGGTGCCGGCCAGCGCGACGACCTGCGTCGCACCGAGCGCCGCCGCGCTGCGCAGGATGCTGCCGACGTTGCCGGCGTCCTGCACGCGGTCGAGCACGACGCTCGCGGCGTCGGGCTGCAGCGGCGGCGCCTGCGGGAGGTCGAGCACGAAGCCCAGCGGTGACGGCGATTCGAGCGTGCTGAACCCCTTCCACAGCGCGTCGGCGACGACGTGCACGCGGGGTGCCGCGCACGCGAGCTCGGCCCAGCCCGGCGTGCGCCACGCGCGCTCACCGACCACCGCCGCCCGCGGCCGCACGCCCCGCGCGAGCGCGGCGCGGCACAAGTGTTCGCCCTCGAGCCAGACCCAGCCGAGCTTGCGCGTCGCGCCGGGGTCGGTGGCCAGCCGCCGCAGCTTCACGAGCAGCGGGTTGTCGCGCGACGTGACGACGACCGGGTCGCTCATGCCGCGGCCGAGTCGCCGCCGGCGGGCGCCAGCAAGGGCCCGCCGCAGACATCGCGCACCGGCGCGAAGCTGCGCCGGTGCATCGGCGACGCGCCGTGCGCGCGCAACGCGGCGAGGTGCTCGGGCGTCGGGTAGCCCTTGTGCAGCGCGAAGCCGTACATCGGGTGCGCCGCGTCGAGCGCCACACACAAGCGGTCGCGGTGCACCTTGGCGAGGATCGATGCTGCCGAGATCGCGGCCACCGTCGCGTCGCCCTTGACCACTGCCTGCGCCGGCATCGGCAACACCGGCACGCGGTTGCCGTCGACGAGCACGCGCCGCGGCGGCAGCCGCAGCCCCTGCACCGCGCGCTGCATCGCGAGCAGCGTCGCCTGCAGGATGTTCAGGCGGTCGATCTCCTCGACGCTGGCCTCGGCGACGCAGAACGCCAGCGCGCGGGCGCGGATTTCGTCGAACAGGCGCTCGCGCGTGACGGGGCCGAGCCGCTTCGAGTCGGCCAGCCCGGCGATCGGCTGCAGTTCGTCGAGGATCACGGCGGCGGCGACGACGGGCCCCGCCAGCGGTCCGCGGCCGGCCTCGTCGACGCCGGCCACGAGCCCGAGGCACTCCTGCCGCGCGAGCAGCGCACGCCAGCGCCGCGGCAGCGTCGCCGCCCGGCGTTCAGCGGCCGAGGAGCGTCGCGATGGCATCGGTGGCCGCGCGCGCGGTGTCGCGCCGCAGTTGGTGGTGCAGTCCGGCAAAGCGCACCTCGACGGCACGGCATCGCGCCGGATCGTCGAGCCAGCGGCCGACTTCGCGCGCCAGCGCCTCGGGCGTCGCGGCGCGCTGCAGCAACTCGGGCACGACGAAGTCCTCGCACAGGATGTTCGGCAGCGCGACCCACGGCTGGTAGCGCATGCGGCTCATGATCTGCCAGCTCAGCTCGTTCATGTGGTAGGCCACGACCATCGGCCGCTTGAACAACGCCGCCTCGAGCGTCGCGGTGCCGCTGGCGATCAGCGTCACGTCGCAGGCGGCGAGCGCCTCGTGCGAGCGCCCGTAGAGCAGCGTGACCGGCACGTCGTGGCCCGACAGCATCGCCTGCAGACGCTCACGCTGGCCGGGCGCGGCCGGCAGCACGAAGCGCAGCTGCGGGCGCTGCCGGTGCAGCAGCGCCGCCGCCGCGACGAAGCGCGGTCCCAGGTGCGTGACTTCGCCGGTGCGGCTGCCGGGCAGCAGCGCGACGACGGTGTCGGCGTCGGCCAGGCCCAGCGCGGCACGCGCCGCGGCGCGCGGCGGCTCGAGCGCGATCACGTCGGCCAGCGGGTGGCCGACGTAGGTCGCCGCGACACCGTGGCGCGCGAGCAGCGCCGGCTCGAACGGGAACAGGCACAGCACGTGGTCGGCGCTCGCCGCGATCTTCGCGGCACGCCCGCCGCGCCAGGCCCAGATCGACGGGCAGACGAAGTGCACGGTGCGCACGCCGCCCGCCTTCAGGCGCGCTTCGAGGCCGAGGTTGAAGTCCGGCGCATCGACGCCGACGAACAGGTCGGGACGCTCGGCGAGCAGCCGGTCACCGAGGGCGCGCCGGATCGCCGACAGCGCGCGGTAGTGGCGCAGCGCCTCGGCGTAGCCGTGCACCGCCAGGCGCTCGCTCGGCCACCAGGCGTCGAAGCCCTGCCCGGCCATGCGCGGCCCGCCGATCCCCGCGGCGCGCAGCCCCGGCCAGCGCGCCGTCAGCGCGGCCAGCAGGTGCGAGGCCAGCAGGTCGCCCGAGGCCTCACCGGCCACCATGCCGAGCCGGGGCGCCGCAGCGGCGGTCACGGGGGTGTCAGCGGGCGATGCCGCGCGTCGACTGCTGCAGGAAGTCGAGCATCAGCGCGACGTCCGGGGCGGCCTCGGGGACGGCCTGCGCCAGCGACGCGATGTCGGCGCGCGCCTGCTCGAGCGTCAACCCCTGGCGGTACAGCAGCCGGTGCATCTGCTTGACGGCGCCGATGCGCCCGGGCCCGAAGCCGCGCCGGCGCAAGCCCTCGACGTTGAACCCGCGCACCGCGAGCGGGTTGCCGTCGACGAGCATGAACGGCGGCACGTCCTGCGACACCGCGCTGCCGAAGCCCACCATCACGTGTGCGCCGACCTTGCAGAACTGGTGCACGCCGGTCAGCCCGCCGACGATGGCCCAGTCGCCGACGTGCACGTGGCCGGCCAGCGTCGCGTTGTTGGCCAGGATCGTGTGGCTGCCGACCCGGCAGTCGTGCGCGAGGTGCACGTAGGCCATGATCCAGTTGTCGTCGCCCAGCCGCGTGACGCCGGCATCCTGCGCCGTGCCGAGGTTGAAGGTGCAGAACTCGCGGATCGTGTTGCCGTCGCCGATCACCAGCTCGGTCGGTTCGCCGGCGTACTTCTTGTCCTGTGGCGCCGCGCCGAGCGAGCAGAAGGGGAAGATGCGGTTGCCGCGACCGATCGTCGTGCGGCCCTCGATCACGCAGTGCGGGCCGACGGTGGTGTCGGCACCGATGCGCACGTGGGCGCCGATCAGCGTGTAGGCGCCGATCTCGACCGACGCGTCGAGCTCGGCCTGCGGGTCGACGATCGCGGTGGGGTGGACGCGCGCCACGCTGGGCTCACTCCGAGCGGCGCACGGTGCACATCAGCTCGGCTTCGACGGCCACCTCGTCGCCGACGCGCGCCTGCACCGCGTACTTGAAGATGCCCTGGCGCGCGCGCAGCAGCGTCACGTCGAGCAGCAGCTGGTCTCCGGGCTCGACGACGCGCTTGAACCGCGCCGCGTCGATGCCGGCGAAGTAGAACAGCGTCTTCTCGTCGACGACGATGCCGGCGCTGTCGAACGACAGCAGTGCGCTGGCCTGCGCCAGCGCCTCGAGCATCAGCACGCCTGGCATCACCGGGCGCGACGGGAAGTGGCCGACGAAGTACGGCTCGTTGATCGAGACGTTCTTCAGCGCGAGCAGGCGCTTGCCGTGCTCGATCTCGAGCACGCGGTCGACCATCACGAACGGATAGCGGTGCGGCAGTCTCTTGAGGATCTCGTGGATGTCCATCATGGCGGTGGGCCGGCGGTGTGTCGCGACGCGGCCTCAGCCGGTCTTCTTCTCGAGCTCGCGCACGCGCTCGCGCAGCCGGTGCAGCTGGCGCAGCGTCGCCGCGTTCTTCTCCCAGGACGCATTGTCGTCGAGCGGGAACACGCCGGTGTAGTGGCCGGGCTGGCGGATCGAGCGGCTGACGAAGCTGCCGGCCGAGACATGCACGTGGTCGGCGATCTCGAGGTGGCCGGCGATCATCGCCGCGCCGCCGATCGTGCAGTGCGCGCCGATCGTCGCGCTGCCGGCGATGCCGACGCAGCCGGCCATCGCGGTGTGCGCGCCGATGCGCACGTTGTGCGCGATCTGGATCAGGTTGTCGAGCTTGACGCCGTCGCCGATCACGGTATCGTCGAGCGCGCCGCGGTCGATGCAGGTGTTGGCGCCGATCTCGACGTCGTCGCCGATGCGCACCCCGCCGAGCTGCTCGATCTTCTCCCACCGGTCCTGGTTCGGCGCGAAGCCGAAGCCGTCGCCGCCGATCACCGCACCGGGCTGCACGACGCAGCGCGCGCCGAGCCGGCAGCCGTCGCCGATCACGACGCGCGGGGCGAGCCGCGTGCCCTCGCCGACGACGGCGCCGGCGCCGACGTGGCACTGCACGCCGACGACCGCGCCGGCCGCGACCTGCGCGCCGCGGCCGACGTAGGCGAGCGCGCCGACCGACGCGTCGGCGTGCACCTGCGCGCCGGCCTCGACGACGGCGGTCGGATGGATGCCCGGCGTCGCGGGCTCGCGCGTGCGCCGCGCCCACCACTGCGTCAGGCGCGCGAAGTACAGGTAGGGGTCCGCGGTGGCGATCGTCGCCGTCGGGGCGTCGGCGCGCACCTCGGGCGTGACGATGACGCAGCCCGCCTTCGTCGATGCCAGCTGCGCGCGATAGCGCGGGTTGGACAGGAAGCCCAGCGTCGACGCGTCGGCGGTCGCCAGCGGGCCGATGCGCCCGATGCGCTGCTGCGGATCGCCGGTCAGTTCGCCGCCGAGCGCGGCGACGATCTCGCCCAGCGTCGGCGCGGTCACTTGGCGCTGTTCAGTGCGTCGATCACGCGCCGGGTGATGTCGACGCGCGGACCGGCGAACACGACCTCCTGCAGGATCAGGTCGTACTTCTCCTGGTCGAAGATCTGCTTGACGGCCCGGTTCGCGCGGTCGAGCACCTGCGACAACTCCTCGTTCTTGCGCTGCGCGAGATCCTCCTGGAACTCGCGGCGCTTGCGCTGGAACTCGCGGTCCTGCTCGACGAGCTCGCGCTGGCGGCGGTTGCGCTCGCTTTCGGCAAGCGTCGGCGCGTCGCGGTCGAGACGTTCCGATGCCGCCTTCAGCTTGGCCGCCATGTCGGCGAGGTCCTTCTCTCGCTTGCTGAACTCCGCCTCGAGCTTGGCCTGCGCGGCCTTGGCGGGCTGCGAGTCGCGCAGCACGCGCTGCAGGTCGACGTAGCCGATCTTCAGCTCCTGCGCCTGCACGAACGCACCGGCCGTCACCAGCACGACCGCGGCCAGCACCGACTTCCACTGCCTCGTGTCCATCAAAACGCGGTCCCGATCTGGAATTGGAACTTTTGAATTGTATCGTTCGGTTCCTTGCGCACCGGAATACCGTAGCTGAGCTTCAGCGGCCCGACCGGCGACAGCCAGCTCAGGCCGACACCGACCGACGCACGCAGCGACGACAGCTCGATCTTCTCGTCCTCGCCCCACACGTTGCCGGCGTCGACGAAGCCGAACAGCCGCAGCGTCTTGTCGGTGCCCGAGCCGGGCATCGGCGTGTAGAACTCGGCGTTCAGGTTCAGGCGCTTCGGCCCGCCGGTGTAGGTGCCGGTGACGTCGACCGGCCCGAGCGAGCCCTGCTCGAAGCCGCGCACCGAGCCGAGGCCGCCGCCGTAGTAGTTCTTGAAGAACGGATACGCGCGGTCGTCGAGCGAGACACCGTAGCCGAGCTCGGCGTTCAGCCCCAGCGAGTTGCGCGGGCCCAGCGCGAAGTACTGCTGCGCCTGCAGGTTCGCGCGCGCGTAGCGCGTCTCGCCGCCCACGCCCCACTCCAGGTTCACCCGGGTGTAACGGCCGGTGGTCGGGATCAGCGCGCTGTCGCGCCCGTCGCGCGCCCAGCCCAGCGTCAGCGGGATCGTCAGGCTCCTGTCGCCGTAGGCCTCGCGGTACAGGTACCAGCTGTTGGGCAGCGAGGTGCCGCCGCGGATCTGCGTGCTCTCGACGCCGACGCCGACGAAGACGGTGTCGGACTCGGAGAACGGCACGCCGAAGCGGATCGAGCCGCCGGTGGTCACCAGGCTGTACGAGCTGCTGGAACTGCTGGTCGGTCGCGACGTGCGGTAGAACACGTCGAACGCGCGCGACACGCCGTCCGTCGTGAAGTACGGGTTGACGCTCGACAGCACGAAGTTGCGGTTGAAGCGGCTCGTGTTCAGCTCGAAGCCGAGGTAGTTGCCGGTGCCGAAGATGTTCTCCTGCCGGATCGACGCCGTCAGCGACAGCTTGTCGGCGCTCGAGTACCCGGCACCGAGCATCAGGTTGCCGGTGGGCTTCTCGACCACCTTGACCGTCAGGTCGACCTGGTCGGGCGCGCCGGGCACCTCCTCGGTGTCGACGTTGACCTCGGTGAAGAAGCCGAGCCGGTTGACGCGGTCACGCGACAGCTTGATGCGCGCGCCGTCGTACCAGGCCGACTCGAACTGGCGGAACTCGCGGCGGATCACCTCGTCGCGCGTGCGCAGGTTGCCGGCGACGTTGATGCGGCGCACGTAGACGCGCTGCTGCGGCTGCGACACGAGGACGACCACGACGCGTCCCGTCGCGCGGTCGATCTCGGGGCGCGGCTCGATGCGGGCGAACGCGTAGCCGTAGAGGCCGAAGCGCTCGCCGAACAGGCGCTGCGTGTCGGCGACGTCCTGCGCGCGGTACGGCTCGCCGGGCTGCACGCGCACGAGCGACTTGAACTCGTCGTCCTTGCCGAGGTACTCGCCCTCGAGCCGCACGCCGGTGACGAAGAACTGCTGGCCTTCGCGGATCGAGATCGTGATCGAGATGTCGGTCTTGTCGGGCGAGATCGTGACCTGCGTCGATTCGACGGCGAAGTCGAGGTGGCCGCGGTTGGTGTAGTACGCGCGCAGCGCCTCGAGGTCGGCGTTGAGCTTGGCACGCGAGTAGCGGTCGCTCTTGGTGTACCAGGTCAGCCAGCCGCCGGTGGTCTGCTCGAACAACCCCAGCAGCGTGCGCTCGGGGAACACGGTGTTGCCGACGATGCGGATCTCGCGGATGCGCGTCGCGCCACCCTCGACGACGTTGAACGTGACGTTGACGCGGTTGCGCTCGGCGGGCGTCACCGTCGTGACGACCTCGGCGGCGTACAGGCTGCGCGAGAGGTACTGGCGCTTGATCTCCTGCTCGGCGCGGTCGACCAGCGAGCGGTCGAACGGCAGGCCCTCGCCGATGCCGGCGTCGCGCAGCGCCTTGCTGATCGCGTCGGTCTCGAACTCCTTCATGCCGACGAAGCGCACGCCCGAGATCAGCGGCCGCTCCTCGACGACGACGACGACGACGTCACCGTCGACCTCGAGCCGCACGTCGCTGAACAGCCCGGTGGCGAACAGCGCGCGCAGCGCCGCGGCGCCCTTGGCGTCGTCGTACGTGTCGCCGACGCGAAACGGCAGCGACGCGAACACCGTGCCCGGGTCGGTGCGCTGCAGGCCCTCGACACGGATGTCCTTCAGCACGAACGGGTCGACCGCCCAGGCGGGTGCGACGGCAGTGGCGGCGACCAGCGCGACGCAGGCAGCCACCGGGCGCAGCGCGCCCATCGGAGTCGGAAAAGGCATCGGGCAGAAGGGAAGTCAGTGCAGGCCGAGCAAGCGGGCCACGTCGTTGGACAACGCGAGCCCCATCAACAGCAGCAGGATCAGTGCGCCGGCGCGCTGCAGCCGCTCGAGCCAGACCTCGGAGACCGGACGCCCGGTCACGCCCTCGTAGAAATAATACATGAGGTGTCCACCGTCGAGCATCGGCAGCGGCAGCAGGTTGAGCACGCCCAGACTGACGCTGACGAGGGCGAGGAAGCCGAGGTAGTACGCCAGCCCCTGCGTCACCGACTGCCCGGCGTAGTCGGCGATCGTCAGCGGCCCCGACAGGTTCTTCAGCGACGCCTCGCCGATCAGCATGCTGCCCAGCATCTTCAGCGTCAGCGTCGACACGTCCCAGGTGCGCGTGACGCCCTCGGCGATGCCCTCGAGCGGCCCGTAGCGCACCTTGACCATCTGCGGCGCCGGGCCGATGTAGGCGTCGATGCGTCCCGCCGGCGGGGTGGCCTCGGCGGCCACGCGCGGCGTCACCGAAAGCTCGAGCAAGCGGCCGCCGCGCTCGACCTCCCACGCCATCGTCAGCGGCTGCCCGTCGCGCACGGCGCCGACGATGCGCTCGCGCAGCGCCGCGGCGTCGGCGATCGCGATGCCGTCGACGCGCAGCACGCGATCGCCCTGCCTCAGCCCGGCCTGCGCCGCCGGACCGCCTGCGCGCACCTCGCCCATCGTCGCCTCGCTGAAGGCGGTGCCGAGCCCGATGCGGCGCATCAGCGTGGCATCGACTTCGCGCGCGCCTAGACCGCCGAGGTCCAGCCGCATCACGCGCACGCCGCGGCCGTCGCGGTCGGTCACGCGCAGCTGCAGGTCCTGACCGCGCAGCGTGGCCTGCGTGACCTGCCAGCGCAGGTCGGTCAGCGAGCGCACCGGCGCCCATTCCTGCCCGTCGGCGGACCACTGCGTGACCCAGTCGCCGGCGCGCAGCCCCGCGCGCTCGGCCACGCTGCCGGCCGGCGGCGTCGCCAGCACGGCCTTCGGCTCGTCGACGCCGATCCAGTGCGCGCCGGCGTACAGCGCGACCGCGAGCACGAGGTTGGCCGCCGGTCCGGCAGCAACGATGAAGGCGCGCTGCCCGAGCGGCTTGCGGTTGAAAGCCTGGCCGCGTTCGTGCGGCGCCACCGGCCCCTCGCGCTCGTCGAGCATGCGCACGTAGCCGCCCAGCGGCAGCGCGCTGAGCACGAACTCGGTGTCGTCGGGCGTGCGCTGGCGGCGCCACAGCACGCTGCCGAAGCCGACCGAGAAGCGCAGCACCTTGACACCGCACGCCCGCGCGGCGCGGTAGTGGCCCCACTCGTGGATCACGATCAAGATGCCGAGCGTCAGCAGGAACGCCAAGACCGTCGTCACCGCGCGCGCTCCTGGACCTGACGTCGTGCCGCCTGCCGCGCGCGGGCGTCGAGCGCGAGGACATCGTCGAGCGTGGGCTGTGCCGGCAGGTCCGGAAGCACGCGCTCGACGACGTCGGCGTTGATGCGGTGGATGTCGGTGAAGCCGATCGCCCCGGCGAGGAAGGCCGCCACCGCCTCCTCGTTGGCCGCGTTGAGCACGGCGGTGCTGCCTTCGGGGCCGCGCAGCGCGTCCCAGGCGAGAAACAGCGACGGGAAGCGCCGCGCGTCGGGCGGCTCGAACGTCAGCGCGCCAAGCCGCGCGAAGTCCAGCGTGTCGGCGCCGCACTCGATGCGCTCGGGGTGGGCCAGCCCGACGGCGATCGGCACGCGCATGTCGGGCGTGCCCAGCTGCGCGAGCACCGAGCGGTCACGGCACACGACCATCGAGTGGATGATGCTCTGCGGGTGGATCACGACGCGCACCTGCTCGGGCGCGAGGTCGAACAGCCAGCGCGCCTCGATGACCTCGAGCGCCTTGTTCATCATCGTCGCCGAATCGACCGAGATCTTGCGCCCCATGACCCAGTTCGGATGCGCGCAGGCCTCGTCGGGCGTGACGTCGGCCAGGCTGGCCGGCTCGCGCTGGCGAAACGGCCCGCCCGACGCGGTGAGCACAATGTGGTCGATCGTGTCGGCCCAGCGGCGGCGGTCCTCGGGCAGGCACTGGAAGATCGCCGAGTGCTCGCTGTCGATCGGCAGCAGCGTCGCGCCGCCGGAGCGCACCGCGGCCATGAACATCGCGCCGCCGACGACGAGCGCTTCCTTGTTGGCCAGCAGCAGCCGCTTGCCGGCACGGGCGGCGGCCAGGCACGACGGCAGGCCAGCCGCGCCGACGATGGCGGCCATCACGGCGTCGACCTCGGGGTGCGCCGCCAGATCGCCCAGCGCCTGGGCGCCGACGTGCACCTCGGTGGCGATGCCGTGCGCATGCAGCGCATCGCGCAGCCGCGCGGCGCCGACGTGGTCGCCCACCACGACGTGGCGGGGGCGGAAGCGAAGGCATTGCTGCGCGAGGTCGTCGACGCGCGACTGCGCGCTCAGCGCGAACACCTCATAGCGCTGCGGGTGGCGCGCGACGACGTCGAGCGTGCTGCGCCCGATCGAGCCCGTGGCCCCGAGGATGCACAGCCGTTGCGGGTTCATCGGGCGCAGTATCGGTCAGCGCAGCGCGCCGGACGGCTCATGCGCGCGCCAGCCCCAGCCCGGCGAGGGCGATCGGGAACACCGGCAGCAGCGCGTCGACGCGGTCGAGCACGCCGCCGTGGCCGGGCAGCAGGCCGCTGCTGTCCTTCGCGCCGGCAGCGCGCTTGACCAGCGATTCGACGAGGTCGCCGACGACGCTCATCGCCGCGAGCACGACGCTGCCGACGACGACGGTGGTCAGGCCGCCAGCGTCGTGCAGCCGCGTGTACAGGCTGGGCGCGAGCTGGAGGTGGCGGTCGAGCCAAAGCCAGCCGAGCGCCAGCAGCAGCACGCCGGCCAAGCCGCTGTAGACGCCCGCCCAGCTCTTGCCGGGGCTGATCGTCGGGGCCAGCTTGCGCCGGCCGAAGGTGCGCCCGCCGAAGTAGGCGGCGATGTCGGCCACCCACACCAGGCAGAACACCGAGAGCACGAAGTTCAGTCCGGTCGCACGCGACTGTGCGAGCGCGAGCCAGGCCAGCCACAGCGCGGCCAGCCCCAGCCCCCAGCGCAGCGCACGCGGCAGGTGGGGCCAGCCCGCGGGCCCGGCGCGCAAGGCCAGCGCGCCGCCGCCGACCCACAGGAGCGCACCGAGCAGCCACAGCGACGTCGGTGCGCGTTCGACCCAGCCGACCGCTGCCGAAGCACCGCACGCGGCCGCGACGGCCGCACCGCTGGCCAGCGCCGCTGCGCCGCCGACGCCGTTCAGACGCGCCCATTCCCAGCCGGCAGCGGCGATGAGCACCAGCGTCAGCGCGGCGAACGGCAGCGGATGATCCGCCAGCAGGGCCGGGACGAGCAGCGCGAGCAGCACCACCGCGGTGACGATGCGCTGCTTGAGCATCAGGCGTTGGCGACCAGCTCGGAGGGCTCGGGTTGCACCATGCCGAAGCGGCGCTCGCGCCGCGCGTACTCGCGCAGCGCCGCGTCGAGCTCGTCGGCGTCGAAGTCGGGCCACAGGCGGTCGCTGAAGTACAGCTCGGCGTACGCCGCCTGCCAGAGCAGGAAGTTGCTCAGGCGCATCTCGCCGCCGGTGCGGATGAACAGATCGGGGTCGGGGGTGTGGCTGAGCGCCATGTGGCGCGCGATCGTCGCCTCGTCGATCTGCTCGGGCGCGATGCCGGCCTCGGCGATGCGCCGGCAGGCCTGCACGACGTCCCAGCGTCCGCCGTAGTTGAACGCCACCGTGAGCGTGATGCGCCGGTTGTGCGCGGTCTGGGCCTCGGCACGGTCGATCGCGTCGCGCACCTTGTCGGACACGCCGCTGCGGTCACCGACGACGCGCACGCGCACGCCCTCGCGCTGCAGGTCGGCGAGGTGGTTCTGCACCGTGAACAGCACCAGGCTCATCAGGCCGGCCACTTCCTCGTCGGGGCGGTTCCAGTTCTCCGACGAGAACGCGAAGACAGTCAGGAACTCGATGCCGCGGTCCGCCGCGGCGCGCACGACGCGCACCATCGTGTCGACCCCGGCCTTGTGACCGAAGAAGCGAGGCAGGTAACGGCGGCGCGCGTAGCGCCCGTTGCCGTCCATCACGATCGCCACGTGCCGCGGCACGCGCGACACCGGGGCGTTGGCGGGGGCGGTGCTGAGGTCGGGCACGGGACGTCGGCGTCTCAGACCGCCATGATCTCGGCTTCCTTGCCGGCGATCAGCTTGTCGACCTCGGCGACCATGCGGTCGGTCAGCCGCTGCATCTCGTCGAGCAGCCGGCGCTCGTCGTCCTCGCCGATGGCCTTGTCCTTCAGGAGCTTCTTGGCGTGTTCGTTCGCGTCGCGTCGCAGGTTGCGCACCGCGACCTTGGCCTCCTCGCCGGCGTGGCGCGCGACCTTGGTCAGCTCGCGGCGGCGCTCCTCGGTCAGCGGCGGCATCGGCACGCGCAGCAGGTCGCCCTGCGCCGAGGGGTTCAGCCCGAGGTCGCTCTCGCGGATCGCCTTCTCGATCTTGGCGCCCATGCCCTTCTCCCAAGGCTGCACGCTGATCGTGCGCGCGTCGAGCAGACTGACGTTGGCGACCTGGCTGATCGGCACCATCGAGCCGTAGTACTGGACGTGCACCTGGTCGAGCAGGCCCGGGTGGGCGCGGCCGGTGCGGATCTTCTGCAGCTCGGCGCGCAGCGCCTCGAGCGACCTGGCCATCTTCTGCTCGGCCGTCTTGCGGATCTCGGCGGGGGTGGTCATCGAATCACTCTCGTCACACGTGCACCAGCGTGCCCTCGTCCTCGCCGAGCACGACGCGCTTGAGCGCGCCCGGCTTGAAGATCGAGAACACCTTGATCGGCAGCTTCTGGTCGCGGCACAGCGCGAAGGCCGTGGCATCCATCACTTGCAGGTTGCGCACGATCGCCTCGTCGAAGGTGATGCGCGCATAGCGCGTCGCGGTCGGGTCCTTGGCCGGGTCGGCGGTGTACACGCCGTCGACCTTGGTCGCCTTGAGCACGATCTCGGCGCCGATCTCGGCGCCGCGCAGCGCCGCGGCGGTGTCGGTCGTGAAGAAGGGGTTGCCGGTGCCGGCGGCGAACACGACGACCTTGCCCTCTTCGAGGTACTGCAGCGCCTTCGGCCGCACGTACGGCTCGACGACCTGCTCGATCGCGATCGCGCTCATCACGCGCGCCGTCATGCCCTCCTGGCGCATCGTGTCGGCGAGCGCGAGCGAGTTCATCACGGTGGCGAGCATGCCCATGTAGTCGGCGGTCGCCCGGTCCATGCCGACCGAGCCGCCGGCCACGCCGCGGAAGATGTTGCCGCCGCCGATCACGACGGCGACCTCGCAGCCCATCTTCGTGACCTCCTGCACCTCGCGCACGATGCGCACGATCGTCGCGCGGTTGATGCCGTAGGCATCGTCGCCCATCAGGGCCTCGCCCGACAACTTGAGCAGGATGCGCTTGTACGCCGCCATCGACCGGGTCCCTCGAGATACGCGCCGCCCGCAAGTGTAGGACGGCACGCCTCAACGCTGGCTTACTGCCCCTTGGCTGCCGCGACCTGCGCCGCGACTTCGGCCGCGAAATCGTCGGCCTTCTTCTCGATGCCTTCGCCGACGACGTACAGCGTGAAGCCCTTGACCGCGGTCTTCTTGTCCTTGAGCATCGCGCCGACCGTCTGCTTGCCGTCGGCCGCCTTGACGAAGACCTGGTCGAGCAGCGAGACCTCCTTCAGGAACTTCTGCACCGAGCCTTCGACCATCTTCGCGACGATGTCGGCCGGCTTGCCGGACTCGGCGGCCTTCTCGGTCGCGATGCGGCGTTCCTTGTCGACGAGGTCGGCCGGCACGTCGGCCGCCGACAGCGCCGCGGGCTTCATCGCCGCGACGTGCATCGCGACGTCCTTGGCCGCGACCTCGTCGCCGTCGAACTCGACGATCACGCCGATGCGGGTGCCGTGCAGGTAGTGCGCGAGCTTACCGGCGCCGGCGTAGCGCTTGAAGCGGCGGACTGTCATGTTCTCGCCGATCTTGCCGATCAAGCCCTTGCGCACGTCCTCGACCGTCGGGCCGAAGCCGTCCTGCGAGAGCGGCAGGGCCGACAGCGCGGCCACGTCGGCGGGCGCGTGCTGCGCGACGAGCTCGGCGCAGGACTTCGCGAACGCGAGGAACGACTCGTTCTTCGACACGAAGTCGGTCTCGCAGTTGACCTCGACGAGCGCGCCGGTGGCGCCGGTGACCGACGCGGCGACGACGCCTTCGGCAGTGACGCGCGAGGCGGCCTTGCCGGCCTTGTTACCGAGCTTGACGCGCAGGATCTCCTCGGCGCGGGCCATGTCGCCGTCGGCCTCGGTCAGCGCCTTCTTGCATTCCATCATCGGCGCGTCGGTCTTGGCGCGCAGCTCGGCGACCATGCTTGCGGTGATTGCGGGCATTGCCAATTACTCCCTGGTAGGTGCGTGCCGCGGGCGCACGGGCCCGGCGGCATCGGTGTGCCGTGCGGCGTCGCGGGGCGCGCAGGCCCCGCGCGGCATCAGGCGTCCTCGCTGACTTCGACGAACTCGTCGCCCCCCGAGACGGCCTGCACGACCTCGGAGGTCGCGTTCGCCTTGCCCTCGAGGACGGCGTCGGCCACGGCCCGCGCGTACAGCGCCACCGCCTTGGCCGAGTCGTCGTTGCCCGGGATCACGTAGTCGATGCCCTCGGGCGAGTGGTTGGTGTCGACGACCGCCACCACCGGGATGCCGAGCTTCTTCGCCTCGGCCACCGCGATCTTGTGGTAGCCGACGTCGATCACGAACAGCGCGTCGGGCAGCGCGTTCATGTCCTGGATGCCACCGATGTCCTTGACCAGCTTGTCGAGCTCACGCTGGAACAGCAGGCCTTCCTTCTTCGTCATCTGCTCGGTGCCGGCCTCGACCTGCGCCTGCATGTCCTTGAGCTTCTTCAGCGACCCCTTGACGGTCTTGAAGTTGGTCAGCATGCCGCCGAGCCAGCGCTGGTCGACAAAGGGCATGCCGCAGCGCTGCGCCTCCTGCGCGACGACGTCGCGCGCCTGGCGCTTGGTGCCCACCATCAGGATCGTGCCGCGGCGCGCCGCCAGCTGTCGCACGAACTTCAACGCGTCCTCGAACAGAGGCTGCGTCTTCTCGAGGTTGATGATGTGGATCTTGTTGCGATGGCCGTAGATGAAGGGGGCCATCTTGGGGTTCCAGAAGCGCGTCTGGTGTCCGAAATGGACACCGGCTTCCAGCATTTCACGCATGCTGACGTTCATGGGGAGCTCCGAAGGTTGGGTCTAGAATCCGGCGCTGATCGCAACCACTGGTTACCTTCGTAACACCGGTCGCGACACCCGTCGGCCGCTGGATTCGCGAGTCGTCGTCTGCTCGGCGGTGACGCGGCGGCAGCCCTGTGCAGGCCCACCCACGCGACGACACGTCGCTGCGCAGACAAACTTGTGAAGTATAGCATTGCGGCCTTCCGCGCCCCCGGCCACGGCGCAGCGCATCGGCCCGCCCCCAAGCGGCGCCCGTCGGCGACGGCCCGGAGGCCCTGATGCGCGTGGCCGTGATCGGCGCCGGCATCGTCGGCGTCACGACGGCGCACGAGCTCGCGCGCGACGGCCACGAGGTCTGCGTGTTCGAGCGCCGCGCCAGCGTCGCGACCGAGGGCAGCTTCGCCAACGCCGGCGTCGTGGCCCCCGGCTACGTGTCGCCGTGGGCTGCGCCCGGCATGCCGGCCAAGGTGCTGCGGCACCTCTTCGGGCGCCACGCCGTGGTGCGCTTCGGTGGCTGGCCCGACGCCGCCCTCGCCGGCTGGCTGTGGCGCTGGTGGCGCGAGTGCGCGCCGTCGCGCTACACCGTCAACCGCAGCCGCCTGCACCGTCTGGCCGCTTACAGCCGCGAGCGCCTCGACGCGCTGACCGAGGAACTCGACCTCGAGTACGAGCGCGCGCGCGGCTACCTCGTGCTGCTGCGCACGGCCGGCGAGCGCGCGCGCGCGCAGGCGGCGCTGGCGCTGCTGCGCGACTTCGGCGCCCGCCACGAGATGCTCGACGCCGAGGGTTGCCGGCGCGTCGAGCCGGGGCTGAACCCGCACACGCCGCTGGCCGGCGGCATCCACCTGCCCGACGACGGCGTGGGCAACTGCCGCCAGTTCGCGCACGCGATCCGGCAGGCCTCGCAGCGCCACGGCGTGCAGTGGCACTTCGGCTGCGAGACGCTGGCGCTGACGCCCGGTGCGCGGCCGCAGCTGACGCTGCGCCCGGTGCCGGCGCTCGAGGGTGGTCCCGTCGCGCCGGCCCGCACGATGGACTTCGACGCCGTGGTGCTGTGCTCGGCGCTGGGCACGCTGCCGCTGCTGGCGCCGCACGGCGTGCGGCTGCCGATGGCGCCGGTCTACGGCTACTCGATCACGGCGCCGCTGCGGCACGTCGACGACCAGCCCCCGCACGCGCCGCGCGCAGCGCTGATGGACGAGACCTTCAAGGTCGCGATCAGCCGCCTGGGGCAGCGCGTGCGCGTGGCCGGCGGAGCCGAGCTCGGCGGCACGCTGCAGCACCAGCGTCGGCAACCGCTGGCCACGCTGTACAAGGTCCTCGACGACTGGTTTCCCGGCGCCGCGCAGACGTCGCAAGTGCAATGCTGGAAGGGCGCGCGCCCGATGCTGCCCGACGGCGCGCCGCTCATCGGTCCCACCGGCCTGCCCGGCGTGTGGCTCAACGCCGGTCACGGCTCGAGCGGCTGGGCGCTGGCCTGCGGCAGCGCGCGCGTCGTCGCCGACCTTCTGGCCGGCCGCGAGTGCGCCATCGACACCGACGGCTTCGGTCTGGACCGGTACCGGTCCGGTGCCCGCATCGCCGCTCGCGCCGCGGCGCAGCCGGCGACCTGACCCGCCTTGTGCGGCCGAACGCGCTCCGGTAGCCTGCCCGCCATGCCGATCCCGATCGACGCCGATGCGCCCCCTCGGCCCCTGTTCGACACCGCGGCGACGCGGCGCATCGAGCGCGCGGCGCTGAGCCGCGTACCGCCGGGCACCCTCGTGCGTCGAGCCGGGCTCGAAGTGGCCAGGCTCGCGCTGGCCCTGCGTCCCGACGCGCAGCGGGTGTGGGTCGCGGCCGGCCCGGGCAACAACGGTGCCGACGGGCTCGAGGCCGCCGCCCGGCTGCAGGCCGCCGGCGTGCGGGTCACCGTGCACCTCGTGGCCGAGCGTGCGCGCCTCGGCGCCGAGGCGCGCGACGCGCTCGCGCGCGCGCTGGCCGCC
>JBBION010000023.1:2370-20038 GCA_037443345.1 Rubrivivax sp. | reverse complement strand
AACTCGGCGAAGCGCGGGTGGTCGAGCTCGGCGATGAACATCGTCGGCACGCCGTGCAGGTGCGTGCAGCGCTCGGCCGCCACCGCCTGCAGCGTGGCCAGCGGGTCGAACCCCTCGCCGGGGAACACCATCGTGCCGCCGGTGACGACGGTCGCCAGCGAGCTCATCACCATGCCGAAGCAGTGGTAGAGCGGCACCGGTACGCACAGCCGGTCGCCGGCGTCGTAGCCCATCGTGCGGGCGACGTCGCGTGCGTTGTTGACGATGTTGTGGTGCGTCAGCGTCGCGCCCTTCGGCGCGCCGGTGGTGCCGCTCGTGAACTGGATGTTGATCGGGTCGTGGCAGTCGAGCGCGGCCCCGATGCGTCGCGCCTCGGCGATCGACCCGGCGTCGGCGCGCGCGAGCACGTCGTCGAGGTTGAACATGCCCGGCGTGCGCTCGGCGCCCATGCGGATCACGCTGCGCAAGGCCGGCAGCGCACGCGCCTGCAGCCGGCCGGGCTCGGCCTGCGCCAGCTCGGGCACCAGCGCCTGCAGCATGCCGAGATAGTCGCTGCTCTTGAAGGCGGCCGCGGTGACGAGCGCGCTGCAGCCGACCTTGTTCAGCGCGTACTCGAGCTCCGACAGCCGGTAGGCGGGGTTGACGTTGACCAGGACGACGCCGATGCGCGCGGTGGCGTACTGCGCGAGGATCCACTCCGGCCGGTTGGGCGACCAGATGCCGACGCGATCGCCGCGCCGCACGCCGGTCTGCAGCAGACCGGCGGCCAGGCGGTCGCTCCGGTCGCGCAGCTCGCGCCAGGTCCAGCGCACGCCGGCCTCGCGGAAGACGCAGGCCTCGGCGTCCGGCCGTGCAGCGACCACGGCCTCGAGGCACTCGGCGACGGTCAGCGTGGACAGCAGCGGCTGGTCGTCGCCACGGACGTGCGAGAGGCCGCCGATCGGCGCGCGGCCGCGGCGGGTGGGTTCGACTGCGTTCATCGTGTCTCCTGAAGCGGGCCCGGCCGCGTCGCGGCGCGGCCCGCCATCATGCACGTGCCCGGCGCGAGGCGCATCACTGCGGCGGCGGCGTGCCGAAGCCCGGCGGAGGCTTCTCGAACTCCTCGTCGAGCGGCGTGATGTCGAGGTTCACGCCCTCGGTGTCCAGCACCTTCTGCTCGCCGAGCCCGTAGAGCACCAGTTCGGGGAACATGAGCGCCGTGCCGACCATCGCGATCTGCAGCGCGACGAAGGCGATCGAGCCCTTGTAGATGTCGGCCGTGCTGAAGGCCGCAATCTTCGCCCCGGTGATCTTGTCGACGTAGTCGACCTTCGGCGCCACGCTGCGCAGGTAGAACAGCGCGAAGCCGAACGGCGGCGTCAGGAACGAGGTCTGCATGTTGAGCGCGACCATCACGCCGAACCAGACCAGGTTGACGTCGAAGTCCCTCAGCACCGGCAGCAGCAGCGGCAGCAGGATGAAGGCGATCTCGAAGAAGTCGAGGAAGAAGCCGAGGACGAAGATCAGCGCGTTGACGAAGAGCAGGAAGCCCATCTCGCCACCGGGCAGCACGGCGAACAGCGACTTGACCCACACCGGGCCGTCGATGGCCTGGAAGGTGAGGCCGAACATCGTCGAGCCGATCAGCACGAAGAGCACGAAGATCGACAGCTTGGCCGACGACTCCAGCGCCTGCCTGAGCAGCAGGCCGTTCAGCCGGCGGCGCCCGATGGCCATCAGCAGCGCGCCGGCCGCGCCCATCGCGCCGCCCTCGGTCGGCGTCGCGACGCCGAGGAAGATCGTGCCGAGCACCAGGAAGACCAGGAACAGCGGCGGGATCAGCACGAAGGTCACCTGCCGCGCCAGGCGCGACAGCAGGTGCGTCTTCAGCCAGAGGTCGACGACCGCGACCAGCCACGCGAAGCCGATGCCGCCCAGCATCGCCATCACGATCTTCTCGTCGGTCGGCGGCACGCGGGCCGGGTCGGCGCCGAGCAGCGCCTTGATCTGCGGGTAGTACGAGAAGACCGCGTGGCCCACCAGCACCGCGGCCAGCGCCAGCAGTGCCAGCGAGCGATGGCCCGTGTTGCCGTTGGGCTCGTGGTAGACGAGCGCCGACGGCGGCAGCGCCGGCACCCAACGCGGACGCACGAGCGCCAGCACCAGCATCGCGACGACGTAGATGCCCACCAGCAGGAAGGCCGGGACGAACGCCGCCTTGTACATGTCGCCGACGCTCTGGCCGAGCTGGTCGGCGATCACGATGAGCACGATCGAAGGCGGGATGATCTGCGCCAGCGTGCCCGACGCGGTGATCACGCCGGCTGCGAGCGGCCGGTTGTAGCCGTAGCGCAGCATGATCGGCAGCGAGATCAGGCCCATCGCGATGACCGACGCGGCGACGACGCCGGTCGTGGCGGCCAGCATCGCCCCGACGAGCGCGACCGCGATCGCCAGCCCCGCGCGCATCGGGCCGAAGACCTGGCCGATGGTCTCGAGCAGGTCCTCGGCCATGCGGCTGCGTTCGAGGATCAGGCCCATGAACGTGAAGAACGGGATCGCGAGCAGCACGTCGTTGCTCATGATCCCGAACAGGCGCAGCGGCAGCGCGCTGAAGAACTGCGCCGGCACGAGAGCGAGCTCGACCGCGATCCAGCCGAAGACCATGCCGGTGGCGGCGAGCGCGAACGCGACCGGGAAGCCGCTGAGCAGGAACAGCAGCAGCGCGCCGAACATGATCGGCGCCAGGTTGGCGGCGAGCCAGCTCATGCGCGGCTCCCCTGCGTCGTGCCCGTGGCGGCGCCCTGTGCGGCCTCGCGGGCTTCGCGTTCCTCGGCCTCGCGCTTGAGCTGGGCGAGCAGCCGCTCCTCGTCGGTCTCGTCGTGCTTGGCGTGCGGGTCGGGCCCGTGCCCGGTGAGGAACGCGACGCGCTTGATCAACTCGGACAACGCCTGGAGGAACAGCAGCGCGAAGCCGATCGGCACCATCACGTACAGCGGCCAGCGCAGAAGCCCGCCCGGGTTGGCCGAGACCTCGTTGGTCTCGATCGCGAGCAGCACCGGCGGCAGCGCGGTCCAGGCGACGAAGACCGTCAGCGGCAGCAGGAAGAAAAGGATGCCGACGACGTCGACCGTCACCTGCCAGCGGCGCGGGAAGCGGCTGGCGACGACGTCGATGCGCACGTGCGCGTCGTGCAGCAGCACCCAGCCGGCACCCAGCAGGTAGATCGCCGCGAACATGTACCACTGCGCCTCGAGGAACGCGTTCGAGCCGACGTCGAAAAGGTAGCGCGCGAGCGCGTTGGCGGTGCTCACGACCACGGCCGCGAGCAGCAGCCAGTAGACGCTGCGTCCGATGCGCTCGGACATCGCGTCGATGCCCCTGCACAGGGCGAGCAAGGCTTTCACGTCGTCCCTCCGTCGCGGCGCCACGCCTGCGGGCGCCGCACCGTCTCTCTGATCAGCGGGTCGGGCCCGCTTCAAGCCGAACAGCCCCGCAGGGGCGGGGCTGTTCGACGCGGCGCGGGCTCAGCCGTCGGGCTGGCAGGCCCTCCGGCCTTCGCCAGCCACTCGCGAGTGCGCAGGCACTCGCTCGGCGCGGGCTCAGCCGTCGGGCTGGCAGGCCCTCCGGCCTTCGCCAGCCACTCGCGAGTGCGCAGGCACTCGCTCGGCGCGGGCTCAGCCCTGGCGCAGCACGTTGGCCATGAAGTCGTCGAACGTGTTCTCGGTGAAGCGCATCCAGCTCACCGCGTCGCGCTGGAAGCCGGTGTACGAGTCGTAGATGCGCTTGAAGTTGGCATTGCCGGCGCCGATCTCCTGGTACATCGGCAGCGCGGCGCGATAGAACGCCTCCATCACCGGGCGCGGGAAGGGCTTGACCACCGTGCCGCCGGCGATCAGCCGGCGCAGCGCGGGCGCGTTCAGCGCGTCGTACTTGGCCATCATGCCGGCGTTGGCTTCCTTCACCGCGGCGGTGAAGATGGCCTTGTAGTCGGCAGGCAGCGCGTTCCACGATTTCTCGTTGACCAGCCAGCCGAGCGCCGCGCCGCCTTCCCAGAAGCCGGGGTAGTGATAGAACTTCGCGACCTTGTTGAAGCCGAGCTTCTCGTCGTCGTACGGGCCGACCCACTCGGTGGCGTCGATCGTGCCGCGCTCGAGCGCCGGGTAGATGTCGCCGCCGGCGATCTGCTGCGGCACCGCGCCCATCGCGCTCCACAGCCGACCGCCCAGGCCGGGGATGCGCATCTTCAGGCCCTTGACGTCGTCGAGGCTGGTGATCTCCTTGCGGAACCAGCCGCCCATCTGCGCGCCGGTGTTGCCCGAGATCAGGTAGCGCATGCCCTGGGGCTTGAGGAAGTCGTTGAAGATCTTGTCGCCGCCGCCCTCGAGCCACCAGGCATTCATCTGGCGGAAGTTCATGCCGAACGGGATGCAGGTGCCGAAGGCCCAGGTCGGATCCTTGCCGACGTAATAGAAGGCCGCGGTATGCGAGCACTCGACGGTGCCGGCGGCCACCGCGTCGGCGGCCTGCGGCATCGGCACGATCTCGCCGGCCGGCGCGACCGAGATCTGGAACTTGCCGCCGGTCGCCTCGGCGATGCGCTTGGCGGTATCCTCCGCCGCGCCGTAGATGGTGTCGAGCGACTTGGGGAAGCCCGACGAGCAGCGCCAGCGCACGTTCGGCGTCGCGCCGACGATGGCCGGCGCGCCCATCAGCGCGACGCCGGCGCCGACGCCGGCACCCACGGTGGCCTTGGAGAGGAAGGAACGACGTTGCATGGAGGTCTCCTGCGATAGATGGCGAATCGACGCCGCCCGTGTCGGCCATGGGTCAGATCGACGACAAAGCCCTCAGACATTTGGGCCTTTGCCCATGACACGGGCTGGACAGCGACACGAAGCTTAGACGCTGGCTCACCGCGTGCAAAATCGAATTCTTCGCTGTCTCGAATCCATTTTCTGGAGGTGACGAACGCCATGAAGCACCTGAACTACCGCCACCTGCACTACTTCTGGGTCGTCACCAAGAGCGGCGGCGTGGCCAAGGCGGGGGAGCGGCTCCACGTCACGCCACAGTCGATCAGCACGCAGATGCGTCAGCTCGAGCAGGCCGTCGGCGAGCCGCTGTGGCGGCGCGCCGGCCGCAAGCTCGAGCTCACCGAGACGGGGCACCTGGTGATGGACTACGCCGACCGCATGTTCAGCGTCGGCGAGCAGCTCAATGACGCGCTCGCCGACCGCCAGCGCGGCAGCGGCAGCACGGTCTTCCGCGTCGGCGTCACCGGCTCGGTGGTCAAGGTGGTCGCGGTGCGGCTGCTCGAGCCGGCGCTGCAGGTCGAGCCGAGGCCGCGGCTGCTGTGTCGCGAGGGCCGCTTCGCAGAGCTGCTGTCGCTGCTGGCGGTGCACGAGCTCGACCTCGTGCTGTCCGACCGCCCGCTGCCTGCGACGATGAACGTACGCGGATTCAACCACCTGCTCGTCGAGGGCGGCGTCTGCTTTCTCGCCGCGCCGGCGCTGGCCAAGCCGCTGCTCGGCGGCTTCCCGCACAGCCTGACCGGGGCGCCGCTGCTGCTGCCAGGCGGCGATTCGGCGCTGCGTCCCCGGCTCGATCGCTGGTTCGACGAGGTGCGCGTCCGCCCCAGCGTCGTCGCCGACTTCGACGACACCGCCGTGATGAAGGCCTTCGGCCAGGCGGGTGCGGGCGTGTTCCCGATGCCCAGCTTCGTCGCCGCCGAAACGGAGGTGCAGTTCAAGGTGCGCACGGTCGGCCGCACCGAAGACGTCGTGCACCAGGTGTTCGCAGTTTCCGGCGAGCGCCGGCTCAAGCACCCCGCGGTGCTGGCGATCAGCGAGGCGGCGCGGGCGCGCCAGTCGGCATTGCGCGCGGCGGCCGAGCCATGATGCCGGCGGGCGGCCCGGGCCTGCGCGTCAACCGGCGCCGTGGCACTTCTTGAACTTGAGCCCGCTGCCGCAGGGGCAGGGATCGTTGCGGCCCGGGGTCTTCTCGACGCGCCGCGTCTCGGGCCGGGGCGCGTGGTCCAGCCACCACAGCCGCAGGTCCTGGACGGCGAAGCAGGCCTCGTCGATCAGCCGCTCGCGGTCGGCGGGCTCATCGCCGTAGGTCTGCTCGACATGGGCCAGCAGCTCGGTGCTGCCCTCGTCGAAGGTCAAGGCACGGACCTGCGCGAGCAGGTCGCCGAAGACCTCGGCGTCGGCGTCGGGCGGCAGCGACCAGTCGGCTGCGAAGGCGTCGAGCGCGTCGAGGAAGCCCTCGGCCCAGACGGCCCCGGTGGCCAGCTCGCCGCGGCGTTCGGGCGTGACCCAGCCACGCAGCACCGCCTCGTCGCGCGCCTCGTCGTCCCACGGCGACATCAGCGGCACGAGGCGCAGCGAGTCCGGGGCCTCGAGCAGCCACTCGGGATCCAGATGGTCGGCCAGCACCGTGTCACGCGCGCGCAGCACGGCCAGCGCGCGCTCGCGGTCCTCGGGGTCGGCGCAGGCGCGGTCGAAGGCGTCGCCGCACATCGCCTCCAGCGCCTCGTCGAAGGGCACGGCGCGCCAGCCGGCGTGCACCGCGGTCAGGAAGCCGTCGGCCCACTCGGCAGAGACGCGCACGTCGAAGCCGCCGAGCCGCTGGCACAGCGACGCGAAGGCGTCGACCTCGGCATCGGTGCTCTGGCGCGGGACGAGGGGCATGGGCGATCGGGCGGGATTCGGCAGGGCGCGATCTTGGCACGGCGCGGCGGTTATGCTGCGCCGATGAATCCCTCCCGGCCCTGCTGCATCCCGAGGCGCACGGCGGCGGTGCGCCGCATCGTCGCGCTGCTCGGCGCCGCGCTCGTGATCGCCGGCTGCGCCGCGACGACGGGCGGCGGGGCGGCGACGGCGCCGGTGCTGATCTTCGGCGAACAGCACGACCAGCCCGACCAGCAGAGGCAGGCGGCCGCCGAGATCGCCGCGCTGGCGTCCCGGGGCGAACTGGCGGCGGTGGTGCTCGAGATGGCCGACGCGGGCCGCTCGACGCGCGGCCTGCCGCTCGACGCGACCCCGGCGCAGGCGCGCGAGGCGCTGGGCTGGGCCGGCTGGCCCTGGGACTCGTACGAGGGCATCGTGATGACCGCGGTGCGCGCCGGCGTGCCTGTGCTCGGCGGCAACCTCCCGCGGCCGCGGATGCGCAGCGTCATGGGCGACGCCGGTTGGGACGCGCGCATCGGCGACGCGCCCCGCGAGCGGCTCGTGGAGGCGGTGCGCACCGGTCACTGCAACCTTCTGCCGGCGTCGCAGGAGCCGGGCATGGTGCGCATCCAGATCGCGCGCGACGCGTCGATGGCGCGCACCGTCGCCGACGCGCTGCAGGCCGCGCCGGCCGGCGCGCGCGTCGTGCTGCACACCGGCGCGCAGCACGCGTCGCGCGACCGCGGCGTGCCGCTGCACCTGCCGCCGGGGACCGTGTCGTGGGTCGTGATGTTCGGCGACGCGGCCGACGGCCTGGTCGCCGACGAGCGCAGGCCCGCGGCGGCCGTGCCCACCGGCGACCCGTGCAAGGCTCTCGAGGAGCGGCTGCGCAGATAGCCCTTGCGCGGCAGTGCGCCAGGGCTGCGGCCCGGGTGGCGCGTCGAGAAGGAGGCCGCGGGCACCGCGATCGGTGCCGCCACCCCGGAACGCCGATCCGCCGCGCGCCGCTCAGACGCGGCCGGCCACCCAGCCGCGGACGCTGGCCAGCGCCGCGGGCAGCGCCGCCGCATCGGTGCCGCCGGCCATCGCCATGTCGGGCTTGCCGCCGCCCTTGCCGCCGACCTGCTGCGCGACGAAGTTGACGAGCTCGCCGGCCTTGACCTTGCCGACACTGTCGGCGGTGACGCCGGCGGCGAGCTGGACCCGGCCGCCTTCCACCGTCGCCAGCACGATCGCGGCGGTCTTCAGCTTGTCCTTGAGCTTGTCGAGCGTCTCGCGCAGCGACTTCGCGTCGGCCCCGTCGAGCGTCGCCGCCAGCACCTTCAGGCCGTTGACGTCGACCGCCTGGGCGAGCAGCTCGTCGCCGCGCGCGCTGGCCAGACGCCCCTTGAGCGCGGCAACCTCCTTCTCCAGCGCACGCACCTGGTCCAGCACGGCGGCCACGCGCGACGGCGCCTCGACCGGCGCGACCTTCAGCGCGCCGGCGACGTCGCCGACGGTGCGCTCGAGCTGCTGCAGGTAGGCCAGCGCGTTGTCGCCGGTGACGGCCTCGACGCGGCGCACGCCCGCCGCGACGCCGGTCTCCACCACGATCTTGAACAGGCCGATGTCGCCGGTGCGCGCCACGTGCGTGCCGCCGCACAGCTCGCGGCTCGAGCCGATGTCGAGCACGCGCACCGTCGCGCCGTACTTCTCGCCGAACAGCATGACGGCGCCGAGCTTCTGCGCGTTGTCCAGCGGCAGCACGCGGGCCTGCGTCGCGGCGTTGGCCAGGATCTCGGCGTTGACCAGCGACTCGACCTGCGCGATCTGCGCCTCGGTCATCGGCGCGTGGTGGGCGAAGTCGAAGCGCGTGCGCTCGGCGTTGACCAGGCTGCCCTTCTGCTGCACGTGGCCGCCAAGCACCTCGCGCAGCGCCTTGTGCATCAGGTGGGTCACGCTGTGGTTGCGCATCGTGCGCGCACGACGCTCGCCGTCGACGCGCGCGACCAGCGTGTCGCCGAGCTCGACCTCGCCCTCGACGATGCGGCCCTGGTGCCCGTGCACCGCCGACTGCACCTTGACCGTGTCCTCGACGACGACGCGGGCGCGCATGTTGCGCAGCTCGCCCGTGTCGCCGACCTGGCCGCCGCTCTCGGCGTAGAACGGCGTGTGGTCGAGCACGATCACGACGTCGTCGCCGGCGCGTGCCCGGGTGACCGGGGTGCCGTCGACGTAGATCGCGGTCACCTGGCTGTGCTCGCAGACCAGGTGCTCGTAGCCGTGGAAGGCGGTGTCGGCGCCGCTGTACTCGAGCCCCGCGGCCATCCTGAACTTGGCGGCCGCGCGCGCCTGCTCGCGCTGGCGCTGCATCGCCGACTGGAAGCCCGCCTCGTCGACCGTCACGCCGCGCTCCCGGCAGACGTCGGCGGTCAGGTCGAGCGGGAAGCCGAAGGTGTCGTGCAGCTTGAAGGCGGTCTCGCCGTCGATGACGCGCGTGCCGCCGGCCAGCGCCCCCTCGAGGATCTCCATGCCGTGCGCGATGGTCTGGAAGAAGCGCTCCTCCTCCTGCTTCAGCACGTCGGTGACGCGCACCGCCTCGCGCGCGAGTTCGGGGTAGGCATCGCCCATCAGCCCGGCCAGGGGCTGCACCAGCCGGTGGAAGAAGGGCCTGCGGGCGCCGAGCTTGTAGCCGTGGCGGATCGCGCGCCGCGCGATGCGGCGCAGCACGTAGCCGCGGCCCTCGTTACCCGGGATCACGCCGTCTGTGACCGTGAAGGCGCAGGCGCGGATATGGTCGGCGATGACCTTCAGGCTCGGCGTCTGCAGGTCGACCTTGGGGTCACCGCCGGCGGCGGCCACGGCGTCGCGCGTGTGCTGCAGCAGGTTCGCGAACAGGTCGATCTCGTAGTTGCTGTGCACGTGCTGCAGCACGGCGGCCAGGCGCTCGAGGCCCATGCCGGTGTCGACGCTCGGCTTGGGCAGCCGGTGCATCGTGCCGTCTTCGGTGCGGTTGAACTGCATGAAGACGTTGTTCCAGATCTCGATGTAGCGGTCGCCGTCGGCGTCGGGGCTGCCGGGCGGGCCGCCGGCGACCTCGGGGCCGTGGTCGTAGAAGATCTCCGAGCAGGGCCCGCAGGGACCGGTGTCGCCCATCATCCAGAAGTTGTCGGACATGTAGCGGCCGCCCTTGTTGTCGCCGATGCGCACGATGCGCTCGGCAGGCAGGCCGATCACCTTCAGCCAGATGTCGTAGGCCTCGTCGTCCTCGGCGTAGACCGTGGCCCAGAGCTTGTCCTTGGGCAGCTTGAAGTGCCCGGTCAGCAGCTCCCACGCGTAGACGATGGCGTCGTGCTTGAAGTAGTCGCCGAAGCTGAAGTTGCCCAGCATCTCGAAGAACGTGTGGTGGCGCGCGGTGTAGCCCACGTTCTCGAGGTCGTTGTGCTTGCCGCCGGCGCGGATGCACTTCTGCGCCGTGGCCGCGCGCGTGTACGGCCGCTTGTCGAAGCCGAGGAACACGTCCTTGAACTGGTTCATCCCGGCGTTGGTGAACAGCAGCGTCGGGTCGTCGCCCGGCACCACCGGCGAGCTGGCGACGACGGCGTGGCCCTTCGACTCGAAGAACTTCAGGAACGTGGAGCGGATCTCGGAGGCTTTCATGATGGGTCACGGCGCGCTCAGCGCGCATCGAGGTTCGGGTTCAGGTACAGCGACACGCCCACGCGCCGCGCGGTGTCGGCCAGCTGCCGGTCCTTCGTCGCCAGCGGCAGCCGCTGCTGCAGCGCGGTGTCGAGGTAGCACGCATCGTAGGCCGTCAGGCCCCAGTCGGCGGCGCGGCGCGACCAGTGCCGCGCGTCACCGACGGCGGGCAGCGAGAGCAGCCCGACTTCGTCGAGCCGCGCCCAGCTGTCGTCGAGTTCCTGCGCCGAGATGCGGCCGGCGCGCAACGCGCGCGACAGGATGTTGCCCATCTCCAGGTGCCACAGCGCCGGTACGAACACCTGCGCGTCGGCCACGCTGCGCCAGACGGCCAGGGAGTAGTCGTCCTGCTCGTCGGCGAAGAAGGCGCCCAGCGCCACCGAGCTGTCGAGCACGAATCCGGGGCTGGCCATCGCTAGCGCCGCCCCTCGTCGCGCAGCGCGCGCCAGTCCATCGCCAGGCGGCGCCCCCGTGCGGCATGCAGCAGCGCCTCGACGGCCGCGCGGCGCGCCCGCGCGTCCGGTTCGGCCGGGGCGATCGGCACCAGCTTGGCCACCGGCTTGTTGTGGCGCGTGATGACGACCTCCTCGCCGCGCTCGGCACGGGCGACGAGTTCCGACAGGTGGGTCTTGGCTTCGAACAGGCCGATCGATTCCATCGCGCACTCGGGCCGGCCGCCCCGGGCCGGACGAGGGTCTGGTTGATTCAACCAGATTCTAACCGACGCGGCGGGCCCGCCGTGCTGCGGTGTAATCGGGGCCCTCGTCTCGCATGCCCCCTGCCCGATGAACGACGCGCCGCTGTCCCGCATGGTCGCCGCGCTGCTGCTGGCGGCGGGGCTGGTGCTGGCCGGGTTTCTGGTCGGCGCCGGACTCGAGCGCTTCCGCATGGCCGACCGCTCGGTCACCGTCAAGGGCCTGGCCGAGAAGGACGTCGAGAGCGACTTCGCGACCTGGACGCTGGCGTTCCGCCGTGGCGGCAGCGAGTTCGGCGCGGTGCAGAAGGCGCTCGCCGACGACCGCGACCGCGTCGTCGAGTTCCTGCGCGCGCAGGGCTTCGCCGACGCCGAGCTCGAGGTGCGCCCGCTGCAGGTGCAGGACCTGTTCGCGCGCGAGTACGCGCAGGGCAACCAGCCGCTTCGCTTCAATGGCGTCGGCCGCGTCGTCGTCAAGACGGCGCGCGTGGCCGCCGTCGAGGCCGCCGCGCTCGCCGTCGACCCGCTGATCCAGGCCGGCGTGCAGCTGACCGGCAACGACGACGGCCCCGGCGGTCCGGGGCCGCGCTACCAGCTGCGCGGCTTCAACGACGTCAAGGCGCCGCTGCTCGCCGAGGCCACGCGCAACGCGCGCGAGCAGGCGCAGAAGTTCGCCGCCGAGGCCGGGGCACAGCTCGGCAAGCTGAAGAACGCCAACCAGGGCGTCATCACGATCAGCGGCAGCGACGGCCAGGGCTTCGACGACGGCAGCTCGCGCACCAAGCGGCTGCGCGTGGTCAGCACCTTCGAATACGAGTTGCGCTGACGAAGACCCCCGGAGACCCCTGATGGACATGAAGACCTCCCCGCTGTCGACACTGAACGACCCGACGCTGCTGAAGACCGACGCGCTGATCGACGGCGCGTGGGTGGCCGGCGGCTCGCGCTTCGACGTCACCGACCCGGCCACGGGCGGCAAGCTCGCCGACGTCGCCAACTGTGGCGCGGCCGACGCCGACGCCGCGATCGCCGCCGCCAACCGCGCGTGGCCGGCGTGGCGCGCGAAGACGGCGAAGGAGCGCGCCGCGATCCTGATGCAGTGGTTCCGACTGCTGCACCAGCATGCCGACGACCTGGCGCGCATCATGACCGCCGAGCAGGGCAAGCCGCTCGCCGAGGCGAAGGGCGAAGTCGTCTACGGCGCGAGCTTCGTCGAGTGGTTCGCCGAGGAGGCCAAGCGCGTCTACGGCGAGACGATCCCGACCACCGACCCGGCCAAGCGCTACCTCGTCATCAAGCAGCCGATCGGCGTGTGCGCGGCGATCACGCCGTGGAACTTCCCGATCGCCATGATCACGCGCAAGGTCGCCCCGGCGCTCGCCGCAGGCTGCCCGGTCGTCATCAAGCCGGCCGAGCAGACGCCGCTGTCGGCGCTCGCCGCGGCCGAGCTCGCGCAGCGCGCCGGCATGCCCGCCGGCGTGCTCAACGTGCTGAGCGCCGACAGCGCGAACTCGATCGCGATCGGCAAGGTCCTCTGTGCCAGCGACGTCGTGCGGCACCTGAGCTTCACCGGCTCGACCGAGGTCGGCCGCATCCTCGCGGCGCAGTGCGCGCCGACGATCAAGAAGATCAGCCTCGAACTCGGCGGCAACGCGCCGTTCATCGTGTTCGACGACGCCGACCTCGACAGCGCCGTCGACGGCGCGATGATCAGCAAGTACCGCAACGCCGGGCAGACCTGCGTCTGCGCGAACCGGCTGTACGTGCAGGCCGGCGTCTACGACGCCTTCGTCGCCAGGCTCGCCGAGAAGTCGAAGACGATCAAGGTCGGCAGCGGCTTCGAGGCCGGCGTCACGCAGGGCCCGTTGATCGACGACCAGGCGGTGGCCAAGGTCGAGAGCCACGTCGCCGACGCGGTCGCCAAGGGCGCGACGGTCGTCGTCGGCGGAACGCGCATCGGCGAGCGCTTCTACACGCCCACGGTGCTCGCCAACGTGACCGGCGAGATGCTGTGCGCGAAGGAGGAGACCTTCGGCCCCGTCGCGCCGGTGTTCCGCTTCGAGACCGAGGCCGAGGCGATCGCGCTGGCCAACGCGACCGAGTTCGGCCTGGCGAGCTACTTCTACAGCCGCGACGTCGGGCGCATCTTCCGCGTCGCCGAGGCGCTCGAGTACGGCATGGTCGGCATCAACACCGGGCTGATCTCGACGGCCGAGGTGCCGTTCGGCGGCGTCAAGCAGTCGGGCCTGGGGCGCGAGGGCTCGCACCACGGCATCGACGACTACGTCGAGATCAAGTACCTGTGCCTCGGTGACCTGAACCGTTGAGCGCACCGGCCGTCGTCGACATCGCCGGCGTGCGGCTCGAGGTCGGCGACGACCTCGACCCCGTCGTGCGCGAGGCGATGCTCGCCGGCACCTACGAGGCGCCCGAGCTGCACGCGCTGGCGGCCACGCTGCGGCCCGACGACGTCGTGCTCGAGCTGGGCACCGGCGTCGGCCTGCTGTCGACGTTCTGCGCGCAGCGCGTCGGCAGCGACCGCGTGCACACGTTCGAGGCCAACCCCGAGCTCGAGGCGCGCATCCGCACGACGTACCGCCTCAACGGCGTGGCGCCTCACCTGTCGATGTGCATGCTCGGCGAGCACGAAGGCGTGCGCCCGTTCTACCTGCACGACGCGTTCTGGGCCTCGTCGGCCGAGCCCGGTGCCGGCGCGACGCGCGTCGTCGACGTGCCGGTGCGCCCGCTCGACGAGGCGATCGCGCGCATTCGCCCGACCGTGCTCGTGATGGACATCGAAGGCGGCGAGCACGCGCTGCTGGCGTTCATGGACCTGCGGCCGATCCAGCGCATCGTCACCGAGCTGCACGAGCGCCAGCTCGGGCGCGAGCGCACGCGCGCGATGGTCGAGCGGCTGTACGCGGCGGGCTTTCGCATCCGGCGCGACCTGTCGGCCTGGGAGGTGGTCTGCCTCGAACGCGCCGGCGACGACGACCCGGTGCGCCACGTCGCGCTCGACGAGGTCTTCGACAGCGCGTGGCGGCTCGGCGGCCACTGGGCCGCCGAGTGCTTCGACGAGCTGATGGCCGTCGTGCCGCCGGGCAGCCGCTACGCACTCGTCGACGACGACGCCTGGGGCAGCCTGCAAGTGCTGCCGCGGCGCACGCGCGTGCCCTTCGTCGAGATCGACGGCGAGTACGGCGGCGCGCCGGCCGACGACGACGCCGCGCGGGCCGAGCTCGAGCGCCAGCGTGCGCAGGGCCTGCAGTTCGTCGTCGTCGCCGCCACGTGCTCCTGGTGGCTGGAGCTGTACCCGCGCTTCGCGCAGCGGCTGCGCGCCGCCGGGCCGCGCGCGGTGCACGACGACGGGCGCTTCGTCGCGTTCGACCTGCGCTGAGCGCGCGGGCGCCCGGCGCTCTCGAGGAAACGCCGGGCCGCCCCAAGTTACCTTGACCCCTTCGGGGAGCGGGCTGGGCGCAGTCCCGCCCTGGGGGCGCTCAGAACGACGGCGGTCGCTCGTCGTTGGCCGCCGCCGCGGCGCCGCGCTCGACGCGATTGGCGAAGCCCGCTCGCCCGACGCTGGCCGCTCCGGTCGCCTGGCCGACGGCGCGGCGCAGCAGCGAGTCGGCGTCGCGCCCGTGCTCGGGGTAGTCGCCGATGCCGACGCTGACGGCCAGCGTCGCCGTCGTGCCGGCGACCGTGAACGGCTGCTGCAGCGCGGTGACGAGCTTGTCGGCCACGAGACGGCTCGACGCGTGCTCGTCGATCCACGCCAGCAGCACGACGAAGGTGTCGCCGCCGATCGCGGCGACGACGTCGCTGGCGCGCAGCCCGGCGCGCAGCCGCACCGCGGCCTTGCGGCGCAGCACGTTGGCCGCCTCGACGCCGAGGTTGGCCGCCACCGTCGCCAGGCCCTCGATGCGCAGCGCCAGCAGCGCCATCGGCGCCGGCTCGCGCTCGCGCAGCGCGAGCAGGTGCGTCATGTGCTCGAGCAGCTGAGCGTGGTTCGGCAGCCCGGTGGCGAGGTCGGTCGCGTAGGCCTTGCGCGCCGCGCGCTCGATGGCCTTGCGCTCGATGCCCAGGCGCAGCGAGCGCGCCAGCGTGAGCGCGCTGGCCTCGGCGTGGGCCAGCACGTCCTGCACGCCGCGCTCGAGCAGCGGCACCGCGAGTGCCGGTGTCACGACCGGCACGGTGACGACGACGGCGGCGTCGAGCGTCGCGTGCGACAACGCGCTCCAGTGCAGCAGGCGCTGCGCGTCGTCGTCGCCGGCCGGCGCCAGGCACAGCGCGTCGACGTGGCGCTCGCGCAGCGCGGCGGCGGCGGCGTCGAGATCGGCACAGGCGTGCACCTCGAACGGGCCCCAGGGCGAGGCGGACAGGTCGGCCGCGTGGCCGACGCGCAGCAGTTGGTACGGCGTGGCGTTCATGGTCGCTCCCCGTGCGCGCGCCGACCACGACGCGGCGCTGCAACGATGAGGGCCGCTCGCGGCGGCCCTCGACATCTGGAGCGGGTGAAGGGAATCGAACCCTCGTATGAAGCTTGGGAAGCTTCCGTTCTGCCATTGAACTACACCCGCGGCACGCCGAAGTGTAGCGCCGCCGGGCGCTAGACTGCCGCCTCGATCGACCCCCGGGAGCAGTGATGGACAGGCGGACATGGTGCCGTCGCGGCGCGGCCGCTTCGGCTGTCGTCGTGCTCACCGGCCTCGGCGGCTGCGCCGGCTTCCTCGGCCGCGAGCCGCTGCGCGTGAACCTGGTCGGCGTCGAGCCGCTGCCCGGCGAGGGGCTGGAGGTGCGGCTGGCGGTCAAGCTGCGCGTGCAGAACCCGAACGAGGCCCCGGTCGACTTCCAGGGCGTGTCGCTCGACCTCGGCGTCGGCGGGCAGTCGTTCGCGTTCGGTGTCAGCCCCGAGCGCGGGCAGGTGCCGGCCTTCGGCGAGGCGGTGCTGACGGTGCCGGCGTCCGTCTCGGCGTGGGCCGTCGTGCGTCAGGTCATCGGCTTGGCCAGCGGCGAGCGGCGGCGCTTCGACGTACGCCTGCGCGGGCGCATGCACGGCCCGGCGCTGGGCGGCGTGCCGTTCGAGTCGACCGCCGAGATCGAGCTGCCGGCCGCGCTGCTCGGGCGCTGAAGCGCGGGGGCCTCGCGCCGCGGCGACAATGCGCGCCCCGCGACGCGTGCTTCACGCGTCCGCCGCGCCCGCCGCACCCGGCACCCCCGATGACGACGACCGACGACACCGCCCCGCCCCAGACGCCCGCGCTGCGCGCCGTGCGCAGCTTCGTGCTGCGCGGCGGGCGCATCGGCAGCGGCCAGCTGCGCGCGCTGGCCGAGCTGGGTCCGCGCTTCGTGCTGCCGTTCGCCACCACGCCGCTCGACGCGGCCGCGGTGTTCGGTCGGCGCGCGCCGCTGGTGGTCGAGATCGGCTTCGGCATGGGTGACGCGACGGCGCAGATCGCCGCCGCGATGCCGGACCACGACTTCCTCGGCATCGAGGTCCACGTCGCCGGCGTCGGCGCGCTGCTCAAGCGCATCGGCGAGGCGGGCCTCGAGAACGTGCGCATCGTCCAGCACGACGCCGTGGAGGTGCTGCGCGCGATGATCGCGCCGGCGTCGCTGGCCGGCGTACACGTCTTCTTCCCCGACCCGTGGCCGAAGAAGCGCCACCACAAGCGCCGGCTGATCCAGCCGGCCTTCGTCGCCCTGCTCGCCGAGCGGCTCGCGCCGGGCGGCTACCTGCACTGCGCGACCGACTGGCAGCCCTACGCCGAGCAGATGCTCGAGGTGCTCGCGGCCGAGCCGCGGCTCGTCAACACGGCCGAGGGGTACGCCCCGCGTCCGCCGTACCGCCCGCCGACCAAGTTCGAGGCACGCGGCCTGAAGCTCGGGCACGGCGTGTGGGACCTCGTGTTTCGCCGACGGGCGCAGTGACCCGACGCGCGTGAGGGCGCGCGCCGCGGCCGCATCGGCCCGCCGCCGCACGCCCGGACGACGCCGATCGACCGCGCGGATCCCGCAGGCTCCACGCAGACCCGCCGCGCAGCGTCCGGCGCCGTGACCGACCCGTCCGGCGGGTCGTTCAGCGCACCAGCGGCACCCCGGTGCGCGCCTGCAGCGTGTCGAAGTCCAGGCCGTCGGCCATCTCGACGACGCGCACGCCCTCGGGCGTGACGTCGAGCACCGCGAGGTCGGTGTAGATGCGGCTCACGCACGCCAGCCCCGTCAGCGGGTAGCTGCACGCCTCGACGATCTTCGGCTCGCCGGCCTTCGTCGTGTGCTCCATCATGACCCACGTCTTCTTCGCGCCGATCGCGAGGTCCATCGCGCCGCCGACGGCCGGTATCGCGTCGGGCGCTCCGGTGTGCCAGTTCGCGAGGTCGCCGCGGCCCGAGACCTGGAACGCGCCGAGCACGCACACGTCCAGGTGGCCGCCGCGCATCATCGCGAAGCTGTCGGCGTGATGGAAGAAGCAGCCGCCGGGCAGCAGCGTCACCGGCTGCTTGCCGGCGTTGATGAGGTCGTAGTCCTCCTCGCCGGGCGCCGGCGTCGGGCCCATGCCGACGACGCCGTTCTCGCTGTGCAGCATCACTTCCTTGCCGCCGAGGTGGTTGGCCACCAGCGTCGGCATGCCGATGCCGAGGTTGAC